>NZ_CALAEQ010000171.1 GCF_937891065.1 uncultured Lutibacter sp. | reverse complement strand
GAAATTTTAGAGTTACTCGCTCTATTTCAAGGGGTAGGCAGCTTGAGCTATAGAGCAATTTATAGCCTAGATAAATGATGAGAACTTTTCGAAGTACAGAATCCGGCTTATAGATCTACTTAATTTTTTTATCAAATTCTTAATATTTATAACGTTTTCGTCGGCTATTTTTATGTATTTCAAAATAAATAACATTTTTATTATTGATATATTCAAAAATGAACTTAATATTCCGAATTAAATAAATCTGAACATCCTTTTTTGTAACTTCGCTGAACAAAATAATTAAACAAAAACAAATAGATATGGCTTTTGATATTAAAATGATTAAAGGTGTTTATAACCGAATGACTGAAAGGGTTGATACTGCTAAAAAAGTAGTTGGTAAACCATTAACGTTATCTGAAAAAATATTATACAACCATCTTTGGGATGGAAAAGCTAAAACAGCTTTTGAAAGAGGAAAAGATTATGTAGATTTTGCTCCCGACCGCATTGCTTGTCAGGATGCAACAGCGCAAATGGCTTTATTGCAATTTATGCAGGCAGGTAAAAGCAAAGTAGCGGTTCCAACAACTGTGCATTGTGACCATTTAATTCAAGCAAGAATTGGAGCTGATAAAGATTTGCAAAATGCCTTAAATACGAGTAGTGAAGTTTTTAATTTTTTAGCTTCAGTATCAAATAAATATGGTATTGGTTTTTGGAAACCAGGAGCAGGAATTATTCATCAAGTAGTTTTAGAAAATTATGCTTTTCCTGGAGGAATGATGATTGGAACAGATTCTCATACTGTAAATGCAGGTGGATTGGGTATGATAGCTATTGGTGTTGGTGGAGCGGATGCAGTTGATGTTATGGCTGGAATGCCTTGGGAATTAAAATTTCCTAAATTGATTGGAATTAAATTAACAGGAAAACTTTCTGGTTGGACTGCCCCTAAGGATGTTATTTTAAAAGTAGCAGGTATATTAACAGTAAAAGGTGGTACAGGATGTATAGTTGAATATTTTGGTGAAGGAGCTAAATCAATTTCGGCAACAGGAAAAGGAACAATTTGTAATATGGGAGCTGAAATTGGAGCTACAACTTCAACTTTTGGTTACGATGAGTCTATAGAGCGTTATTTACGTTCAACTGGTAGAGATGAAGTTGCTGATGCTGCTAATAAAATTGCACCTTATTTAACAGGTGATGATGAAGTATATGCAAATCCAGAACAATATTTTGATGAAGTTCTTGAAATTAATTTATCAGAATTAAAACCTCATATTAATGGCCCTTTTACTCCAGATTTAGCAACTGTTGTAGGTGAAATGACTGAAAAAGCCACTAAAAATGATTGGCCTTTAAAAGTTGATTGGGGATTAATAGGTTCTTGTACTAACTCGTCTTATGAAGATTTATCAAGAGCAGCATCTGTTGCAAAACAGGCGGTTGATAAAAATATAGTAGCAAAAGCGGAATTTGGAATTAATCCAGGATCAGAACAAGTTAGATATACAGCTGATCGCGATGGTTTGTTAACAATTTTCGAGGATTTAGACGCTAAAATATTTACAAATGCTTGTGGACCTTGTATTGGTCAATGGGATAGAGAAGGAGCTTCTAAACAAGAGAAAAATACAATTATTCACTCTTTTAACCGTAATTTTTCTAAAAGAGCTGATGGAAACCCGAATACACATGCTTTTGTAGCCTCACCAGAAATGGTTGCTGCAATTGCTATTTCTGGTAGATTAGATTTTAATCCTATGACGGATAAATTAATCAATCAAGATGGTGAAGAAGTGATGCTAGAAGAACCAACAGGTTTTGAATTACCTCCAAAAGGTTTTGCTGTTGAAGATGCAGGATATGACGCACCAATTGCAGATGGTTCAGGAGTTGAAGTTACTGTAAGCTCAGATTCAGAACGTTTACAATTGTTAACGCCATTTGAACCTATTGGGAACACTATTAAAGGAGCTAAGTTATTAATAAAAGCAGATGGTAAATGTACTACTGATCATATTTCTATGGCTGGGCCTTGGTTACGTTTTCGTGGACATTTAGATAATATATCAAACAATTGTTTAATTGGAGCTGTTAATGCATTTGGAAAAGAAACAAATAAGGTTAAAAATCAATTAACAGGTGAATTTGGAGCTGTACCAGATACTGCAAGAGCTTATAAAGCAGCAGGAATAAAATCTATAGTTGTTGGAGATCATAATTACGGAGAAGGCTCTTCAAGAGAGCATGCTGCAATGGAGCCACGTCACTTAGGTGTTGCAGCTGTAATTGTAAAATCATTTGCACGTATCCACGAAACTAATTTGAAAAAGCAAGGAATGTTAGGTTTAACATTTGCTAATGAAGCAGATTATGATTTAATTAAAGAAGATGATACTTTTAACTTTGTAGATTTAAATGAATTTACTCCAGGTAAACAGTTAACATTAGAAATTTCTCATAAAGATGGGAGTTCTAATACAATTAAATTAAACCACACTTATAATGACAGCCAAATTGCTTGGTTTAATGAAGGTTCTGCGTTAAATTTAATTAAAAAGGAGAACGCTTAATTGACTTTAATTAAAGTTGAGAAACATAATTTTAAAAAGAGGAGTTTGAAGACTCCTCTTTTTTTTGTTAAACACATAAATATTAGCATGTTATTATTTATTTAATATTATCAGTATAAATTATAACGTTTTCGTAAATAATATAATTACACTAATTAATTTTTCGTAACTTTTTAAATTATTATTTTTATCTAATTAATTAGTATATTTTAGTGTTTAATACAGCGATACTGTTATAATTTAAGAATAATTAAACAGTTTATCATCAATTATTTTATTTACAATTTTATTATTTAGAATTATGAAAGTACTTTTTTATACAAGAGAATTTCCACCTTATGTTTATGGTGGAGCAGGAGTTCATGTTGAGTATTTAGCAGCAGAATTAGCTAAGCTAATGAATGTTGATGTAAGATGTTTTGGAGATCAACAAGAAAATACCGAAAATTTAACAGTAAAAGGCTTTCCTTTTGATAATCCAGTTTTTAATAATTCAAATGATAAACTTAAATCTGTTCTACAAACATTAAGTACTTGTATTCAAATGAATGCAGAAGAAATTGATGCTGATATTGTTCATTGTCATACTTGGTATGCACATTTTGCAGGTATTGTTGCAAAATTATGTTACGGTATCCCATTGGTAATAACAACACATTCATTAGAGCCGTTAAGACCATGGAAAAGAGAACAATTAGGTAACGGGTATGATGCGTCCTCTTGGATTGAGAAAACTGCTATAGAAATGGCTGATGCTCTAATTGCTGTTTCTAATGAAACTAAAGTAGATGTGTTAAAATATTTTAATGTTGATGAAGATAAAATAAAGGTAATATACAATGGTATAAACCTTGAAGAGTATGTAGTTACTCATGAAACTTCAACACTAGAAAGATGTGGTATTGATACATTAAAACCATATGTACTTTTTGTTGGTAGAATTACCAAGCAAAAAGGAATTATACATTTAGTAAATGCCATAAAATATATAGATTCTGATACACAAATAGTTTTATGTGCTGGTGCTCCAGACACTCCTGAAATTGCAAAAGAAATGGAAGAAAGTGTTAATGAAGTGAAAAAAACTAGAGATAATGTTATTTGGATTGCTGAGATGCTACCTAAAAAAGAAATAATTCAATTATATTCACATGCTGATGTTTTCTGTTGCCCATCAATCTATGAGCCATTTGGTATTATTAATATTGAAGCAATGGCTTGCGAAACTGCTGTTGTGGCAAGTGCTGTTGGAGGAATAAAAGAAGTTGTAGTGGATAACGAAACGGGTATATTAGTTCATTTAGAACAACAAGATGTTGCACCATTTGAGCCGATTAATCCCGACAAATTTTCAAGAGATTTAGCGAATGGAATTAATAAATTAATAAGCAACAAATCTTTAAGAGAGAGTATGGCTAAAAAAGGAAGAAAAAGAGTTGAAGATCATTTTGATTGGATAGCAATTGCAAAACAAGTTGAAGAATTATATAAATCTTTAATTTAATGTTGTAATTAAGGAATATAAAAGTAAATTATACAAATTTTAAAAAATAAAGTTATGGCAGGAAGTAATGTTTTAGCAATAATATTAGGAGGTGGACAAGGTTCAAGATTACACCCATTAACAGAAACTCGCTCTAAACCAGCGGTTCCAATTGCTGGAAAGTACCGTTTAGTAGATATTCCAATTTCAAATTGCATTAATTCAAATATAAAAAGAATGTTTGTTTTAACCCAATTTAATTCAGCTTCATTAAACAGACATATTAAAGATACTTATCATTTTAGTTTTTTCAGTTCAGCATTTGTGGATGTTCTAGCTGCTGAACAAACTCCAGGAAATAGCAAATGGTTTCAAGGAACTGCTGATGCTGTTCGTCAAAGTATGCATCATTTTTTAAGACATGAATTTGATTATGCATTAATTTTATCTGGTGATCAATTGTATCAAATGGATTATGATGAAATGCTTCAGAAACATATAAAAAGTAATGCTAAAATATCAATAGCAACTATTCCTGTAAATGGGAAAGATGCTACTTCATTTGGAATTTTAAAAACTAATGCTGAGAATGATATTACTTCTTTTATTGAAAAACCAGCAGCTGAATTATTGCCTGATTGGACTTCAGAAGTTAGCCAACAAATGAAAGATGAAGGAAGAAATTATTTAGCCTCTATGGGTATTTATATATTTAACAGAGAGTTATTAGTTGAATTAATGAATGATCCAGAAACTAATGATTTTGGTAAAGAAATTATACCTCAAGCAATTGGTAAACATAAAATTATAAGTCATCAATTTGAAGATTATTGGACTGATATTGGGAATATCGAATCTTTTTTTGAAGCTAATTTGGCTTTAACAGATGATTTTCCAAAGTTTAATTTATACAGTAAAACAAAACGTATTTATACGCATGCTAGAATGTTGCCAACAACCAAAGTTTCTGGAACGGCTTTAGATAAAACAGTGATTGCTGATGGCTGTATAATAAATGCAGCTAAAATTGAACATTCTGTGATAGGGATTAGATCTCGAATAGATTCTGAATCTATAGTTATTAATACCTATATGATGGGAAGTGATTTTTATCAACCTTTAGAAGAAATTATTGATAAAAATATAGTTTCTATGGGAATTGGTTCACGATGTTTTATCAAAAATGCAATTTTAGATAAAAATTGCAGTATTGGTGATGATGTAAAAATAAATGGAGGTAAACATTTAAAAGATTCAGAAACTGATGAATACGCTGTTAGAGATGGTATAGTTGTAATTAAAAAGGGAGCAATTATTCAAAACGGATTTATAATATAAAAATGCTTAATGCAGTTATTTAATGATTTCATGACTGTATTTTTATTCAACAATAAAAACATAAAAATCAATTGTAGAAAATGCAAAATCAAAAAAGAGTAGTTATTGATTATGTTTCACCTCAAATTAATAATGGTGATTTTTTTATAAAAAGGGTTGTAAATCAAATTGTTACAGTTAATTCACATGTGCTTTCAGATGGACATGATATTATTGCAGCCTCTATTTTATATAAATATGAAAAAGATAAAAAATGGAGTGAAGTTAGAATGCAACACATTAATAATGACGAATGGATTGGTGCATTTATAGTTAAAAAACAAGGTTTTTGTGAATATAAAGTTGAAGGATGGGTAGATTATGCTTTAAACTGGCAACATGGAATAACTCGTAAAATTGAGGACAATCAACATGTGAATTCCGAATTACTAGAAGGTATTGAATACATAAATGACATTTTAAAAGTAGCCTCAAAAGAGGAAAAGGAATATTTAAAACATTTGGAAAAATTATTTTCAAATGCCAAAATGTATGAAGAAGCTGTTTTAGAAGCTCAAAGTAATAAATTGCATAATATTTTCACCAAGTACCCTAAAAAACTTTTAGCAAATTCATCTAAAATATATAAAGTTTATGTTGATAGATTAAAAGCACAATTTAGTACTTGGTATGAGTTTTTTCCACGTTCTGCTTCAGAACAAGAAGGAGTTCATGGAACTTTTAAAGATTGTGAAAGATTGCTTCCTAAGGTTGCTAAGATGGGTTTTGACACTTTATATTTTCCACCTATTCATCCAATAGGAGAGGTTAATAGAAAAGGAAAAAACAATACAACTGAGGCTAAAGAAGGTGATGTTGGTTCTACTTGGGGAATTGGTTCAAAATTAGGAGGTCATAAAGATATTCATTCACAATTAGGGTCTGTAGAAGATTTTAAATCTTTAATTGCAAAAGCAAAAGAGGAAGGTATTGAAATTGCAATGGATTATGCTTTACAGGCAGCACCAGATCATCCTTGGGTGAAAGAACATCCAAGCTGGTTTAAATGGAGGCCTGATGGAACAGTTCAATATGCTGAAAATCCACCAAAAAAATATCAAGATATTTTACCAATTTATTGGGAAAGTGAAGATTTTAAAAACCTTTGGAATGAATGCTTAGATACGTTATTTTATTGGATAGATTGTGGAATTACAATTTTTAGAGTAGACAACCCACATACAAAACCATATTATTTTTGGAATTGGATTATAAATGAAATAAAACAAAAACATCCTGATGTTTTATTTTTAGCAGAAGCATTTACAAGACCAAAAGTAATGCAGCAATTAGCAAAACAAGGTTACACACAATCGTATTCATATTTTACCTGGAGAGAGAAAAAACATGAATTAATTGAGTATATGAATGAATTGACACAAACTAATCAAAAGGAATACTTTAGACCAAATTTCTGGCCAAATACACCAGATATTAATCCATTTCATCTTCAAGGTGCTAACGAATCAAAATACATGCAGCGTTATGTTCTTGCAGCAACTTTAAGTTCAAATATTGGAATTTATGGACCTGTTTTTGAATATATGATAAGTGATGCACTTCTTGGAAAAGAAGAATATTTGAATTCAGAAAAATTTCAGATTTGTCATTATGATTGGTTCAAAGAAAATAAATTAACCACTGTTATATCAAGAATTAATAAAATTCGTCAAGAACAGGAAGCACTTCAGCAAACAAATAACATAAAATTTTGTGCTGTTGAAAATGAAAATTTAATTGCTTTTTATAAATGGAACGATTCTAAAACAAATGAGTTATTAATTGTTATTAGTTTAGATCATAATAATTCACAGCAAGGTACGGTTCAATTGCCATTCTCAGAATTAGGTATCTCAGAGGGTCACCAAGTAGAAGTACTTGATTTAATTACAGGAAATAATTATCATTGGAATGCAGCTTGGAACTTTGTTGAGTTACACCCTTCATTACCATTTCATATATTTAGATTAAAAAAATAATATGTCTAAACAACTAGCTAAAAATATTTTACAATCTCCTTATAATTTTAATGATAAATGGGAAGATTTACTTGACAGTGAAGAGTTTATAAAAGTCTTTCTTTCTGATATTTTAGAAGATTATATAGTAAAGCAACGTTGGTATGGAGGAAAAGCAAGTAAACTTAAATATATAGAACTTTCCGAATACTTTAAAATGAAGCAAGGAGATGAAGTTTATTATGGCTTGATCTTGGAAATTAATTTTGTTGAAGCTTTTTACCAACATTATTTTTTACCAATTGCGTTTGTTTCTGATGAAAATTTTGCAAAAAAAGATAGAATTCTTCCTATAAGTATAAAGGGACAGGAAGGTTTTATTATTGATGCCATTAATTTAGAAGCTTTTCGGAGATTAATGTTTGAACAAATTTTAATTGGTCAAAATGGTAATGAAACCAAAGTTCAATATCATAAAAGCTTGTTATTAAACAATGTAAACTATGAATCTTCGAGATTTATGGGTTTAGAGCAAAGCAATACTTCAATTGTTTTTAATGAAAAGTATGTTTTAAAATTTTTCAGAAGAATTTATGTAGATAAAAATCCTGATTATGAAATGAGTCGATTTTTGTCAGAGAAGAAGGATTTTAAAAACACACCAAAATTTTTAGGTAGTATAAATATTGTTGATTCAGAAAACTCACATATAACCATTGCTTTAATGCAAGAAATGGTTCCAAATCAAGGTGATGCGTGGGAATATATGTTGAAAGAACTTCATACTGTATTTTTAAATTTAGAACATAAACGTATTGATGTAGATTCTTTACCAACAACAGAACTATTTTTAAGATTAGGTATAAATGATGTACCGCCACAAATTATTGATTGGGTAGGATTGAATTTATTTTTAAAGATTCAAACTTTAGCAAAAAGAACTGCCGAGATGCATATAACACTAGGTTCAGAGTTTGAAGATACAGCATTTACACCAACACGTTTTAATGGTGATTATACAGTTTGGTTAAAAAACAGGTTATTGTATCAATTTCAAAATAGATTAAATACGATAGAAAATAATTTGCATAAATTAGATGGTTTAGCATTAGAATTAGCAAAAGAGTTTTTAGATAAAAAAAATAAGATAAGAAAAAGATTTGTAAAATTTGATTGGACAAAGCTTAAAGGAGAAAGAATTAGAGTTCACGGAGATTATCATTTAGGTCAAATATTAGTTAAAGATGACGATTTTTATATCTTAGACTTTGAAGGTGAACCAGAAAGTACCATTAGAGATAGAAAAGTAAAACAACCACCGCTTAAAGATGTAGCTGGTTTGTTTAGGTCATTTCATTATGCTATTTATGCAACAATTTTTAATAATTCAACAGAATTTTTAGGTTCTCAAGAAACACTTTTTAAAGCAGCAGAGTTATTGTACAACTATTTTACAGGAGTATTTTTAGGTACTTATGTTGCTGAAGTTCAGGATGCTAATTTAAATATTGGATATCATCAGGAACGTATGTTTATTTTAGAATACTGTTTATTAGAAAAAGCAGTGTACGAATTAGGTTACGAACTTAATTCTCGTCCGCGTTGGGCATTAATTCCTTTAAAAGGGATTTCAAACATTATAAATCATTAAAAAATATATGGCACAAGTAAAAGTTTTTAGTCTGTTTTCAGACTTTGATATCAATCTTTTTAAATCAGGAAAACATTATAGACTTTACGAAAAATTTGGTTCCCATATTACTACAGTTGATGGAGTAGAAGGTACTTATTTTGCTGTTTGGGCTCCAAGTGCAAAAGCAGTTTCAGTTATTGGTGATTTTAATTTTTGGTTAGAAGGTGAGCACCAACTTAATGTGCGTTGGGATGAAAGCGGTATTTGGGAAGGATTTATTCCACTTATTGGAAAAGGAACTGTTTATAAATACAAAATACAAAGTAGTAATAATAATATAAAAACAGAAAAAGCAGATCCTTATGCAAGACGCTGTGAGCATCCACCAAAAACAGCTTCAGTGGTTTGGGAAGATTCCTATGCTTGGAAAGATTCCAAATGGATGAAAAAACGTATTAAAAATAATGCAATTGATGCTCCTTACTCAGTTTATGAAGTTCATCTTGGATCTTGGAAAAAGAATATTGAAGAAAATCGTTTTTTATCCTATGTAGAATTAGCGGATGATTTGGTGAATTATGTAAAAAAAATGAACTTTACTCATGTAGAGTTTATGCCTATTATGGAATATCCTTATGATCCATCTTGGGGTTACCAACTTACAGGTTATTTTGCACCAACTTCTCGTTTCGGTTATCCTGATGAGTTTAAATACTTAGTTGATAAATTACATCAAAATGATATTGGTCTTATTTTAGATTGGGTACCTTCTCATTTTCCTGAAGATGCACATGGATTAGGTCTTTTTGATGGAACACATTTATACGAACATCCTGATAGAAAAAAAGGATATCATCCAGATTGGAAAAGTTTAATTTTTAATTATGGAAGAAATGAAGTTCGCTCATTTTTAATTAGTAATGCTATTTTCTGGTTAGATTTGTATCATGCTGATGCACTGCGTGTTGATGCAGTTGCCTCTATGCTGTTTTTAGATTATTCACGTGAAGAAGGTGAGTGGGATCCAAATGAATTTGGAGGTAATGAAAACCTTGATGTTGTTTCTTTTTTGAAAGAATTAAATATTGAAGTATATAAGTCTTTTCCTGATGTTCAAACAATTGCAGAAGAATCAACAGCATTTCCAAAAGTTTCTAAACCAACATTTGAAGGAGGTTTAGGTTTTGGTATGAAATGGATGATGGGATGGATGCACGATACTTTAGAGTACTTTGGGAAAGATTCAATTTATAGAAAACACCACCAAAATGATATAACATTTAGTTTGGCTTATGTTTTTTCTGAAAATTTTATGTTGCCACTTTCACATGATGAAGTGGTTTATGGTAAAAAATCAATTTTAGGACGTATGCCGGGAGACGAATGGCAACGTTTTGCAAATTTAAGATTGCTATATGGCTATATGTTTACACATCCTGGTACAAAATTATTATTTATGGGTGGTGAGTTTGGCCAATATGATGAGTGGGATTTTGAAAGTAGTTTAGATTGGAATTTATTAGAATTTGAACCTCATAAAAACACGCTAAATTATTTTTCAGAGTTAAATTTATTGTATAAAACTACACCTGCTTTATATGAAAAAGGATTTAGTAATGAAGGATTTGAGTGGATTAGTTATGATGATAATGAAAATTCAGTAATTTCATATATTAGAAAAGGAAAAGATTCAAAGGATGATGTAATAGTTGTCTGTAATTTTACGCCAACAACTTTAGAAAACTACAAAATTGGTATTCCTAAAAATGGAAAATTAACGGAAATATTTAATAGTGACCACTCAAAATATGGTGGGAGCGGAGTTCTAAATTTAAATAAAATAAGCATTAAAAAACAACCTTGGAATGGCAAAAAATATTCTACAGAATTAAATTTACCGCCACTTGGACTTATAGTTTTAAAGTTTATTTAAAATAATGATTGTTTTTATAAGATTTATGCCCTTAATTTTGCATTAAATCCAAAATTTTGCGTTTATTTTTGAGAAAAATAAGACCTCTAAATTTTTAAAATTTAGTAGGTTTG
>NZ_CALAEQ010000170.1 GCF_937891065.1 uncultured Lutibacter sp. | reverse complement strand
TCTGGACTTCCAAGCGAAGTAATAATAAAATCAACACCTTCTTCACAAAGTATTTTTAATTGCCCTAAATATTTTATGTTTGATTTATTTACAATTAAATTAAAACCATACGAACCACCTTCAACTTTAGCCGCTTTTAATTCTTTTATAGCCAATCTCAAATCTTCTTCATTTCTATAATTTAAAGCCGGAATACATCCTGCAATTCCAGATTTCATAGCCTCTATAACCATTTTAGTATTAGACACTAAAAACATTGGAGCTTGAATTATTGGGTACTTAATATTTAAAAGTTGGTTTAATTTGGCTGATTTCATTTTATTATTTTTTCAAATATAGGAAATTGTTATATCTTTTTTAAACACCTTTTTAATACAATGGCAAAAAGGTATATTTGTCAGCTGCTTTTTTAAAAAACAAAACGTGCTTTCATAAAGAAATAATAAATATAGAAATGAATAAAACAACGCAAAAAACACACTTACTTACTTCAAAAAAACTTGTTGGATCAGTAACCTCAATAGAAAATAATACTGCAACAGTAACTTTAAAAATTACTAAAGAAATGGTTGTTGACTCATTTAACCTAACACACGGAGGGTTTGTTTTTGGCTTAGCCGATTATGCGGCGATGGTAGCAATTAATGAGCCTACTGTTGTTTTAGCTAAAGCAGAAGTTAAATTTATGAAGCCAGTTATTATAAATGAAGAATTAACAGCTAAAGCAACGATCTCTGAAAGAGTAAACGAAAAAAAAATAGTAGTAAACGTACATGTTTTTAATCAAAAAGATGAACTTGTTTTTGAAGGTGATTTTGTATGTTTTGTATTAGAAAAACATATTCTTGAAAAATAAATAATTTACTTTAAACTAAAACCAAAAAAAAACGCCTCCACTAAGGAGGCGCTTTTAAATATATTTAAAAGAAACTATTTGTCTTCTTTTACTTCTTCAAAGTCAACATCTTCAACATTATCACTTTCATTTTTTGGCTGTTCAGCCCCAGCATCTCCAGTTGGAGCACCTTGTGTTTCTTGTTGTGCTTTGTACATTTCTTCACTTGCTACTTTCCAAGCTTCATTAATTTTTTCCATTGCGGCATCAATTTGAGCAATATCTTTAATTTCATGAGCTTTTTTCAATTCCTCAAGTGCAGCTTCGATTGGGTCTTTTTTATCAGCTGATAATTTTTCACCAAACTCTTTTAGTTGTTTTTCTGTTTGAAAAATCATAGAGTCAGCCCCATTGATTTTTTCAGCAGTTTCTTTTGCTGCTTTATCTGAATCAGCATTTGCTTCAGCATCAGCTTTCATTTTTTTGATTTCATCTTCAGTTAAACCTGAAGAAGCTTCAATTCTAATGTCTTGTGTTTTTCCTGTTGCTTTATCTCCAGCAGTCACATGAATAATACCATTGGCATCAATATCAAAAGTTACTTCAATTTGAGGTGTTCCTCTTTGTGCTGGTGGAATACCATCTAAATGAAAACGTCCAATCGTTTTATTATCTGCTGCCATAGCACGTTCACCTTGTAACACGTGAATTTCTACAGAAGGCTGATTGTCAGCCGCTGTTGAAAATACTTGTGATTTTTTTGTTGGAATCGTAGTATTAGCTTCAATTAATTTAGTCATTACATTCCCCATAGTTTCAATACCTAATGAAAGTGGTGTAACATCTAATAACAATACATCTTTCACATCTCCTGATAAAACTCCTCCTTGAATAGCTGCTCCAATTGCAACAACTTCATCAGGATTTACACCTTTTGAAGGTGTTTTTCCGAAAAATTTCTCAACAGCTTCAACAACTGCAGGAATACGAGTTGATCCACCAACTAAAATAACTTCATCAATATCACTTGTAGATAAACCAGCTCCTTTTAATGCTGTTTTACAAGGCTCAATAGTTCTTTTAATTAAATCATCTATTAACTGTTCAAATTTAGCTTTTGTTAAACTACGCACTAAGTGTTTTGGACCTGATGCAGTAGCTGTAACATATGGTAAGTTAATTTCAGTTGTAGCAGATGATGATAACTCAATCTTCGCTTTTTCAGCAGCTTCTTTTAAACGTTGTAAAGCCATTGGGTCTTTACGTAAATCAATATCTTCTTCAGCTTTAAATTCTGCAGCTAACCAGTCAATAATTTTTTGATCAACATCATCACCACCTAAATGTGTATCTCCATCTGTCGATAAAACTTCAAAAACACCGTCTCCCAATTCTAAGATAGAAACATCATGTGTTCCACCACCAAAATCGAAAACAACAATTTTTTGATCAATACCTTTTTTATCCATACCATAAGCCAATGCCGCAGCAGTTGGTTCATTTATAATACGGCTAACTTTTAAACCTGCAATTTCACCAGCTTCTTTAGTTGCTTGGCGTTGTGCATCGTTAAAATATGCTGGTACTGTTACAACAGCTTCTGTTACTTCAGTTCCTAAATAATCTTCAGCAGTTTTCTTCATTTTTTGAAGAATCATTGCTGAAATTTCTTGAGGAGTATATAATCTTCCATCAATATCTACACGAGGAGTATCATTATCACCTTTTACAACTTTATAAGGTACACGTTCTGCTTCCATTTTAGACTCAGAATATTTATTACCCATAAAACGTTTAATTGAATAAACAGTTTTTAAAGGGTTAGTAACTGCCTGACGTTTTGCAGGATCACCAACTTTTCTTTCACCACCCTCAATAAATGCAACAATTGAAGGCGTTGTTCTTTTTCCTTCAGCATTAGGAATTACCACTGGTTCATTCCCTTCCATTACAGAAACACATGAGTTGGTTGTTCCTAAATCTATTCCTATTATTTTACCCATAACTATACTATTTTATTTTTTGTTCTTATTTTTTTTAAACTACAACTTCAAATAGTCAATGATTATGCCATTGAAAAAAATATGTCAAGTTGTCAGAATTAAAAAGAATCAATACTTTAATTGTCATTTAACAAGTCAACAAAGCAGTTATAATCTCATTAAATTGACATTATTCATAGTTTACAAAAGCATATATTTACACACTTAAAAAAATAAAATGGAATGTATTTCAGTTTTTGATATGCTTAAAATTGGTATTGGACCATCTAGTTCTCATACTTTAGGACCTTGGCGTGCTGCAGAAAGATGGATTAATCATTTAAAAAAAGAAGAAATATTTAATGAGATTACAACTATCAAAGTAGATTTATACGGATCTTTATCTTTAACAGGAAAAGGACATGCTACAGATTTAGCCTTAATATTAGGGTTAGCAGGATCTGATCCTGAAAATATTCCAATAGATGAGATTTCACCATTGGTTCATTTAATTCAAACTTCTAAAGAACTAAAATTTGGTGGGAAAAATTTAATTTTTTTTGATTCAAAAGATGATATCATTTTCAATAGAGAATTTTTACCTTTTCATTCAAATGGAATAAAATTCACTGGATTTAATAATGAAATTGAAATTTCATCTGACACTTATTATTCTATTGGTGGTGGTTTTGTTGTTAGAGAAGAATTAATTCATGCAAAAGAGAATATTAAAATTCATAAAACATTTCCCTACCCAATACAAAAAGCAAAAGAATTAGAAGTATTTTGTAAACAAACACAATTAAAGATTTCAGAAATTGTTTTAGAAAATGAAAGATCATTAAGAAGTGATGTAGAAATAAACTTTGAAATTAATAGAATTTGGAAAACTATGCTTGAGTGCATGTTTACAGGTTGCCATACAGAAGGAATCCTCCCAGGTGGATTAAACGTAAAAAGGCGTGCTTTTGACATTCATAAAAAATTAATTGGTAGTTCACATTATAATTCTCCGAATGAATGGTTAGAAACTATTCGAAAAACTGAAGTCAAATTTCGACAAATATTAAAATGGGTAAGCTGCTTTGCTTTAAGCGTAAATGAAGTTAACGCATCATTAGGTAGAGTTGTAACAGCTCCAACGAATGGCAGCTCAGGAGTAATCCCCGCTGTTTTAATGTATTATCTGGTTATTGAAAATCATGAAGCCAATTTTAATGAAATAAAACAGTTTTTATTAGTTGCAGGTGAAATAGGTAGCTTATTTAAAAAGGGAGCAACTATATCAGCCGCTATGGGTGGGTGTCAAGCTGAAATTGGTGTTTCTTCTGCGATGGCAGCAGGAGCTTTAACAGAATTATTAGGAGGAACTCCAGAGCAAGTATTAATGGCTAGTGAAATTGCTATGGAGCATCATTTAGGCTTAACATGTGACCCTATTGGAGGCTTAGTGCAAATACCTTGTATTGAAAGAAATGCTATGGGTGCAATTAAAGCTATTAACGCTGCTGAATTAGCGTTAGAATCAGATGCGTCTCATGCAAAAGTTCCGTTAGATAAAGTAATTTCTAGCATGTGGGAAACAGCAAAGGATATGAATTCTAAATACAAAGAAACTTCGGAAGGAGGTCTTGCCGTAAGTGTAAATATCTCAGATTGTTAAAAAAAATTATCATTAAACAAATAATATTTTTTATATTTGATAACAGAACTAAATTATTAATAAAAAAATCGTTACTTATGAGTAAATTTGATGAAAAAATAGCACTTTATCAAGGTGCAATGAAAGATTTAGGAATTAGCTTTAATGCTGATTTATTTGCAAAAGTTACTAAAGGCTTAGGCCCTTCAATTTACAAAAAAGATGCTGAAACTGTTTCTGGATCGGATGCTAAAGAATTAGCAACTGTAAAAAACAATTTCCTAATTAAAAAATTAGGACTTTCAGATGGTGCTAAATTAGACAATGCTATCGATGCAGTTATGGAAAAAATGGGAAAATCTAACAGAAATAAATATAGAGCTATTGTTTACTATTTATTAGTGAAAGAATTAGGTCAAGAATCAAAATATTAAGAAAAAACATTCTTATAAATAAAAAAACCTGCGAAATGCAGGTTTTTTTATTTATAAGAGGTATTATTTTATTTTAATCATCGTCTTCAACTTCATCTTCTGCAACACCTTCAAAGTCATTATCATATGCTTCTTCGAAATTATCGTCATCACTGTCGTATTCTTCCATAGTCTCTTCTAGTTTTAAACTTATTTTAACCAAATAAGTAGTGTCCTCAGTAGTTACTTCTACAGCTCTAACAGTTTCATCTTTTGCATTTTTAAAAGTAATAATATCTTTATAACCATAACCAGTTGGAAATTTCTCAACTAATAGATCTAATATATCACTCGTTAATTTAGCATAATCTACAATTACTCTCTTCATTTTTTTAAATTACATGTTTAACAAATAGGCAAAAATTAATGGTGCAACAATAGTTGCATCCGATTCTATAATAAATTTCGGAGTGTTAATATCTAATTTTCCCCAAGTTATTTTCTCATTAGGAACTGCTCCTGAATATGAACCATAACTTGTTGTTGAATCAGAAATTTGACAAAAATAACTCCAAAATGGTGTTTCTGGTCTTTCCATATCTTGATATAACATTGGAACTACACAAATTGGAAAATCTCCTGCAATACCACCTCCTATTTGAAAAAATCCGATTCCATTTTTAGAATTATCAGTATACCAATCCGCTAAAAAAGTCATATATTCAATCCCTGACTTCATAGTACTTGCTTTTAATTCACCTTTTAATACATATGAAGCAAAAATATTCCCCATAGTACTATCTTCCCAACCTGGAACAACCATTGGTAAATTAGCCTCGGCTGCAGCTATCATCCAACTATTTTTTGGGTCAATTTCATGATATTGATCTAAAACACCTGAAAGTAATAATTTGTACATAAATTCATGTGGGAAATAGCGTTCACCTTTATCTTCGGCATCTTTCCAAATTTTGAATACATGTTTTTGCAAACGTCTAAAAGCTTCTTCTTCAGGAATACAAGTATCTGTAACTCTATTCAATCCTTTTTCTAATAAATCCCATTCATCTTGAGGAGTTAAATCTCTATAATTTGGAACTCTTTTATAGTGAGAATGTGCTACCAAATTCATAATATCTTCTTCTAAATTTGCTCCAGTACAAGAAATAATTTGAACTTTATCTTCTCTAATCATTTCAGAAAAAATCTTACCTAATTCAGCTGTACTCATAGCTCCAGCTAAAGAAACTAACATTTTAGAACCAGATGCTAACTGATTTTCATATTCTTTGGCTGCATCAACAATGGTTGCTGAATTAAAATGTAAATAATATTTTTCAATAAATTGTGAAATTGCTCCTTTAGTAGTCATTATCTTCGTCTTCAAATTTTGAGTTTTTATTAGTTGGTTGTTTATAACCATCAATGTTATCATAATCTGTTTCATTAATATCTTGAAACTTATAACTTAACATTTTGTAATACAATTTAGCGGCTAGGAAATCTGATGATTTTTCTTTTTCATTTGGACATAATTCAACAATATCAAATCCAACCACATTTTTTTGTTCAAATATTTTCTTTAAAAAATCAAGTGTTTCATACCATAATAGTCCACCAGGTTCTGGTGTACCCGTTGATGGCATTATTGATGGATCAAAGGCATCTAAATCTATTGTTAAAAAAACGTTATTTGTCATTAAATCAATAGCATTTTCCATCCAATAATCATCTTGTGCTAAATCGTGCGCAAAAAATACTTTATCAGTATCCATCACTGTCGTTTCAGCTTTGTCCATACTTCTAATTCCAACTTGAATTAAATTTGTATTTTGACTTGCTTCATAAACTGCACATGCATGATTACACTTAGAACCATCATACTCTTTTCTTAAATCAGCGTGTGCATCAATTTGCACAACCGTTAAACTATCAAAACATTCATTAAAAGCTCTAATTGAACCAATAGATATTGAATGTTCACCTCCAAATAAAGTAACAAATTTATTTTTTATAATAAATGATTTTGCTGCAGCATGAACGGCTTCAACCATTTTTTCAGGTGAAGAATTTTCTGTTACTGCATCTGCTAAAAATATTCCATTTTTATAAACTTCTGAATCTGTTTCAATATCATACAGTTCCATATTTTCTGAAGCATTTAAAAAAGCCTCAGGCCCTTTATCAGCTCCTTTTTGCCAAGTGCTTGTTCCATCATAAGGAACTGTTATTAAAACTACTTTTGAAGTTTCAATTTTAGCGTATTGTTCAGGAATTCCTGCGTACGTTCTTTTATTCATAACCCAATATTTTTAAAAAGTCATTTGCTGTTTGTTTTTCTTTAAAAACTTTATATTCTAGTTTTCCGTCTTTATCTTTCGAAATTATAATATGTTTTGGTTGTGGAATTAAACAATGTTGTAATCCTCCGTAACCACCTAATGATTCTTGATAAGCACCTGTATTAAAAAAGCCAATATACAATGGTTTTTCTTCTTTATACATTGGTAAATAAATAGCATTTACATGCTGATCTGAATTGTAATAATCATCACTATCACAAGTTAAACCTCCTAATAAAACACGTTCATAATTGTCATTCCACCTATTTAATGGTAGTAAAATAAATCGTTTATTAATTGCCCAACTATCTGGTAGTGTTGTAATAAAAGAAGAATTAATCATATTCCAATTCTCTCTGTCATTTTGTTTCTTTTGATATAAAATTTTATAAATAGTAGCTCCACTTTCTCCAACAGTATAGCTTCCAAACTCTGTAAAAATATTAGGTGGTTGCACTTCTGCTTCCTCACACGCACTTTTAATTTGATAAATAATTTCATCTACCATATAATCATAGTCATAATCAAAAGCCAATGAGTTTTTAATAGGAAAACCTCCACCAATATTTAAACTATCTAAAGTAGGACAAATGCGTTTTAAATTAATATAAACTTTTAAACATTTATTTAATTCGTTCCAGTAATATGCATTGTCTTTAATTCCTGTATTGATAAAGAAATGCAACATTTTTAAGTTAACTTTCTTATTCTCTTTTATATCACGTCTGTAGAAATCAACAATATTTTTATATCCAATCCCTAATCTAGAAGTATAAAACTCAAACTTAGGTTCTTCTTCAGAAGCAATTCTTATTCCAATATTAATTCTTTTTTTAACTCCTTCAGTAAGTAATCCTATTTCTTCATAGTTATCAATAATAGGGATACAATTTTTATGTCCCGCATTTATTAATCCTTGAATTTTAGTAATATATTCATCACGCTTAAACCCATTACATATAATATAATTTTTATCAGATATTTTACCATCTTTTTTAAGATTTTCAACAATATTTATATCTATTGCTGAAGATGTTTCAATATGAATATCATTACTTAAAGCTTCATCTAACACATGTTTAAAATGTGAGCTCTTTGTGCAATAACAATAATTATATTTCCCCTTATATTTATGTTTACGCATTGCTGTCCCAAACATTTTCTTAGCTTTTTGAATATTTTCGCTAATTTTTGGTAGATATGTAAATTTTAAAGGTGTGCCATATTCTTCTACTAATTTCATGGTATCAATATCATGAAAGTGTAAATTTTTAGCAGCATCAACTGTAAATTCTTCTTGGGGAAAATCGAATGTTTGATTTATTAAATCTATATATTTAGTATTCATTACTATCTTTAATTAAAAATTTTATTATAACGCCATTAAAAGTGGCTATCATTAACAATGTTAAAAATTAAATTCATACTCTTAAAACTAAATATACGCTATTTTTACTTAAAACTGGAAGTGAGTTAAAAGTATTAAAAATGTATTTAAAAGAAGTTTGTATTATTCTAAACTTCTCACTGTACTCACGAAGTACATAGTTACTTAAAAATTTCATTATAAACAAGTTACAATTCTAAAACATCTATTTCTGTTATTTGTAAAACAACGGAACAAACATATATAAAAAAACAATACAATTGTAAAAAAATAAAAAAATTATCGTGTAAATACCAATTCATTATTTGATGATAAATTAGCATCAAATGCATAGCCTTCATAATTAAAGCCTTTCAAATCTTCAATGTTTTCAACTGCATTATCAATTATAAATCGCACCATTAAACCACGAGCCTTTTTTGCAAAAAAACTTATCATTTTTAGTTTGCCATCTTTATAATCTTTAAAAACTGGCGTAATTACGGGAACTTTTAACAGCTTTGGTTTAATTACTTTAAAATACTCGTTACTAGCTAAATTAATAAAAATCTCATCATCTTTTAATTCTTCATTAAAAGCATTTGTAACTGTTGCATCCCAAAATTGATAGAGGTTATCTTTTTTACCAACTTTTAATTTGGTTCCCATTTCTAAACGATATGGCTGCATTAAATCTAGCGGTTTTAACAAACCATATTGCCCTGATAATATTCTTAATTTATTTTGAAGTTGCGCTATTTTATTTTCTGAAAGTGTATATGCATCTAGTCCAATATAAACATCGCCTTTAAAAGCAAAAACTGCTTGTTTTGCATTTTCTAATGTAAATGGCAATTGCCAATCTTGATTTCGTTGCCAATTTAACTCTCCTAATTTAGAAGAAATACTCATTAACTCAGAAAGTTTTTTTGGTGATTTCTTCCTTAAAATTACATTTAATTTTTCTGCTTCGTTTAAAAATATGCCATTTGTAAATTGTGAAGTTGGCACTTTAGTTTCAAAATCTAATGATTTGGCTGGTGATATTACTATTTTCATTTTTTACATTTTCAGTGTAAAACAAAATTACAATTATTTAGTTATAATTTATGTCTATTTTAATATGAAGTAGGTATTTTAAAATAGTGCTAAATTATGTTAGTTCATTCATATACTGTTGCATTTTTTCAAAAAGAAGACCTACATGAAAACCATCCAATAATGCATGATGTACTTCAACTGAAAAGGGTATTTTTTTTAATTCAGCTTCTTCAAACCATTTACCAAAAACAATCTTTGGTACTCCCATTGTTTTCTCATCTCCTTTCCTTGCATGTTTAAAACCTGTTAATGAAATCCAAGGAATGGTTGAGCAGTGCACAATTGCCAATTCATTTTCATTGGCATCAAACTTTATTCCTTTTTTATGATTTTCAATTATTGCTTTTGCGCTTTCAATAAACTCAATTATTGAGAACTTATAAGGGAAATCACAAAATGAAAAAGTTTGATCATCATTTAAAACAGTAGAGCCAATATTTACCAAATCAAAAGACACCACTTTATCATTTTTAAAACGAAGTTTAAACTCTGGAATTTCATTTATACTTTTTATAGCAACAAACAAGCAAGCTAGTGAAAAAGAAAGATGATGTTGTTTACAATAACGATAAAGGTTAGTAACTTCTAAGTTAGCTGTAATATTAAAAAATGGATCTTCATAGGTTTTAAAAAACTTATATTGATCTTTTCTCTTCCAGTTTTCAACATCAAATTCTTTCATCTGTTTAAATTTTATTTTTAGTGGCAACAGCTGCTATGCACCATTAATCATTCCTATAGTATCAAAATTTGTTATGCTTGCCTCCTTTTAATACTTTTGATTTTCGGTATAAGTCCTCCACTTTTCTAAACACTCAACAATATCTTGTGGTATTTCCGAATTAAATTGCATGAATTCTTTTGTAATTGGATGTTCAAATCCAAGAGTTTTTGCGTGAAGTGCTTGTCTTGGTAAAACTTTAAAGCAATTTTCAACAAACTGTTTGTATTTAGTGAACGTAGTTCCTTTTAAAATACCATCACCTCCGTAACGCTCATCATTAAAAAGTGTATGCCCAATATGTTTAAAATGTGCTCTAATTTGATGTGTTCTACCTGTTTCTAACTTACACTGCACCAGTGTAACATAACTAAAACGTTCAATAACTTTATAATGCGTAATTGCAGGTTTCCCAAATTCACCATCAGGAAAAACACTCATTTGAAGTCTGTTTTTTAAACTTCTCCCAATATGTCCTTCAATTTTGCCTTCTTCTTCAACAACATTTCCCCAAACCAATGCATAATATAAACGCTCCGTAGATCTATCAAAAAATTGTTTTGATAAATGTGCCATCGCATATTCAGTTTTGGCAACCACTAATAAACCACTTGTATCTTTATCTATTCTATGAACCAATCCTGGACGCTCATTAGAATTTGTTGGTAAATTTTCAATATGATGAATTAAAGCGTTTACCAATGTACCACTATAATTTCCGTGGCCCGGATGCACTACCATTCCGGCAGGTTTATTTACAACAATAACTTGATCATCTTCAAATAAAATATCTAAAGGAATATCTTCTGCAACCAATAAATTTTCATGTGGTGGATGTGCTAATACAACACGAACCACATCTTTTGGCTTAACTTTATAATTTGATTTTACAGCAATCTCATTTACTAAAATGTTCCCCGCCTTAGCAGCTTGTTGCACTTTATTTCGAGTGGTATTCTCTACAAAATTCATTAAAAACTTATCAACTCTCAACGGTACTTGACCATCGTGTGCAATATATCTAAAATGCTCGTAAAATTCTTCTTTTTCTAATTCTTCAACATTCATTAGTTTTCTTCTTCTCCGTTTTGTTTGTTAAACTGACTTCCACCATATCCATCGCCTAATTTTAATGTAATTACAGAATTTTGTGGAATTTTTTCTCCTGCTTTTATATCCTTTCCATTAAATTTTAATCCTCGCACAACATCTTTTGCTATGTCTGAAACATAAACCACATTATCACTCACTCTAAAACCAATGGCCATTAATTGAGAATTAGCTTGTCTTTTAGTTTTTCCTAATAAGTCAGGTATTTCAACATTTGCATAACCAGAAGGATTTAATGTTAAATATATTTTTCTACCTTCTTTTACAAAATCACCTGCTTCAGGACTTTGCTCTATTACTGATTTTTTTGGATATAAAGGATTATAACTTGCTGAATCTATGACTATTAAATTTAAATCTAATTGTTTCAATATTCTTTCAACCTTCATTAAACTCAACTTTTCTAAGTTTGGAACTTCAATTTTTTGATTATGATTGGTTGATATATTCAACCATTTAATAACCACAAAAATAAATATTGCTAAACCCAAAACTGCAAATAGCAAGTGTTTTAAAAATGTTTTAGATTTTATAAATTGAATAAGACTCATATTCCCTTTTTTAATTTGTGCAAAGATACTTTATAAATACCAACTTACAAATTCATATTTTGTTGCTTATTATATGAATTAATATTCGCTCAAATAAATTTCAAACAATTAAATTTACAAATTATTCCTTTCAACATTAAACTTTAAATATGTAAGTTTGTAGTTAAAGTTCTAAACATAAAATGAAAAAAAATATTGCCATAATAATGGGTGGTTATTCTTCAGAAGTTGATATTTCATTGAAGAGTGGTGCAGTAGTTTATAAAAACATTTCAAAAGAAAAATACAATACCTACAAAGTCCATATTCTTAAAAATAAATGGGTACTTGTTGATGATAACAACAAAGAATTCCCAATAAACAAAAACGATTTTACAGCTGAAATTAATGGTGACAAAATAATTTTTGATTGTGTTTTTAATGCAATTCATGGGCATCCGGGTGAAGACGGAACTATTTTAGCTTATTTTGAATTAATTGGAATAAAACACACTTCAGCACCATTTTACCAAATGGCTTTAACTTTTAATAAACGAGATTGTTTAAGTGTTGTGAAACAGTATGGAATAAACACAGCTACATCTTATTTTTTAAATAAAGGTGATAAAATTAATGTGGAAGAAATAATTGAAGAAGTTGGCTTACCTTGTTTTGTAAAACCAAATAATGCTGGTTCTAGTTTTGGAATTTCTAAAGCAAAAACAAAGCAAGAAATGATTCCGGCCATAGAAAAAGCTTACATTGAAGATTCTCAAATTTTAATTGAATCTTTTTTAGACGGACCTGAAATATCAATTGGAGTGATTGAATATGAAGGAAAGATTAAAGTATTACCAATGACTGAAATTGTATCTGAAAATGAATTTTTTGATTTCGAGGCCAAATATTTAGGAAAATCCGAGGAAATTACTCCTGCTCGTATTTCTGACGAAGTTCATAAAAAACTAGAAAAAACAGCTTCCAGTGTTTATCAAATTTTAAATATGAGTGGTTTTTCACGCGCCGAATACATTTTAGTAAATAATGAACCTTATTTTTTAGAAATAAATACAGTACCAGGTTTAACGAATGCAAGTTTAATTCCTCAACAAGCTGCTGCTGCTGGGATTAGCTTAGAGAAACTTTTTCATAACGCCGTTGAAATGGCATTTAAAAATTAATTATGAGAAGAGCAATTTTCCCGGGATCTTTTGATCCAATCACGTTAGGACACGTTGATATTATTAATAGAGCATTACCTCTATTTGATGAAATTATTATTGCAATTGGTATAAATACCGATAAAACATATATGTTTTCATTAGAACAGCGCTTAAATTTTATAAAGAAGAGTTACATTAACGAACCTAAAATAAAAGTAGAAACCTATACTGGTTTGACTATTGATTTTTGTCAAAAATTAGATGTAGATTTTATTTTAAGAGGCTTAAGAAATCCCGCTGATTTTGAATTTGAAAAAGCCATTGCCCAAACCAATAGAAAATTATCAAATATTGAAACCGTTTTTTTATTAACTTCTGCTAACACTTCTTTTATAAGTTCTAGCATTGTTAGAGATGTATATAGAAATGGAGGCAATATTTCAAGTTTTGTTCCAAAAAGTGTAATCGAAAAATAAGTCGGATGGCTAAAAATTTCTCAATTTTATTTTTAATCTGTTCTTTTTTCGCAATTAATGCTCAAAATTTAGAACCTGATTTTATAATTCCTTTTGAAAAAACAAATGGCACTGAAACTTCCACTTATTTTGAAACAATTGACTATTATAAAAGTTTAGCCAAAAAGTATCCTGAAATTTCAATTTTTGAAATGGGAATTACGGACAGTGGTTTTCCGTTACACCTTGTTATTTTCGATAGTTCTAAAAAATTCGACTTTAAGGAAATAAGAGAATCAAAAAATGTAATTCTAATTAATAATGGAATTCATCCTGGTGAACCTGATGGTATTGATGCAACTATGCTGTTGCTTAGAGATATTGTTCAAAATCCTAACCAAATAAAACAATTAGAAAATACAATATTAGCGATAATTCCGATCTACAATATTGGTGGTTCACTAAATAGAAATAGCACCTCTCGCGTAAATCAAAACGGACCAGCAGCATATGGTTTTAGAGGAAATGCTAGAAATTATGATTTAAACAGAGATTTTATAAAAGCTGACACAAAAAATGCAAAAGCTTTTGCTCAAATTTTTCACTTAATAAATCCCGCTATTTTTATTGAAAATCATGTGAGTAACGGAGCCGATTATCAATATGGAATTACACACCTTTTTACACAACATAACAAACTTGGTGGAGAATTAGGCGTGTTTATAGAAAATGAAATGAGGCCACAAATTGAAGAATCTTTACTAAAGAAAGATATTTCAATAACTCCTTATGTGAATGTTTGGGGAAAAACTCCAGAAGAAGGTTTTAGTCAATATTTTGATTCTCCTAGATATTCCAGTGGTTATACAACACTTTTTAATACTTTGGGTTTCATGATTGAAACTCATATGTTAAAACCCTACAAACAACGTGTTGAACTAACTTATAGTTTATTAGAAATCGCTATAGATTTTACTATAAAAAATGGGACTCAGATAAAAGAACTTCGCAAGCATGCAGTTGCTAAAATTTTAGCTAAAAAAACTTATCCAATTGCATTTGAATTAGATGAAAATACATTTTCAATCTTACAATTTAAAGGCTATGAAGGAACTTTAATCAACAGTAAAGTTACCAACGGAAAACGTCTATTTTATGATAGAACAAAACCCTATATAAAACCTGTTAAATACTATAATGAGTTTATACCTTCCAAAGAAATAACCATTCCAAAAGCCTATATTTTAAAACAAGGATATTGGAATATTTTAGAACGTTTAAGAGATAATACTATTGAATTTACAATTCTTAAAAAAGACAGTTCTTTTAGTGCTGAAGAACAGCATATAAAAGACTATAAAACAAGAACTGAAGCTTACGAAGGGCATTATCAGCATTATAACACGACAGTTATTTCATCTAAAAAAACTATTGCATTTAACAAAGGTGATATTTACATTCCTGTAAATCAAAATGGTGCGCGTTATATTCTAGAAACACTAGAAGCTGAAGCTATAGATTCTTTTTTTAACTGGAACTTTTTTGATGCCATTCTTCAACAAAAAGAAGGATATTCTGCCTATGTTTTTGAAGACATTGCTGAAGCGTTTTTAAAAGAAAATCCAACATTAAAAGATTCCTTGGATTTAAAAATTGAAACAGATACAAGTTTTGCAAAAAACCCAAGAGCTCAATTAGATTTTGTTTATAAAAACTCCCCTTATTATGAAGCTGCACATTTAAAATTACCTATTTATAAAGTGTATTAATCGTTGTTTTTTGCTGTAAATAATTTTATTACGAAATAAAAAAACAAAGTTGCAATTATTAGCTATTTCACTACTTAATACTACCTTTTTTGGCTGCATATTTGTTATTAAAAGTATGCCCATACAATTAAGAAAGTATGCGCATACAAATGCTAAAGTATGCCCATACAAAAGTAAAAGTATGCGCATACAATTACTAAAGTATGGGCATACTTTTTTAGCTATATTTAATAGTTTAGAAATGAACGAATTACAATTTATAAAATCAAGTAAAACGAAGAAACTCTAACATATATTTTATTGAATTAAACTCTCTAAAATTAGTTAGGTATCATCATTTTAAAAACACCAGTTATTGGTATTTTTGCTAAAAAGAGAAAAAGCTATTAAAATTAATTCAATAGCTTTTTAAAAATATATATTTTTAATAGATTAGGTATAATGTGAATTTTACCAGTTGCCACAATTTATGCCATTCCCTTGTCTATTTCCTGATCTATTCCCTTGTCCTTGTCTGTTTCCTCTGCAGTATTGACCATTTCCAGTTCCTCTATTAGAATTATCAAAATATACTTGCTGATCGGTAGTAAGAATACTTCTGATATCTTGAATATGCTGCTCTTTGCTTTTTTGCATATTTGTTCTGATAACTCCCATCTCATCAATTGTTTTATTGATAGATTTTATATTGCCCTCAGCGCGCAAAGCTTGCATATTAGCCCTTTTTATAGCTAATTGATTCCTGTTAGTTTGCATTTCTTTTAAATGCGCTAATCTAAAATCTGTAATTTTTGATTGTTGATCTGTGCTAATATTTGGAATATTATTGCAAAAATATCCTTGTTCATTACCATTCCCTTGTCCATTACCCATTCTAGTTGCTCTTTGAGCAAATGTACTTACACTAAATAACAAAGCAATAATCAGCATTCCGATTGTTCCTGTTTTTAAATTTTTCATTTTGTACTTATTTTTAAATTAATTATTATTTGTTTCTATATAATTTACGTGAATTTATTTTTTGAAATTATTCTGCTAATTGCTAGGCATTTGTATTTCATTACCATTATTTGTCATTGCGCTGAAAACTTGAAATAATTTACTTTTTTGTTCTTCGTTACAAATACTTTTCATATCCAGATAATAGTCAAATGTTAAATGTTTAAGCTCCTCGTGCAAATCTCCAATGTCTTTTGCAAGCCCATTTAAATAAATCGTGTCCGATTTTTCTTTTCCTAACTCAAGCATAATTTCATTTCGTTTAACTTGCATTTTAGCTGTTTTAGCATTTGCATCTACATGAAATTGTTGTCTTAATTTTCTAAATTGTTGATGTTGTTCTTTTGTTAAATTTAATTCGTCTCTAAAAAATCTTCCCAGGTGACTATTTGGTATTTCAATTTGATTTTCCTGAGTAATTTGAGATATATTCTGTGGAAAATAAGCATGGTAAATTATGGATCCTATTGTTGTAAGATTTGTAACTATAAGAATTACAATTATCCATATCAATGTATTTTTATTGTATAATTTCATCTGTTTTGTATTAATCTTTCAATAATAAAACTTCCATTTTTTCATGTCCCAAATCATTAAAATAAAATTCGGTAGTCTGCGTTTTCAATAATGAGCCTTTAACAGAGGAAATGCTACTGAGTTTTAGGCTGCCCCAAATACTAACTAACAAGACTAATGAGAATAAAGCTGGTTGCAAAGCTCTTATATAAAAAGCATTATAAACAGGTTGATTTTTTTCATTTTGAAGATTCGCTAAATGCCTGTTAATTCGCATATATAAGAATGGATCTGGTTCTAAAACCTCTTTTTTCGCAATCAGATTAAAAGTAATTTCTAATTGAGAGTACTTGTAATTACAAGCTTCACAATTTTCAATATGCTTTTTTATTTCCTTTTTTTGTGCAAGTTGAAGCTCATTATTAAAATAAGGAATTAAATTAGTATGTACTGTTTTACATTTCATTTTAAGCTGTATTATTAGTTTGACACTAGTTGATAAAAAAACATTTGCCTTTTTTTACTTTTTTTTATAAAAACTTAATATCTCTCTCTGTACATTTATTTTTGCTCTATGTATTAGTCCTTCAACTGATGAGAGAGATAAATTCATAACTTCTGAAATTTGTTTGTACGACAAATCCTCCATTTTATGTAAAGTGAAAGCTACCTTTTGATTTTTAGATAACGCGTTGATTGATTGATGTAATAATTCAATTCTTTCTTTTTGAATAGCTTCATTTTCAGAAGTTTCATGCTCGTTATCTGAAATTTGTAGTTCTTGATTACCTTCTCCTAAAAAAAAGTTTTCAATACTTTTAAAAAGATTATTTTTTTTATTATCACGTATAAAATTCAGTGATTTATTAACCGAAATACGATACAACCAAGTAGATAATTTAGCTTCTTTTTTAAACTTGTGAATTGATAAAAAAACTTCAATAAATACTTCTTGTGTTACATCTTCAGAAAAAGTTTTATTATGTAAAAAACTGTTGCAGGTATTTAATACAAGCGATTGATATTTATCTACAAGGATTTTAAAAGTTGCTTGATTTTTATTTAAAATGCCTTCTATTAATTCTTTGTCCGTCATTGAATGAAACTTCAATTATTCAAAATTTATTATTTACAAATTAGACACACTTTTATAAAATAACTTGTGAAAATGCTTTATTAAAAATAATACAATAAATAGTCATTACTTTCTTTTTTAAAGTAAATAGATGTATTATAATAAATAATGATTGTGGTTTTACTATTTTTTGATATTAAAATTTATGCATTTTTAATTTTCTTGGTACAAAGGCAACGTAAATTTAAATGCACTTCCCTTTCCTAATTCGCTTTCTACCCAAATTTTACCTCCGTGCTTTTCTACAAATTCCTTACAAAGCAACAAGCCTAAACCTGTTCCTTTTTCGCCTGCAGTTCCTTCTGTAGTAATTTTTTCAGAAATATCAAAAAGCTTCAATAGTGTATCAGGGCTTATACCAACGCCATTGTCAGAAACTGTAATTGTTGCAGTTGATTTATTGTGTTCTGCATAAACAGAAATTTTACCATTTTCATTGGTAAATTTTATAGCATTAGAAATAATATTTCTTATAATGGTATGCAACATATTACTATCAGCAAAAACAAAAATTTCTCTATCTGAAAAACAATTGATATCAATATTTTTAGTCTTTGCTACTAACTTCAAATTTTCAATTACATTAATACACGTATCTGAAAGACTTAACCTTTCCTGTTTAAAAGCTAATTTGCCTGAATTTGATCGTACCCATATTAAAATATCTTCCAATAAACTAAAGGTGCTTTTTGCTGAAGTATAAATTATGTTTAAGAATTTTTCTGTTTTTTCAATCTCATACGTACGAATATTTTCTTTTAAAATATCTAAAAAACCAAGGATTGAATTAAACGGACTTTTTAAATCGTGTGCTAAAATTGAAATAAAAAGATCTTTATCTGCATTCAGCTTAATCAATTCATTTTTCATTTTAATTTGTTCTGAAACATCTTGACTTGTTCCTATAATTCTAATAGGTTTATTATTCTCGTCAAATTGCATCACTTTTCCTCTATCCAAAAACCATTTCCATGAGCCATTTTCAGCTAAAACCCTATGCGTATTTGAATAAGAATCAACTTTTCCTTCAATATGCAATTGAATAGCTGCATACCATTTTTCTTTATCTTCAGGATGCACAAGCTGACTCCAATTATCCAAACCATTCTTATTTTCATGCTCTTTGTACCCATGCATTGTTTTCCATTGTGTAGAAAAATGAAACTCATTTGTTTTTAAATTCCAATCCCAAACCCCATCTTTAGCTCCTTCCAAAGCATATTTCCAACGTTCTTCACTTTCACTAAGCTCTATAGCCAATTGTTCGGCTAATTTAACTTTGTTTCTTGTTGTATAAAGAGATAAAATAATTAAAAATAACAATAAACTTATAATAACACCCCCAATTAAAACTATAAAAACTTTACCTTGAAAATATGAAACATCTTCTTTTTGATTTGAGAATTTTAAAATCCATTTTTTACCATTAAAGTCAAGTGTTAATTGTTCAGTAACTAATTTTAAGTCTTTTTTCAATGTACTTTCTCCATTTTGCGAATCAAATAACAGCGAATCCTCAGAAATACTTTCATCATATATTTGCATACGAATTCTATCGCTACTATTTGAATTCATATTCCCTAAAATTCCCTTCATCAAATCATCCATTCTGTAAGGACTATATACCCATCCTTTGATTGCTTTACGGCGTTGCTCTAAGGTATTAACTGGCATTCCTTTTTTATAAACTGGAACATACATTAAAGTACCAGCCTGCTTATCTGTCGTTATTTCTTGTACTAAAAGTATTTTTCCTGTGAGTGCGGCAATATCAAAATCGCGCGCCAATTCCATGGCTTTTCTACGAACAGGTTCTGAAAACATATCGTAACCAAAAGCTTTCTTATTGCGTTCATTAAAAGGTTCAAGATAAATAATGGAAGTATACCGTTCTCTATCACCAATAGGGTGCACGTTATACTCAGAAAATCCTTCGCTTTGTATGTGTGCAGTGTGTTGCTGTAATTGTTCTTTAGGTATATTTATAGAAAATCCAGTCCCAAGAATACCAGGTAAATTCTTTCCAATGGCTATTTTATCAATAAATTCTTTCCAATCGTTTCGGGTAACGGTATCTGAAACTGTAAAAAAAGCTGAGCCACTTCTTAAAAGTAATGCGTGCGCATGAAGGCGGTTTGAAATTTTTAAAGATATTTGATCACAATGACTCTTAAATTCTAGGGTTGCTTTGTCTTCAGCATTGTTATATACAAATTTGGTTAAGATAAAAGTTGTAATAAGTGATATGAATAAGAACGCAAACGCTTTTAAAACATCTTTCTTTAAAGTCATTTTTAATAAATTTGGTAATATAATAGCAAAATCAATAAACAAAAAACTAATTTACATTATTTTCTCTACGAAATATATGTTTTTGCTTACTTATTTTAATTTTTTAATAAATAAGGGCAACGTAAATTTAAATGCACTTCCTTTTCCTAATTCGCTTTCTACCCAAATTTTACCTCCGTGCTTTTCTACAAATTCCTTACAAAGCAACAAGCCTAAACCTGTTCCTTTTTCGCCTGCAGTTCCTTCTGTAGTAATTTTTTCAGAAATATCAAAAAGCTTCAATAGTGTATCAGGGCTTATACCAACGCCATTGTCTGAAACTGTA
>NZ_CALAEQ010000169.1 GCF_937891065.1 uncultured Lutibacter sp. | reverse complement strand
CCTTCATTACCAAGTTCTACATCTGGATATGCTTCTGAAGCTAATTGAACTAATTTATAATTCTTATTGATGTGTATTGCAGCTGTGTACGATTTCTTTTGATCATTTTTCAGCTGTAATTCTTGTACTGTATATAATCTTGGTTCGTTATAAGTCCAAACTTCTACATTTACAATCTCCTCATCTAATAATGTTGTGTCTTGTACAATTGGTGGTTTTGCAAGTCCAAAATACATTTTAGTTTCATCTTTTGAAAAATTGATATTTCCATCAGAAGAAACTCTGAAACCTTTTGGTGCTGAACTGGCATCCATTAATTTTTCAGCCTTCACTTTACCTTCTCTCCATATATAAAGTTCATTTGGTCTTACTTGTACTTTCGTAGTATCCGCATCTACTACAAACCCTAAATTCTTTCCAGATTCACTAAAGTTTAACTCATAGTATTTTGCCTTTTCGGCTTCAAATACATGAATTAATTTATTATTTTCAAGATTTAGTACATAAACACCTGCTTCACTAATAGAATCTTCTCCCGTAGCTGTAAATGCTAACATTTTTGCGTTTTTAGCAAATGTATAATTGGTCACATATTTAAACGTGTCCTGTTTTTTAGAAACTAAATCTCTAACAACTAAATGATACCCATTATCCTTCCCTACTTTTTTCTTAGCTTTCTTTTTATCTTTTTTCTTAGATTCAGCTTTAACTGTATCCTTTTCTTTCTTAGCAGCAACAATATCTTCTAATAAATATGCAAGAGATCCAGACCATTTTTCTGGAGTTTTATAGGATTCTATATTCCCTATTTTATCAAGAGATTTAGTTGAAAAATTGTAAATTCCAATAGAATCTTTTGGGAGTTTTTCTTTTTTAACCTTTTTACGCTTCAATTCTTTAATACTATCTCTCCAAGGTTTTATGGTAAACAATGCAAATTTAGAATTAAATGTAAACTGCCCTTTTTCTGATCTTTCATGCTCAAAAACTAAGGATGATTTTGCATCTTTAATTTTAAGGTGGCTATCTTTTTCACCTTTTTCAAGTGAATACATTACAAAATTTCCATCATTAGAAATTGATTGATTTTTAATAGTTTGCCATATTTCAAAATCTTTATGATCCAATACTTTTTTTTGAGCAAAAAGCGTAAAAGAAATTAAAATTAAAAGTGAAGTGAAAATTGATTTCATATAATTGGTTTTGATTTGTTGATTTTCTAATTCAGTTACAATTTTTTAATTAGACGTGTAAAAATATAAAAAATAATATCATTTATCAGCTATTTCAAATAGGTTAATAATTTGAAAAAATCAGGAAACACAAACTATTAAGGCTAACACTGAATGGCGTTTATAACGAAAAAACTGTTAACATTCTTAAATTAAGCATGTTAACAGTTTTATTTTGTATTGAACATTAAATAAATTTAGATATGAACTTCCATAAATTTAATATTTAAATCTTTCTGAATTTCATGTATTCTTTGAAGCTCTCCTGGAATAACTAAAGCAATAGAAAATCCTCTTTTACCTGCTCTGGCCGTTCTTCCACTTCTATGTGTATAATATTCTAACTGCTCAGGAAGCTGATGATGAATGATAAATGCTAAATTATCTACATCAATTCCACGAGCAGAAACATCGGTAGATATTAGTATTTGCAGACTTCCATTTTTAAACGCACGCATTACTTTATCGCGGTCTTTTTGTTGCATATCGCCTTCTAATGCTTCTACTGAAAAGCCTTCCTCTTTTAATATAGTTGTTAAATTTTGAGTACCTAATTTCGTTCTACAAAAAATAATACCTCTTTCATTACCTCTTTTTTCTAACAGTTTAGTTATTAGTTCTGGCTTCTCTTTTATGGTAGTTTTTATATATTGATGTGTGATATTAACATTCACTAAATCACTTTTATTTACTTGTACTTTTGGCGCATCAGATTGAATATACGTTTTAACAATACGCTTAATTTCTTCGGGCATAGTTGCAGAGAATAACCAAGTATTTCTTGAGCCTGTTGTGAATTTTAAAATTCTATTTAAATCTTGTTTAAAACCCATATTCAACATTTCGTCAGCTTCATCTAAAACCAATGTCGAAATTTTCTTAATATCAATTTCCCCTTTTTCAATTAAATCAATTAATCTTCCAGGAGTAGCAACTACTATATGAGTGGTTCTTTTTAATGCTTTAATTTGTTTGTCAATTTTTTCACCTCCATAAACTCCTTCCACAAATATTTTTTCATCACTATATTTTGTGAATTTAAAAAGTTGTTTTTTTATTTGTTGCACTAATTCTCTTGTAGGAGCCAAAATTAAAGCTTGAATTGTCGGTGATTTTGAATTAATATTATGTAAAATTGGGAGTCCAAATGCTGCCGTTTTACCAGTTCCTGTTTGTGCTAAACCAACAAAATCGGTCTTTGAGTTTAATAAAACAGCAATGGTTTTTTCTTGAATTTCTGTTGGTGTTTTAATCCCAAGATCTTTTAATGCTTCTATATATTCTTTACGAATTCCTAATTCTAAAAATGTTGACATATTTTGTATTTATAAAAGTGCAAATATACTCTTATTTGTATGGTTCAAGAATATATTATTTAAATAGCTTAGAATTCAGTAATTGAACGATACAAATCAATTTTTGAGATTTATTTTTTGAGATGCTGAATCAACTTCAGCAATACGAAATTATGTATTTAATTATTTACTAATCTATTGTAGAAACGCCGTTTAAATCGGTAGTGAGTATTTCACTCATATAATCAAAATAAGGTCGCATTGCCTTAAAAGATACTCCTATTTCTTCTATAAAATTAGGATTTAACACTTCTTCATCGGTAAATTCACGAGTTACAATAAATTGCTTCATCCTAATTAAATCCATATCAGGATGCTCTTTATCAAAACCTCTTGGAGCCGTTTTTAAAGCATCACCCTTTAATTTTCCAAAATGCTTCACAAAATTTTTGTCGTTTAATATTTCTCTAATTTCAGAAGTATCCATTTCAAATTCTTTACGAATGCGTAACAAATCATCCTTATTTGGTTCCCAAAAACCACCAGCCAAAAAGCTTTCTCCTGGTCTAATTCTTAAATAATAGCCACCTCGTAAACGTTTTGTGCCTCTCACAAAATTTCCTGCAAAATGTGGTTTATAAGGTGTTTTATCCTTAGAAAATCGAACATCACGATAAATACGAAATATCTTTACACTTTCAATTTCATCATGTGTTTTTAAACGCTCCATTAAAGCATTGTAAAATTCTTTTGCCTTTGTTTGTTCTACTTGAAAAGCTGGTTTATGCTCATTGAACCACTCGCGAGTATTGTTTTCTTTTAGTTCTTTTAAAAAGTCTAACGTAGTTTTTGAAATAGATTTCATTTTGATTTTTTTAGAATGATAAAAATATGAAAAAATGTATGAATAAATAAAGCCCATCTCTCAATAGGCTTTATTTAACATATAAATGTAATCATAAACAAATCAAAAGTCTTCGACAATTTCTTACTTAGGTAGTAAGTCGCAAAAATGAAACCCAGCAGGTTTTTCATCTATTGTTGATAAAAAGCAGTTATCTTCTTTATTCTTTGGAGCTTCATATTCTTTAAATATTTTTTCTCCTAAAGTGTATGTTATTGGTGTTTTAAAAATAGGCCCATCAAAAACAAAGGTGTGAAATTCACCATTTTCACCACAAGGATCTACATTTTTTGGCAAGTCCTTTAAAAAATCTCTGTCAATTATTCTTCCTGTAAACTCTTTACCCAACAATTCAGACTTCACACATACAACAACCGTTTTAAATCCTAAATCTATAAATTCATGGATTATTTCTGTTGTATTTCTTTTCCATAGTGGAAAATGAGCTGTCAGCCCTACTTCTTTTAATTTGTTTTCACGATACGCTCGTAAATCTTCTAAAAACAGATCTCCAAAAATACTATGAGTGATTTCTTTCTTTTTCAATTCCAACAATACAGTTTTCATTGTTTCATTATATTCTAACATTGAAGGTGTTTCTGGCAAACGAATTTCTTTGATTGGAATTCCAATTGATTCTCCTTGGGCATACAACAATTCATTTCGTACACCGTGCATTGAAATTCTATTGTATTTAGAATTTACGGTAGTCATTAATGCATCAATATCAAATTTTCCTTCTTTCAAAACATGATATAAAGCTAAAGCGCTGTCTTTGCCTCCACTCCAATTAAAAATTGCTTTTATTTTATTCATTTTAATTTTATAAATATTAAGTTCTATAATTAAAAATTGCTTTTCAAAGTTTTCTGAATATACATTTATTTATACGTTGAGAACTTACTAATTCAGCAAATGTAATTCTTAAAAACAAAAAGAGGCACTCAATTTGAGCACCTCATTCTTAAAATTATACTATATACTAATTAAAATATATTTTTGAAGCAGCAATCGGTGCTTTTGAAGTATTCGTTTTTGCTTTTGAAGCTAAATTATATTCATTTAATGTACTTTCACCTAAAAAATTTGCATCTATAGCATATAAATTGTTATTATTAAAGGCCATTCCGTATAAATTACCTTCAGTATCAATAAACTCATTTGTAGGTAAATTAGTCGATGTTTGTGACATTTTATAAACTTTACTACCTACAGTGTAATATAAATCACTCCCATAACTTTCCAATAAGGTTGGATGAACACCATCAGCAAAAACAATTTCTGAAATTACTGTATTTGTTGCAGGGTTAATTTTTGAAATAGCACCTTTAGTTTCTCCTATTTGAACCCAAGAGGCATCATAAATAACTCCTCCTTCACATAAAACCACTAAATTTCCAGCAGTATCAAAAAATAATTCATCAGGTTTATCACTTACAGTAATTTCAATTACAGCTTCAGTTGCAATATCAATTACAGATATCAAATTATTAACACCAAATCCACCTTTATGAGACACATATAATCTTCCGTTTTTTTCAATAATACGCTCAGGACCATAAGCAATAGAAATTTTATTTGTAACTGTAAAGCTATTCACATCAATTACTGCAACATAAGCACCAGAAGTACCCCAATTTGTAGCATATCCAATTCCGTCAGCAACCGTCATATATCTTGGTGCTTCTAAATCTGTAGTTATTGCTCCTTTCTTTAAAAAAGTATATCTATCAACAACGGTTATTGTGTTTTGGTTATCAACACAGATATATGCATTTTGATTATCAAAAGCCATGGATTGTAAATAAACATTTAGTTCACTGTTATTTACCTTTTTATAAATTTGACTCTCAGTTGTACTAAAATCGTCAGACACATAATAAACAGAACCCGATGGTCCTCCCTCACCTGATATAAGTACACCATTCTCATAATCTCCTTTAGGTTCTTGTATATCATCATCATTATTACATGAGACAAATAAGGCGCTTAGTATAAAAGCACTAAGCAAAAATTTACTGATTTTCATAATTTTAAAATTTATAATTTATATTAAAGTTTATATTTCTATTTGGCATGGGTCTGCTTGGTAAAACCTGATACTGCTTATTAAATATGTTGTTAATTTTAATACCTACATCTAATTGCGTAACATTGGTTTTTATTAAATTATAGTTAATTCCAATATTCCCAACATTAAAATATGGAACATTATAATCATCAATATTGTCCGTTGTAGTATATATCTCACCATTGAACAAATGCTGATAAAATGCGCTTATCTTTTTATAAGAATACCCGAAAGTTCCGTTTAATAAGTGCTTAGGAATATATGGTAATAGTTGCTTTGTATTTTTATCTTTTGAAATGGTATAGCTATAATTTGCATTCAAATTGAACGAATGCTTATTTATATTTTTTATATAATTTATGACAAGTTCTATTC
>NZ_CALAEQ010000168.1 GCF_937891065.1 uncultured Lutibacter sp. | reverse complement strand
CTTTAGCTTCTATGTTAAATTCAACTTCAACCATTTTTACAATGGATATTTACAAGCAATATATTAACAAAAATGCTAGTGATAAAACAACAGTAAATGTTGGTAGAATTTCAGCTGCAGTAGCTTTAGTAATAGGTTGTATTATGGCTCCATTATTAGGAGGTATTGATCAAGCTTTCCAATTTATACAAGAATATACAGGAATTGTGAGTCCTGGTATTTTAGCTGTATTTATGTTAGGTTTATTCTGGAAAAAAACAACAAATAAAGGTGCAATTATGGGGGCTTTAGTTTCAATTCCAATTGCAATGTACTTTAAGGTTGCTCCAAAAGGATGGTCAACAAGCGCACTATTTTTAGATTTACCTTGGATGGACCAAATGGGATATACAGCAGTGCTTACTATGATAGTAATTGCATTGGTTAGTTATTTCCAACATAAAGGAAAAGATGATGAAAAAGGTATTGAAATTTCTAAAGAATTATTCAAAACAAGTCCATTATTTAATATTGGTTCATTTGCAGTAATGATTGTGTTAGTAGCATTATATGCCATTTTCTGGAAATAAAATTAAAAATTATACTATAAATTAATTCAGTGAACGAGCAACAACTAAGAGTCATAAAACTTACAAACTCAAATGGTTTAGAATTGGAAATTTCTAATTTTGGAGCGACTATAATTGGGTTGAAAATACTTGATAAAAATCAAAATTTGATAAATGTTGTTGCTAGTTTAGAAGCTGCGGAGGATTATACAAAACAGTTTTATACTGATAAAGGATTGTATTTAGGAGCCACCGTTGGAAGATATGCGGGTAGAATTTCAAAAGGGAGTTTTAAAATTAATGAAGAGGTTTATCCAATTGCCAATAAAAATGGTGTTCACTTGCATGGAGGAGAAATAGGATTTGATAAAAAATATTGGAAAGTAGAAAGTTTTAACGAAGGTTTAAATTCACAAGTAACTTTATCTTATATAAGTAATCATTTAGAAGAGGGATATCCTGGGAATTTAAAAACTTATGTAACCTATAACCTTAGTGAGCAGAATGAGGTTAAAATAATTTACAAAGCTAAAACCGATAAGGAAACATTTGTGAACTTAACCAATCATAGTTATTTTAATTTAAATGGAAAAGATACTGTTTTGGATCATAAATTAATGATTCATAGTTTATCTTATTTAGATGTTAATGAACAATTAATCCCTTCAGGAAAACTTATAGATTCTTTAAATACAAGATTTGATAGAAATGAGTTATCCCTATTAGGTAGAAAAGATTTTACAGGGTTTGATGATACTTTTGTTTTAGGCGAAGAGAATTTAAAAGCAATACTAGTGTCTCCAAAAACCGGAATTCAAATGGAAGTATATACAAACCAGCCTGCAAGTGTTGTTTATACACCTGTGCAATTACCTACGTTAGCTTATAAAAATGGAGTTAATTTTTCTAATTTTTCAGCTATTTGTTTTGAAACACAGAATTTTCCAGATGCGCCAAATAATAATAATTTCCCATCTTCAATATTAAAACCAGGTGATGAATACTTGAATGAAACAATATTTAAATTTAGTGTAATTTAACTAGCGGTATTTTAATAAAATCTCTTTTTATGTATTGTTCTTAATCATTAATAACTTCATTTGGTTTTCATTATCAATTATTTTTTTTGAGTGTTTGTTTTAAACAATCTATAATTTTAAAGATGGACTTGCTACATACACTCAATTACTAAGTTTAGGTTGTTTAATTTGTGAAATTTCTGAATAACAAATAAATAGCCCATTTTAAATTTTACTTCTTTAAAAACACTTTATAACCTGATGGCTTTGATTTAAATCAGAACCTTTTACACAAACTTAATCATACGTATTTGTATGATTTAAAACCTTAAAGAATACAGATAAGTATTCTTTAATTTGTTTTTTTATATGTATTTGTATACTTTTACCTTAATTTACATACTTATATGTATAAAAATGTTAACAAATGAGAAACAAGAAAAAACTACTCATAGAACAACTGGACCAAAAGTTGGCGAATTTTAACGATGCAGGAATGGTTCTGGTCCCACAAAAAGGATGGGTAAATACTATTAGAACTACTCTTAATATGACAAGGGACCAATTAGGGACCAAACTTAACTTGACTAAAGGAGCAATACAAAAAATAGAGGAGCGTGAAGCTACAGGCCAGATAACCATCAATAAATTAAAGGATGTTGGTAATGCTTTGAATATGAAATTTGTTTATGGTTTTATTCCAAAAGATGGGAGCATTGAAAGCCTAATCAACTTAAAGGCTGAAAAACTGGCTCGAAAAATTGTTTTAAGGACCCATCAAAATATGAAATTAGAGGACCAAGGAATCAGTGAAGATAAAATTGATGATTCAATAATTGACTTAGCTAATGAAATAAAAAGGGAAATGAGAAAGTCATTATGGGATTAAATCTAAAATACACAGCTGGACAAACACCTTTAGATGAGGATGAAAAGGAAGGTCTAAAAATAAAATCAATAACAACACAAAAAGAACTCGATGAATTTGAACAGTTAAATATTGAAAAAGCTGTAGAATGGACTATTAGAGCTAATTTAAAACCTGAAAAAATATTGACTGAAAAGTTTATAAAAGATGTACACAAAAAAATGTATGGTGATGTTTGGAAATGGGCAGGCGAATTTAGAAAGACTGACAAAAACATTGGAATAAAATGGACTCAAATCGGAATAGAACTAAAAAATCTAATTGATGACACTAAATATTGGTTAGAAAACAAAACGTATTCACCTGAAGAAATTGCTATTAGATTTAAACATAGAATCGTAGCAATTCACTGCTTTCCTAATGGAAATGGTAGACACTCAAGAATGATGGCTGATATAATTATTGAATCCATTTTTGGAAAAGAAATTTTTAGTTGGCACAAGTCAAATATGGTTAGAGCAGATGAAACAAGAAAAGAATATATTATAGCATTAAGAGAGGCTGACAATGGAAACATAAAACCTTTGATAAAATTTGCTAAAAATTAAAAAGCTAAAGCCTTGTATAATTAATGGCTCTGGCACGTTTTTGTTTACTAAATTAGTTGCTTAACCACGCAATTAAACATACACAACGTTGGGAGCAATTATGTCTCGCCCTGAATAAAGGCTACATAATTTTAAATTTTACTTCTAGAAATACAATTTATAACCTGTTGGGTGCAATTATTAAAAACGTCAGTTCGAGTGTTTTTTGTGTAGTAAAACGAAACTAAAAATGTATCGAGAACCATTTTAACACTAATTTTTATGTTCTGGTTACTATTTTCTATCGAAAATCACTTGAACTAAAATGATTGTCAAAATTTAATTGCGTCGATAGGTAGTTTATACTAAAGAAATTGGTATTCAATATTAAATAGTTATTTTTGCTAAAACTACGAATCAATTCACATGAAAGGAATTATTTTAGCAGGGGGATCAGGAACTCGGCTGTATCCAATTACTAAAGGAACATCAAAGCAATTATTAGCTATTTACGACAAGCCAATGGTTTATTATCCATTGTCTATTTTAATGCTTTCAGGGATCACAGAAGTATTGATAATTTCTACCCCACACGATTTACCAAACTTTAAAAATCTTTTAGGTGATGGATCTGAAATTGGAATGCAGTTTTCATATGTAGAACAGCCTTCACCAGACGGATTGGCTCAGGCTTTTATTTTAGGGGAAGAATTTATAGGAAATGATGATGTTTGTTTGATTTTAGGAGATAATATTTTTTATGGAGCAGGAATTGAACAGTTATTGGAGAATGCAGTAAAAACAGTTTCAGAAGAAAAAAAAGCAACTATTTTTGGATATAATGTTCAAGATCCTGAACGATATGGTGTTGCAGAATTTGATAAAAATGGAAATGTGTTTGGTATTGAAGAAAAGCCAACCAAACCTAAAAGTAATTATGCAGTAGTTGGTTTGTATTTTTATCCTAATAATGTAGTTGAAGTTGCTAAAAACATTCAACCAAGTAAAAGAGGTGAATTAGAAATAACAACCGTTAATCAGCATTATTTAGCTAGTGGTAAATTAAAAATGGAGATGATGGGCAGAGGCTATGCTTGGTTAGATACAGGAACGCAAGACTCACTATTAGAAGCTTCAAATTTTATTCAAACCATAGAAAAACGACAAGGGTTAAAAATTGCGTGTATTGAAGAAATAGCCTATCAAAATAAATTCATTTCAAAAAAGCAATTGTTAGCTTTAGCTGAACAATACAAGAATAATGAATATGGCTCATACTTACTTAATATAGCT
>NZ_CALAEQ010000167.1 GCF_937891065.1 uncultured Lutibacter sp. | reverse complement strand
ACTTAGGTGCAATAAAATCCAACTTCTAATAATTTCAAGACTCGCTTTTCCAATATATAAAAATAACTGAGCAAACAGTATTAGATAAATAAAGTTGACGTCTTGATTTTTTATACCAACATCTACTACACTTTGCGTTAAAAACGGAAGAATTAATTGTAATAAACTACCTGCCAGTAAGCCAACTATTAATTGAACAATAAACTTTTTATATTTAAACAAGTATTTAAAAATAAAACTGAAGCCAAAAGGTTCGTCTTCCTCAAATTCTTCTTTATAAAATAATGGCGTTGGTTCTACCAAAAGAGCAATACCTTCTTCAGTGTTTTCATCGGCATTATTACCAATCCAATGATTGATAAATTCAACCTTTGTATATGTTATTAATCCGTGAGCTGGATCGGAGATGTAAACTATTCCTTTTTTAATTTTATATACAACCACGTAATGGTTTTTATTCCAATGTATAATACAAGGCAGTGTAGCTTCTAATAAATTACTAAATGTAAGTTTAACCCCCAGAGAACGAAAGCCCATTTTCTCAACAGCTTCACTTAATCCTAGTAAACTACTACCTTCTCGTGTAGTTTCGCTTAACGTACGTAATTGTTGTGTATTAATAATTTTACCATAATATTTGGCAATAATTTTAACACAAGTAGGACCGCAATCTTTAGCTTCGGTTTGTTTGTAGTAAGGGAATTTTTGCATTAAAAAGGGATCATAAATTAAGAAATTTAATTTTTGTATGAAAAGGAATTGTTAAAAATTATCTAAGTTAGAATTAATATTAAAAAGCAATCCATTTTCTGAAAATCCATTAATTATAAATAGATATTCATTAGAAAATTCATTAGTTGGAATTTTAATAAAAACTTCACCATTTTCATTAGTTTGAAGATTATTTTTCCAATCTATTTCTGACCAACTATACGCTTCTTTTGTGTACATGTTATATTGTGGTTTGTAATAATTAGTTGCTCTATCAAACCCTGTAAGTAATATAAGTTCTTCGTATAGGTTTTCATTAGCCTCTTCAAAGTATTTATGATTTCCTTTTTTGAGGTAAATTTTAATAATTCCGCCTGTACCATCAATACCACCACCTGCACCAGATTTATTAATTAAAATTTCATCAATATCTTTCATACTCAATTCCTTTAACTTTTCAATATCACCATCACGGTTTAAACTTGTATTATCTAAATATATTTTAGGAGGGTATGTATTATCTGGATTCATATTTTTACCTGCGAAAGTAACACGTGCATTTCTAAGAGAAATAAAATATCTACCCAAAGCAGTTCTTTTTATATAACCTAAAGATGTAAAGTATTCAAATACTGTTTGAAACGTTGTTTCCATACGTTCTGTCACTTTTTTATTTTGATAAAAACCTGCAGCAATTATAGTATGTTTATGTGCCAACTCACTTTCTTTATCATAAAAAGTTTTCTCCTTTTTTGAAACAACGGTTTTAAGTGTAATTTGGTCTAGCACTTCAATATTAGGGTATAATTTATAGTTGATTACAGCTAGGTTTTCTGAAGTTGCTATTAAGTTATTATTAACTACATAATCAGGTTTTATATAATTAGTAATAAGAGGCTTGTAATTTTTTGTTTCTGGTTTGTCTTTAATAAAACTAATTTGAGTAGGCTTTACTATAGGTTCCCCTTTTTTTATTAAGGCAATTTTTACGTTATCACCTTTGTAAGCATATACATTTTTAAAATGGAACTCTTTATGTTCATTGAATTTACTAAAATCAACTAGTCTATTTTCTTTTGATAACATTCCAATATCATACCCTTTTTTAATTTTTTTTAGGGTTCCTTTCACTGTAAATCCACTTTCAAAATCAACTGTTTTATTAGGGTTTACCTCTTTAATTTTTTCCTCTAAAGAATAGGTGCTCCAACCTTGATTTAATAATAATAAATCTAAATGTTGAGCCTCTTTAGCACTTCCATTTTTAAAATAATAAGCAGGGTTTTCAACTTTACCCTTGATGTATGGGGTTAATAAGAAAGCACTTTTAATAGTTTGGTTTTCGTGAAATGATTTTGAATTCTTTGGCTGTATAGATAGGCTTAATTGAGCACTAATTGGATCTAATGTTGAATTGATTGTTCTAATTTTAAAACTCGTAGAATCATTTTCAGTTTCAAGCTCATCAATTAATATAGCTGTTTGTTTTTCTTGCTTATTCACAAAAAATTTTCGCTCCGAAACGGGTTGGTAGTTTTTAAATAAAGTAACAACGTTTACTCCATGTTGCATTTTACTTTTATCAAAAAACAACTCTTGTTGCGTTTCTTCAATGTTTTTCAAGGTTAAAGTTACAACTTCATTTATGGTATTATTTCGGTAAAAAATCAATGCTAATGAATCTTTTCTTAATATAGGTAAAGAAGCTTTATTTGTTTTGAGTATTAGTTTTAAATCATCACTAACTGAAGTGTTATCGATGCTAAATATAATTCCGATTTCTTTTGGCTTTGGTAAACTTATTTTTTGAGTTGTATTATTAATGGAAATTATTGCAGTGTATATTTCTCCTTTATACGGGGTAAAGCTACACTTGCTCATCCCAAATTTATTTCCTGTAAAATTTATAATTTCTTCTTCTTTAGCATTTATAATTTTTCCGGTAAAGGTTAAACCCGCATTATTAATTAGGGCTTTTATTCCAATAACATTTTCTACATCTTCTAATAAGTAGCCACTTTCTGGAAATACTTGAATGTCGTAATTAGCATTTCCATTAGTATTATTTATAAGTTGTTTCTCAGAAGGATTTATAATTTCAATTTCTTGAATAAATAAATTCTCTTCACCAAAATTCCGCATATAATTTGTAAAGCCTTGAATGAAGTATTTACCAGTTACTAAGTTGTTATCTAATAAGAAATCTCCACTTCCAACACCATTTTGGATAAAAATGGTTTTTTGTTGAATTAAATCTCCCTTGAGATTAATTAAATTAATATGGAGGTTACTAGTATAAATTGAGGGTTTATTTTCAGCGTCTTCAGCAACATAAGCTGTTATCCAAATTGTTTCATTTGTAAAATAAATAGATTTATTTAAATGTAAAAAAACCTTTTCTCTGTATAAAGTGTTTTCCTGAAGAGGTTTAATAATTGTATTAAAAACCGTTTCTTGGGCGAAAATGGACGTGTAACATACAGCAAATAGAATAGTTAAGTATATAAGTTTAGTTTTCATTATTTATTACATTTAATTAGCAAGTTTTACTTTTACTTTTTCAGACCACCTGATTAAGTTTTGGAAACTTGTGCCTTTATTGGTGTCTGCAGCCATTTTTTTAATGATTAAAGTAGCTTCATTAAATTTTTGTTCACATAAAATTTTAGCTTCTTCAAAAGACCTGTTTTTAGAAAGCTCTGTTTTTAATTCTCTGTTATAAATTTCGTAAACATCAAAAATTAAATTGATGTACATAAGTTTATGATTGATACGATTGTATGAGCAAAAAGAGGCGTTTCTATCAAACAAAGTTTTGGTGCTAAATTGTGTTTCTCCTAATTTGTTAGTATATGCATCTAACATATAGCTAAAATTTAATTGTTCATCAATTTCAGATTTATTAGATTTTTGTTTAAATTCTGATATAGAAAAAGCTTCTTTGTCAACTGCTTTTGTAGCACCTTGTTTATAAGCTTTGTGGTCTATAGTACTTTCTTTATTTTTCAATAAACTTAACTTAATATCTTGCCATTTTAAGGACTTATTTTCTTGCCAAGTGATAATTGAAGGGCGTATGAATTGTAAATACTCTGAAGGGATTGAGGTGTTGTAATTAATTAAATATCCGTATTTCTTAAAAAAATCTATAGACATTTTCTCCTTATAACTCTTCGGAAATTGATAATTTAAACTCCAAAATTCATCTGATGCTTGTAATGCTCTAATTTTATCATAATCATTATTAAAGTTTATATTATTCGTAAAATAAGGAGCATTAAAAGAGGTATTATAATCGTAAAAATAGAGAAGTGAATGCGATGTAATAATTTCAAAATTATCTTTAGAACGATAATTCATTTTAAACTCAAAATCTAATGATTGGATTTTATCATAATCATTAGGGTTAAAATTAATATTCAACAGCATACTTTTTGGAGTTACAGTATCGTCTTCAATTATAGATGATAACCTATCGGTTATTAAATTTTCACCACTTACTATTATTTTTTTAATGATTAATTGTTCTTTATTAAAAATAATAGTACCTGATAAAAGCCTACCGTTTTTTTTCTTAGGCATAAATGAAATTGAAATATCTTCTAAGTTACAGGAAATACACTCATCAATTTTTATAAGATACTTACCTTTAATAGCACTTAAAGATAAATTACCAGGATATAAAGGTAGTATTTGGTTGTGCTTTTTAAAAAATTGAAAATCTTTTAAAATATCAGTATTGTTTAAACTATAAAACGGGAAACTTGCATTTTGACCAAAGCGACCACTTTTTAATTTTAAATCTATTATTCCTTTTGATACATTGTGCTTGCTATTATAAAACCCTTCAATAGTTTCTATTGGAATACCTCTTGCTGATGAGGTTAACGAAAGAAATACTTTACTTTTAGTAATTGTTTGTTTGTTTCTATACTTCTTAATTAAATTATTTAAGAGGTTGTAGGTATAGTTTTTATCTTTTTTTGCAACAACTAAAACTTGATTTAAACGAAATGTATTTGGAGTTAAATAAAACTTTGACTTCTCCCTAAAATAGGATACCGCAACTTTTTTAGTTTTAAATCCAATAAATCTAATTTCTAAAGAATCTAAAATAAACTTATCAGAAACTTCAAATTTCCCATCTTCATTAGTAATAGTATAATAGTTATTGTTACTTATAATTTTCATGGTTGCGTACGGTAGTGAAGTTTTCGTCTCTCTATCAAAAATAAAACCTTCAATAATTGTTTGAGAGAAAGAAAATGAAAATGATAATACAAATAAAAGAAATGTAATTTTTTTCATAGATGACTTGGTTTTAAAATTTGATGGATTTAATTATTCTTTCTTTTTTAAAATAATATATATAAAAACAAGCAATAATTACATGAATTATTACTTGTTTGCAATGAGAGAAGTCCCACACTTTTTAGCTAAAAATATTATTTACGGCGCTAAAATTTCACAACGTATATCACAGCCAAGAGCTGTTATACATTCTGATGGACAATCTATTACACCTCCATTAATAGATTTTTGTTCAGCCTTACTTAAAGCTTTTCCTAAATTTAAAAATTGTTTTTTCATAATAAAAAAATTTATAATTATATTTGCCTTGAACATTTAAAGACACTCAAGGTTTGTGTCTATTCTTCGCGAGAGAATATTGATTATTTCTCAATGATTAATTTAACTCTTCGAGTATTAACTCTTTCAATTTAGGGTCTGAAGGTTTATAGGCATTGGCATCTATTATTTTACCTTCTTTATCAATTAATATAAATCTTGGAATTCCTCTTAAAATGTATTCTTTAAAAAAGGGAATATCATTATCAGGAGAAAAGAGCTGAAGACCACCCAACTCTTTTTCTTTTACCATTTTTCTAAATCGTTCTTTGGTGTCGCCATAACAGATACTCACTAAGTAAATTTCTTTATTCCTAAACTCTTTTTCCAATTCTTTTAATGCAGGCATTTCTTGCACACAAGGAATACACCAAGTTGCCCAAATATCAATATAAACCAATTTCCCCTTTAAATCTTTGAGTCTTACTAATTTGTCATTAATATCATATAACTCAAATGTAGGGGAAATAGCTCCTTTAGATAATTTTTTAAGGTTTAAGTAAGTTTCTTCAATTTCATTACGATACTCTTCGTTTTTTTCAATTGACATATATTTGCTATAAACTTCATCTAGGTTTTTTGTCCTATTTATTGCAAACTTCATTGTAGTATATGCTAGTTCATCTTTAATCTTTTGATTATTAATTTCAGTATCAATGATTTCAAATGATGCTAAGGTATTATTCCACTCATACTTGTTTTTATATAGTTTAAATCCTACAAATGAGCCTACATAATTTAAATAATTAGGGTGCATTAGCAATTTTTCATTTGATAAAAAAGAGTTATTAAAATTATATGAAAAGTTGTCTGAAACTTGAAAATCATTATTCCCAATAAAAGAACCTCTTCCTTGTCTATATCTATTTAATAACTTTACCCTATCATTTTCTAATACAAAAGATTCGCAAAAGTTAAAATCTTTATCAAGGTTTTTATATGTTTTAAAAAAATTAGTTTTTGTTGTATATATAGAATCAGACACCTTTAAAAAATCTTCTTCATTTAGACTTAAATAGTCTCTGTAATTTATAAAATTTGTGTCAAATTCTTTTTTTTGATATAAATAATTGTTTTCATTGGCTCCAATTCCTTTAAAAGACAGGGTAGCCTCTTTTTCATGATATACTATTTTTGCAACTAAATTAAATGAATGACGTAAATACAATTGTTTTGTTGTATTCCAGTCACCTAAAAAATAATATCCATTAGGAATAAATAATGTATCCTTAAATGAATTATCTGCAGAAAGATAAATTGTTTTTATAGGTTTGTGATTTTTATTGAGTAGTTGCAAGCTATCAACAATAGGATTTACAACTATTCCCGAAAAAACAACATAATTAATTTGCTCTTTATTTTTGGAACAATTAATTAATACTATTGACATAAGAAATATAAATAGTTTTGATATTTTCATAAGGCTTTGAATTTTTGAAGTTGAGTTAACTACTAGTTAAAATATTAATATTGAAACTAGTAGTTTAAATTAATAATTATAGTTCAGCACAATAATGCCAACCTGGGTAGCCTCCACAATATCTTGTTAAACAATTACTTGATGAACAACCCCAATCGTGACCGCTCAAACTACCACACTGATCTGTACAACGATAGTCCATTTCCCCTCCATTAATTTGTTTTTGTTCTTCCCTACTTAAAGCTTCTCCTAAGTTTAAAAATTGTTTTTTCATAATTAAAATATTATAAATTATATTTGCTGTGAACATTTAAAGACACTCACAGTTTGTGTCTATTCTTCGCGAGAGAATATTGT
>NZ_CALAEQ010000166.1 GCF_937891065.1 uncultured Lutibacter sp. | reverse complement strand
AAAAAATATATTGAAAATTATTATAAAAAAGATTTAAATGAATTAACACAACAGCATTTTTACCAATCACTTGGGGCAAACAGAACAACTTACTTGCCTTTAGAAAAGTTTTCAAAAATTAATATTGTACCAACTGAAAAAGATGACTATTATCGTAATCAATTAGTACATGGATATGTACACGATATGGGAGCTGCAATGCAAGGAGGTATTGGAGGTCACGCAGGTTTATTTTCAAACTCTAATGATGTAGCTAAAATAATGCAGTTGTATTTGCAAAAAGGGTTTTATGGAGGAAAGAGGTATTTTTTACCCAAAACGATGGATAAATTTAATCATCGATATTATGGTGATAAAAAAGTAAGAAAAGGTATTGGTTTTGATAAGCCTCAACTAAAAGAAATAGAAAAAGCTACTTGTGGTTGTGTTTCTGAACTAAGTTTTGGTCACAGTGGTTTTACGGGAACTTACACTTGGGCAGATCCAGAATCGGAGATAGTATATGTGTTTTTATCTAATAGAGTTTTTCCTAAAATGGACAATAAAGGATTGATAAGATACAATATTAGAACTCAAATTCAGCAGTTTATACAAGATGCAATTATAGATTAATTGTTATTGTTTTTGTAGAAATAACCCCTAATAAAATGCAACTTACCAAGTAAATTAAAGCATATTTTAAATTGAAAAAGTAATAAACTATTGCAGTTTGAATTAAATAAAATAAAGGGAATAAAGTTGTTATTAATGCAAACCTAAAAGTATTTGTAAAAACGATATCACTAATAGATGGTTTTAAATATTTCCAAATTAATAAAGGAAATATACTGTTCAGTTTTGCAATTAAATGAATAGGAGTAAACCAATTAAAATTCCTTTTTTTTGAAATTATTTCAAAAGTATCTAATTCAATATTTTCAACCATTTTGTTAACCTCATCAAGATTAGTATAATTAACTTTAAGGGCATTTAATTTAGCGATAATTTTATCGTAATTATTTGAATCTTCAATATTTAGTGTTAGTTCTTTTAAAGCCAAAGAAACTTTATTAATAATTTTAGAAAACCTAACATCTGGATTTTTAGTATCAATAAAATCATTTGCTAAAATCGGTTTTCCATAGTGAATGGAAACACTACTAGGGAAATTTAAATGAGAATCATAATTGAAACCAACAGGTACAATTTGAATTTCTAAATCGGGGTATTTTTGAAGTGTACCTAAAATAATACGAGCAAATCCTTTTTTTAACGGACGAATTTGGCGTTTTAAATCATGATTTCCTTCAGCAAATATTTCAACAGCGCCTTCTTCATTTAAAATTTCGAAACATTGTTCAAAACTATAAATGTTTTTTTCGATAGTGCGAATACCATCTCTTATTCTATAGACAGGTATCATATTTAGCGATTTTAAAAACTTTTCAATAAAACCCTTTTTAAAGGCGCTTGCTCTTGTTAAAAAATGAATGTTTCTGCTTGTCGTTATTGGAATTAAAATGGCATCAATCAACGCATTTTGATGATTTCCAATGAAGAGTACGGCACCATTTTTAGGTATGTTTTCTTGACCAAAAACTGAAATTTTTTTATGAAGAAAGTAGAGTCCTACTTTTAAATAAGCTCTCATAATGTTATACCAAAGATTCTTCATTTTTTTACTTTTTGTTTAGACCAATAGCTAGCCAAAGCTAATCCAGAAAAAATATCCCAAATTGCCCAAAAAGCAACGAGTAACATCATACCTCCAAGTCCGTCAAAAAAACTAAAAATTAATAATAGCCCTAAACCAGAATTTTGAATTCCGGTTTCTATTGCTAATGTTTTTTGATTCTTGTAAGAAAGTTTCATTGCTTTTGCAAAATAAAATCCGGTAAGTAAAGCTAAAATATTATGAGCAATTACTAAAATAAGTACGTAATGTACATAATTAATAAAAATATTGAAATTATCATAAAATGCAATAACTATAAAAAGCATGAATATAACTAAAGAAACAGGTTTTAAGATTTTAGCTAATTTATCAGCTAATTTATATTTATATTTTCGTACCCACATACCAAGTATAAGTGGTATTCCCAATATTAGTGTAACTAATTTAACTAATTCCCAGGCGTTTAACTCTATATTTTGAAGGATTTGTGCTGTTGGGGCGTATAAATTTCCATAAAAATGGAGGTTAAAAGGTGTCATTACTAAAGAAACTAAAGTAGCAAATGCTGTTAAACTAACAGATAATGCAGCATTTCCTTTTGCCATTTGTGTCATGAAATTAGAAATATTTCCTCCAGGACAAGCGGCGACCATCATCATTCCTAATGCTATGCTAGGCATTGGATTCACTAATTTTATAAAAAAAAATGTTACCAACGGAAGTAATATGAACTGAGAAATAATTCCTGTAAATAATATTTTTGGGGATTTAAAAAGAAGTTTAAAATCATTTATTGAAATACCAAGAGCAACTCCAAACATGATAAGTGCTAATGTGATGTTTAACACCCAAAGGCCTTCTGTATTAAAATTTATTTTTAGTGAATCTAAGTTTTCCTGCATATTAGTTTTTAAAAGCGTATTCTACAATATTAGCACCCATTTTTAACGCTTTTTCACGTGTTTCAAAGTTATCTTGGTGTACTTCTTCATCTTCCCAACCATCACTTAAATCCGATTCATAATCATAAAAACAAATTAATCTTCCATTGTGAAATAATCCAAAACCTTGTGGAGGTTTATTGTCATGCTCATGAATTTTGGGCACACCATTTTCAAAGTTAAATGTTTGATGAAAAAGAGGATGATTGTATGGGATTTCTTCAAATTTTAAATTTGGAAATATTTTTTTTAACTCTCTTCTTATATAAGTATCCAATCCGTAATTGTCTGAAATATGTAAAAACCCTCCAGAAATAAGATAATTTTTTAAATTTTCAGCATCATTATCAGAAAACAAAACATTTCCGTGGCCAGACATAAAAACAATTGGGTAATTATAAATATCAATACTGCCAACTTCAACAGTTTCAGGATTTGTTTTTATTGAAGTATTTATATTGTTATTACAAAAAACTATTAAATTGGGTAATGCAGTTGGATTTGCGTACCAATCTCCACCACCGTTGTATTTTAAAATAGCAATTTGTTGTGCTATTGCAAAAGTAAATGGAAAAAGGAAAAAGCCTAAAGTCCAAAGTATTTTCTTAAGAATAATTGATTGAGATGTTATCATTAATTTATTCATTTAAAAAAGCTACGCTATGAACTGCAACTACACCAGCAGTTTCAGTTCGTAAACGGCTTTCTCCCAAAGATACTGGAATAAAGTTATGTTCCAAACTTTGTTGAATTTCTTTGGATGAAAAATCACCTTCTGGACCGATAAGAATGGTAGTTTTAAGCTGTGGTTTCAATTCCGATTTTAATGATTTTTTATCAGTTTCTTCACAATGTGCAATAAATAATTGTCCGTTAAATTCGGAATTTATAAATTGGTTAAAGGTGATAGGTTCGTTCAGTTTTGGGAAATGATATTTTAAAGATTGTTTTGCTGCGGAATGGATTATCTTCTCCATTCTTTCTGTTTTAACTATTTTACGTTCAGAGTGTTCGCAAATAATTGGTGTTATTTCATCAATGCCAATTTCAGTAGCTTTTTCTAAAAACCATTCAAGTCTGTCATTTAATTTTGTTGGCGCAATTGCAATGTGTAAATTGTAATTCCAAGGTTTTTTGTAATCTTCAATATGGTTGATTTTTACCAAACATTTTTTATCATTTGGAATGATCACTTCCGAAGTAAATAATTGCCCAAAGCCGTTGGTAATAAAAATTTTATCACCCTCTTTTTTTCTAAGAACACGAACAATATGCCTACTTTCGGTTTTATCAAAAGTAACTTGTTGCGTGTTGTTTGTTATTTCAGGATTGTAGAATAATTGCATTTAAATTACTTTTTTATAAGTACAGCGTTTTTTAAAAGTTACAGGGTCAAAATTTTTCCATATTGCAGCTATAGCTCTATTACTAGCTAATTCAGGAGTTCTAATGCAATTTTCAATTCCATTAAGTGCACATGAAATTTGAAGTTCTAGAAATAACAACGCATGAATACCTTTACTTTGATGATCTGGATGAACCCCTATTAAATAGAGAATAACTTCTTTACTATTTTTTTTAGCCTTTAATAAATGAAACAATCCAAAAGGTAATAATTTTCCTTTTGCTTTTTGTAGCGCACTAGAAAATGAAGGCATAATAATGGCAAAGGCTATAATTTTGTTATCATTATCAACTACAAATTTTATATATTCCGGATTGATAAATGAGATGTATTTCTTTTTAAAATAGGCTTTTTCAATATCAGAAATTGGTACAAATGAAGGTAAAGAAGCATAACTATCATTAAATAAATCAAACATTTCATCAACATAAGGCATAATGTCTTTTGTTTTTGTGAAATTAAGCGATTTAAGTTGGTAACGTTTTTTAATAATTTCACTTACTCTTTCAAGTGGAGCACGATTAACATTTTTAAATTCAAATTTATTTTCTAAATATTCTTTTTCAATAGTAAACCCTAATTTTTCAAAATGATTTTTATAATATTCATGGTTATACCAAGTTATCATAGTTCCAATATGGTTAAAACCTTCTGTTAAAACACCAACTTTATCAAGGTTTGAAAAGCCAACAGGGCCTTCCATAAAATCTAATTGATGTTGTTTTCCGATTTCTTCAACTTTGTTCAATAGTAATTTTGAAACTTCAAATTCATCAATAAAATCAAACCAACCAAAACGCATTTTTTTTAACTTTTGCTCGTTAATTTCAGTGTAGTTAATAATTGCGGCAATTCTACCAACAATTTCACTGTTTTTAAGAGCTACAAAAAAACGAGCTTCTGCATGTTCAAAAACTGGGTTTTTGGTTTTATCAAATGAATCTAATTCATCATTTATTAAT
>NZ_CALAEQ010000165.1 GCF_937891065.1 uncultured Lutibacter sp. | reverse complement strand
TCTTGTTTACCAGAAATAATTTTTAAAAAAGTGGATTTACCTGAACCATTGGCTCCAATAATTCCATAACAATTTCCTATTGTAAATTTAGTATTAACATCGTCAAACAAAATACGTTTACCGAATTGAACAGATAAATTTGATACTGAAAGCATTCTCTATATTTATTTTAAATTTTTGCAAAAGTAATAAATTAGATTCACTCCCAAATTTTAATTTAATGTTAATTTATATCAATTTTAAGAAACCATATTTATATTTAACATCTCATTAACAAGCTAGCAATTAAGTTGTACGTATTTTTGTTTTTAATAAAATTTCAATGAAATACATAATCAGTGTCATACTAGCAATTCTAACTTTTAGTTGCAAAACAGCTATTAAAGATGATAGCTCTAAAACTTATTTCGGAGGAGAAATTATTAACCCTAAAACAAATTTTGTTCTCTTTTTAAAAGATGATAAAGTAATTGACACCTTATTACTAGATAAAAACAATCGTTTTTTAAATAATTATAATTCATTAAATGAAGGGCTATACACCTTTAAACATGGTAATGAATTTCAATATATTTATTTAAAACCTACTGATAGCATTTTAGTAAGACTTAATACTTGGGATTTTGATGAATCATTAGTTTATAGCGGGAAAGGAAGTAGTAAAAACGAATTTTTGATTAATTTATTTTTACAAAACGTAAAAGAAGAAAGAGAAATATATCAATATTTTGGATTAAATGAACCTGATTTTCAAAGAAAAATTGACTCACTTTCAAATGAACGAATGGCTATTTATAATGATTTTTTAACTACTGAGGATGAGATTTCAGAAGGTTTTAAAAAATTAACATCGACTGCAATTCATTATCCTCTATATAGATTAAAAGAAATGTATCCTTATTATAATAAAAGGTATCATAGATTAGATAAATTTCCAATAATATCAGATAATTTTTACAATTACAGAAAAAGCATTAGCTTAAATGAAGAGAATTTAACTTCATTTTACCCATATCAAAATTACGTTGTTAGCTACCTATACAACTTAAGCTACCAACTTAAAGAAAATGATTCTTCAAAAAATAACATTACTGTTAATATTTTAAATTCAGCTACTGAACATATTAATTCCAATAAATTTAAAAATACATTATTGAAAAAATTTATTGTGAATGATTTTTTCAATAGCGAATCTACATGTAGCATTAATCAGAAAGCTTTAGACATATTTTTAGAAAATTGCAATAATCAATTATATATTTCACAAGTTAAGAATTTAGTAAATGATAGTAAGTTTGTTTCAAATAATGAACCTTTACATAATTTTGAAATAGTATCTTATAACAATATTAATTCAACTATTAATGATATAACTAAAGGTCAAAATTCTGTCATTTATTTCTGGTCAACTGCCTATATGTCTTCCGATTATTTAGTGAGTCGTATAAAATATTTAGAAAAAAGGTACCCAAACATCTTATTTATTGGTATCAATATGGAAACTTCTGTTGAAGATATTACAACTGAACCCAATTTAAAATTACTAAATATCACAAAGCAATTCAAATTAACCAAAGATAGTTTTGCTCATAACTACCTAACAAGCAATTATCCAAGAACTATTATCATTAATAATAATGGTGAAGTTAAAAATGGATTCACATACTTAGATTCTAAAAAATTGAATTCAGAATTAAACAAATTAAAATAATTTTCTTTTTTACTGGTTGCGTTAAATATTAATGTACCTTTGCACGTTTTTTAACCGGTTTATAGATGGGCATCTGTAAATCAATAATTTATACAGAATGACTACATTTAAAGACTTAGGGCTTAATGAAAATATCATTAAGGCCTTAACTGATTTGGGATATGAAAATCCTACAGAAATACAAGAAAAAGCAATTCCTCAAGTTCTTGCTTCAAAAGCAGATTTAAAAGCATTTGCACAAACTGGAACAGGAAAAACCGCAGCTTTTGGTTTACCAATATTAGAGCAAATTGATGTTAATAGTAAGGATACCCAAGCTATAATTTTATCACCTACACGTGAATTAGCACTACAAATAGCTAAGAATATTGAAGAATTTTCAAAATATATGAAAGGCTTTAATGTTGCTGCTGTTTATGGTGGAGCAAGTATTGATGAACAAGTAAGAAAACTTAAAAAAGGTGTTCATGTTGTTGTTGGTACACCAGGTAGAACTGTTGATTTAATTAACAGAAAGCAATTAAAACTTGAAAACGTTAAATGGCTAATTTTAGATGAAGCTGATGAAATGTTGAATATGGGTTTTAAAGATGAGTTAGATAAAATTTTAGCCGTAACACCTAAAGAAAAGCAAACATTATTATTTTCTGCAACATTTCCAAGAGAAGTTGAAAGTATTGCAAAAAACTATATGCACAAGCCAGTAGAAATTAGTGCTGGAGAAAAAAATAAAGGATCAGACCAAGTATCACATCAATATTATGTAGTTTCAGAAAGAAACAGATATAATGCTTTAAAAAGAATTGCTGATGTAAATCCAGATATTTATAGCATCATTTTTTGTAGAACTCGAAGAGAAACTCAAGAAATTGCCGATAAATTAATAAAAGATGGTTACAATGCTGATGCACTTCACGGAGATTTATCTCAAGCTCAACGTGATAGTGTTATGGAGAAATTCCGTAACAAAACCTTACAAATATTAGTTGCAACTGATGTTGCTGCAAGAGGATTAGACGTAAATGATTTAACACACGTTATCAATCACAAACTACCAGACCAAATGGAATCTTACACGCACCGTAGTGGAAGAACAGGTCGTGCTGGTAAAGTTGGTATCTCTATTGCAATAGTTACATCTAGAGAAAAAGGAAAACTTCGTCCAATTGAACGTTTAATTGGAAAACAATTCGTGAGTACTCCGGTTCCAACTGGAAAAGAAATTTGCCAAAATCAATTATTAAAACTAATTGACAAAGTTCATGACATTAAAGTAAATGATACAGAAATAAACGATTTTTTACCATCAATTTATGAGAAATTAGAAGGTTTAGATCGTGAAGAATTAATAAAACGATTTGTTTCATTAGAATTCAATACATTCCTATCCTATTACCAAAATGCTCCTGACTTAAATGACAGCGATCAAATGAGGGGTTCTGATAGAGGTTCTGACACAAGAGGAAAACGCAGAGATGATGAAAACATGTCTCGTTTCTTTATCAATATTGGACGAAAAGACAATTTAAACCCAGCTAGATTAATTGGTTTAATAAATGACCAAAAAATTGCTAAAAACATTGAAATTGGACAAATTGAAATTTTAGATACATTTTCATTCTTTGAGTTAGATAAAAATTATCAAGAAGAAACTATTGCTTCGTTCAAAGAAAATAGTGCTGATTTTGAAGGTAGAAATGTAAATGTTGAAATTACTGAGAAAAAACGCACAGGAAGAAGCGGAGGAAGAAGAGACGGTGGAAGCTCAAGTGATAGAGGAGACAGAAGAAGTGGCGGTGGCGATAGAAAAAGAAGCAGAGATAGAAAGCCTGAAGGTGATTTTAGTGGATTTGGAAGAAAACGCCCTGATTCTAAAAGTGCTTTTGGTTCAACTGAAAAAAGCTCAAAAAGAAGAAAGAGATAATATTATAAATAAAAAAAGCAGCCAATTGGCTGCTTTTTTTTATGTTTAAAATTCTGTTATTGTCTTTTTTATAATTGAAATACAATCTAGCAATTGCTCTTCATTCATTACTAAAGGCGGTGCAAATCTTATTATATTTCCGTGAGTTGGTTTTGCAAGCAAACCATTATCTCTTAATTTCAAACAAATATCCCAAGCAGTTGAGCTATCTTCAGTGTCATTAATTACAATTGCGTTTAGTAAACCCTTACCTCTTACTAATTTAATTAAATCATTAGTATCAATAAACTTTTGTAATTCACTTCTAAAAAGATTTCCTAATTTTTCAGAATTTTCAGCTAAATTTTCATCTTTCACAACTTCAAGAGCTGCAATTGCCACTGCACATGCTAAAGGATTTCCACCAAATGTAGAACCATGTTGTCCTGGTTTTATAACATTCATAATATCATCATTCGCAAAAACAGCCGAAACCGGATACACACCACCACTCAGGGCTTTTCCTAAAATTAAGATGTCTGGTTTTACATTTTCGTGATCAACAGCTAATAATTGCCCTGTTCTTGCAACACCTGTTTGTACTTCATCAGCAATAAATAAAATGTCATATTTTTCGCACAATGCTTTTGCTTTTGCTAAATACCCTTCAGAAGGAACATAAACACCTGCTTCACCTTGAATAGGTTCAACTAAAAAACCTGCAATAGAATTACTTGATTTTAAAGCTTTTTCTAAAGTTTCTAAATTATTATATTCAATTTTAATAAAACCAGCTGTAAAAGGCCCAAAATTCTTACGTGCATCTTCATCATTTGAAAATGAAATAATAGTAGTTGTTCTACCATGAAAATTATTTTCACAAACAATTATTTCTGCTTTGTTTTCAGCAATTCCTTTTTTCTCGTAAGCATATTTCCTACACAGCTTTATTGCAGTTTCAACTGCTTCAGCACCAGTATTCATTGGTAATACTTTATCAAAACCAAAATACTTAGTCACATACTCTTCATATTTTCCAAGAACATCATTATAAAATGCTCTTGAAGTCAATGTTAAAGTACTTGCTTGATCTTGTAAAGCTTTAATAATTCTAGGGTGACAATGCCCTTGATTAACTGCTGAATACGCAGATAAAAAGTCGTAATACTGTTTTCCGTCAACGTCCCAAACATAAACGCCTTCTCCTCTATTTAATACTACTGGTAATGGATGATAATTATGTGCACCATATTTATCTTCTAAATTAATTGCTTGTTCTGATGAGATTTTATCTAAAACCATCTTTGTAAATTTTAAAAATTGAAATTATTAAATTCCTTCTTATTGGAGAGAAATCATCCTAATTCAGGTCGCAAATTACAAAATATTTTAAACACAATTCACTTGCTTAATTTTTATTTTTAAGAGTAAACTTCTTTCCAAAAGAAATAACGTATTCATTACTTTTAAATTTTGTTATAAAAATCACATAAACATTGAAATTAATTGAATAAATTTGTAAATACATTTAAATAAAAATAATAAGAAATGAAAAAATCGGTATTTGTATTAGCTTTAGCTGCCTTATTTTTTGTAAGCTGTGGTGAAAAGAAAAAAGAAGAAGTAAAAAAAGAAGTTGAAACAACTGTTGAAACTGTAGAAGATGAAGTTAAAGATGCTGCTACTGAAGTTGTTGCTGATAATCTTGAACTAGGTAAAAAATTATTTACTGAAAAAACGTGTGCTACATGTCATAATCCTGATATGAAAATTATTGGCCCTTCAATAAAGGATATCAATAAAGTTTATGCTGAACAAAACGGAAATATGGTAAAATTCTTAAAAGGAGAATCACCTGCAATTGTTGACACTGATCCAGGTCAGGTTGCAATTATGAAAGCTAACCTAGATGGTTTTGTTAAAGACATGTCTGGTGATGAATTAGCGGCAATAGCTGCTTATATGAGAAGCGTAAAATAAGTCAACTCATAATAATATTTAAAGCATCCCATATATTGGGGTGCTTTTTTTATGTTAAAATGGTACATTTGCAAAATGGGTAGAAGAAACAAACCAACTATTTTTGAAAATATCGAAATAATTGATGCCGGAGCACGTGGTAAAACGGTTGCAAAAGCTCCAGACGGACGTGTAATTTTTTTAACAAACACCGTTCCTGGTGATATTGTTGATATTAGAACAGGGAAAAAAAGTAAAGCCTTTTTTGAAGGTACAGCAATTAAATTTCATAAATATTCTGATAAAAGAGTTGAACCTGCTTGTGAACATTTTGAGCATTGTGGTGGTTGTAAATGGCAATTTATGGCATATGAGCATCAATTAGCATACAAAGAAAAAGAAGTAACAAACAATCTTATTAGAATTGGACATTTAGATTTACCTGAAGTTACTCCAATTTTAGGCTGTGAAAACACGTATTTATATAGAAATAAGATGGAATTTTCTTTTTCAAATAGCCGTTGGCTAACGTTAGAAGAAATAAATTCTGATGAAGAAATTGACAATAAAAATGCATGTGGTTTTCATATTGCAGGAATGTGGGATAAAATATTAGATATCAAAAAATGCCACCTACAAGAAGAACCTTCAAACCAAATTAGAAATTTCATTAAAGATTACGGTATAAAAAACGAATTAGACTTTTACAATCCAAGAGAGCAGGATGGTTTATTACGTACAATTATGCTTCGTATTTCTTCAACTGGTGAAATAATGGTTGTTATTCAATTTTTTAAAGAAGAAAATGAAAAACGTGAAGGATTGCTAAATGCACTATCTGAAGAATTTCCACAAATCACATCTCTTCAATATGTAATAAATGGAAAAGGAAATGATACTTTATATGATCAAAATATAATTTTATTCAAAGGAAGAGATCATATTTTTGAAGAAATGGAAGGTCTAAAATTTAAAATTGGCCCTAAATCTTTTTATCAAACAAACTCTGTACAAGCTTATGAATTGTATAAAATCACTCGTGATTTTGCAAATTTAACGGGTAATGAAGTTGTGTACGATTTTTATACTGGGACAGGAACTATTGCACAATTTGTTGCTAAAAATGCTAAAAAAGTTATAGGTGTTGAATCTGTACCTGAAGCTATTGAAGATGCTAAACTGAATGCACAATTAAACAACATTAATAACGTTGAGTTTTTTGCAGGAGATATGAAAGATGTTTTCAATAACAAATTTATTAAAACTCATGGTCAACCAGATGTTATTATTACGGATCCACCAAGAGATGGAATGCATAAGAATGTTGTAGCTAAAATATTAGAAATTTTACCTAAACGAATTGTTTATGTTAGTTGTAATTCTGCAACACAAGCACGTGATTTATCATTAATGAAAGAACAATATAAAATTATAAAAACACAAGCTGTAGATATGTTTCCACAAACTTTTCATGTAGAAAACGTAGTGCTTTTAGAATTAAAATAAACAAATAATGAAAAAGTATATTACTGTAATTATAGTGTCACTTTTAACCTTTTTAAGTTGTGAAAAAGATGATATATGTATTGAAACTACCACTCCAAGTTTAGTGATTCGTTTTTATAATAATGATATTCAAACTGATGTAAAAAATGTACTTTTAGATTCTGTTTGGGCTCTTGACAAAAATGGAATTGAACAATATAAAAGCGTATCAATTGATTCTATTGTCATTCCTTTGAATTTGAATGAAAACAGTACAACTTATATTATTGAAAACAATTCTAGCAAGGATACTATAAAGTTTATATATGATAGAAAAGATGTTTTTGTTTCTCGTTCTTGTGGTTACAAAACAATTTTCGAGAACTTACAAATTGATAATAATTCAATAAATTGGATAAAAAATATAAATATTAACAACACAATAATTGAAAATGACACAGCGGCACATATTTCTATTTTTCATTAGTATTTTATTTACGATAACTGTAAATTCTCAGGTAAAAGAACAAGATACTATAAAAAACAAAGAAAAATACGGTCTTAGAATTGGTGTTGATTTAAGCAGACCCATAAATTCATTTTTTGAAACTGAAAATAAAGGACTAGAAATAGTTACTGATTTTAGAGTTTTAAGAAATTACTATGCTGCTGTTGAATTAGGCTTTTTGGATAAAACAACCAATGAAGATTATTTAAATTTTACAACAAAAGGTTCTTACATAAAAGCAGGTTTTAATTATAATGCCTACGAAAATTGGATTGGAATGAGTAATGAAATTTATATAGGTTTAAGATATGGCTTCAGTTTATTCAACCAAACTTTAAATAGTTACACTCCAAATGTATATGGTACTTACTTTATTCCTGAAGCATTAGAACCAAATTCAGAATTTAAGGATTTAAATGCGCATTGGGTTGAATTTGTTTTCGGAATGAAAGTTGAAACTTTTAATAATTTATATTTAGGTGTAAGTGTTAGTTTCAACAATTTGATAAGCACAACCGATCCTGATAATTTTAAAAATCTTCAAGTTCCCGGTTTTAACCGTGTATTTCTAAATAATAAGGGAGTTGGCTTTAATTACACTTTAAGTTACCTTATCCCTATTATTAAAAAGGATAAATAAATTTTTGTACTTTTAAGTTTTACTAATTTAATTATTTATGAAGAATATTCCAAGTGTAGATTTATCTGATTTTCTATCTGAAGATCCAGAGAAAAAACAACAATTTATAAAAGAAATTGGGGAAGCTTACGAAGAAATAGGCTTTGTAGCATTAAAAGGTCACTTTTTAACCGATGAGCTTTCTAATAATTTATATAAAGAAGTTAAAAACTTTTTCGATTTACCAAATGAAGTAAAAGAATCCTATGAAATAGAAGGTATTGGTGGTCAAAGAGGTTATACTTCTTTCGGAAAAGAAAGTGCAAAAGGAAGAACTCAAGGTGATTTAAAAGAGTTTTGGCATTTTGGACAAGAGGTAGTTAATAATGATAAATTAAAAGCTGAATACCCGAATAATGTAGTAGTTAACGAAGTTCCAAATTTCAATGCAGTTGGAATGGAAACTTATAAAATGCTAGAAAAAACAGCAATATACGTATTACGAGCATTAGCTTTATATATTGGTTTAGATGAATTTTATTTTGATAACTATGTTATTAATGGCAACAGTATTTTACGACCAATCCACTACCCTCCAATCCAAGGCGAGCCAAAAGGAGCTGTTAGAGCAGCTGCCCATGGAGATATTAATTTAATTACACTTTTAATGGGAGCATCAGCTTCAGGTTTAGAAGTTCAAAATAAAAAAGGAGAATGGATACCTGTTACAGCGCTTCCTGAACAATTAGTTATTAATGTGGGTGATATGTTAGAGAGATTAACTAATAATAAATTACGATCAACGATACATCGAGTTGTAAATCCACCTCGTGAAGACTGGAATAAATCTCGCTATTCTATACCCTTTTTTACACATCCAATTAGTGAAATGTCACTTAATTGCCTTCCTGAATGCATCAATGAATTAAGACCAAAGGTGTATGATGATATTACAGCAGGTGAGTTTTTAAATGAACGATTAAGAGATTTAGGACTTATTAAATGATCACAAAAAAAGTAATTTCATTATTTACATTTGGTGTTTTTCTAATTTTAGCTGGAGCAATTTCGAAATTTTTTAATTGGTCTCAATCTAATTTAATAATGGCTATTGGTCTTGTTTTTGAAATATTAGCAGCCTTACTATTTATTTGGAAAAAGTTGAAAAAGTAAAAAATATTTTTGTAATTTTATAGTTATCTTTTTCAATAAAAATGAGTAAAAAAAAATTAAAGAGTTTAGAAGATTTAGGAGGTTTTGTTTTTTCTACAAATGATAATTTTGAATTTGAGAAACAAGAAAATCAAGAAACCTTAACTCCTAATCAACAGTTTTTAGAAGCCTTATTTTCTAATAAAGGAAGAGGTGGTAAAACAGTTACCGTAATTACAGGTTTTGTTGGTAGTGAAGATGATTTAAAATCACTTGGGAAAATGCTAAAAACTAAATGTGGCGTTGGCGGAAGTGTAAAAGACAACGAAATTATAATTCAAGGAAATTATAGAGATAAAATAATGGAGATCCTTAAAAAAGAAGGATACAACGTAAAACGCGTAGGCGGATAAAATTATGACAAAAATAGCAGCATCAGAATTAATTCTGAATCCAGATGGTAGTATTTACCACCTAAATTTAAAACCTGAACATTTAGCTACAAATATCATTTTTGTGGGTGATCAAAATAGGGTTCCTATTGTAACAAAACACTTTGATTCTATTGAATTTGACATTCAGAAAAGAGAATTTAGAACTATTACAGGAACTTATAAAGGCAAACGTATTACCGTAATTTCTACTGGAATAGGTCCCGATAATATAGATATTGTAATTAACGAATTAGATGCTTTAGTAAATATTGATCTAGAAACGAGCACCATAAAAAAGGATTTTACTCAATTAAATATTGTAAGAATTGGAACTTCTGGTTCGTTGCAGAGTGATATTCCTGTTGATAGCTTTGTATTGGCAAAATATGGATTAGGACTTGATGGTGTGATTCACTCATATGATTGTGAACATATTTTAAATGCTGAATTTGAAGATGCTTTTATAAAACATACCAACTGGAGCCCAAGAAAAGCTCGTCCTTATATTGTAGAAAACAGCAAAGAACTTGAAGATAGACTTGTAAGTGATAAAGTGTTTTTAGGATGTACTGCAACTGCCGTTGGTTTTTACGGACCACAAGGTAGAGTGTTACGTTTACCAATTGAAGACCCATCATTAAATAATAAAATAGATAATTTTGAATTTAATGGAACAAAGATTACCAATCTTGAAATGGAAACTTCTGCGATTTATGGGTTAGCAAAGCTTTTAGGGCATAATGCATGTTCTATGAATGCTATTATTGCTAACAGAGCTAATGGAACTTTTAGTCCAAATCCTTATAAACCAGTAGAAGAATTAATAATTTACACATTAGATAAACTAGCTTTGTAAAATAATTTATATATTTACAACGTTATTAACTTAATAAACCCCAAACTATTATGAAAAAATTATCTATAAATATACTTTTCGTAGCTTTAGCTTTAATTATGTTTACATCTTGCGTCTCTTCAAAAAAAGGATGCGGTTTAACTAGTGATGCTCAAAAAATTGAACAATCAACCACTGAAAACACTTTAGCAGAAGTCTAAAAATCATATAAATATAAAACACTTTTAAATCCGCTTTATAGCGGATTTTTCTTTTTTAAAATAAGACCTAACTCATTTGAAAGATTTGAATAAGTAATCATTATACTTTTATTTTAAATGAAAGTATGTATATTTGCAACGTTTAAAAAAATAAGAAAATGGATAACGGATTATACGCAAAATTTAACACCTCAAAAGGTGCAATACTTGTAAATTTAGAGTTTGAAAAAACCTCAGGAACAGTTGGAAACTTTGTTGCTTTAGCTGAAGGAAATTTAGAAAACAATTCTAAACCTCAAGGGACTCCTTACTATAATGGCTTAAAATTTCACAGAGTTATTGCTGATTTTATGATTCAAGGTGGTTGCCCACAAGGAACTGGAACAGGATCACCTGGTTACAGTTTTGATGATGAATTTCACCCTGATTTAAAACACGATTCTCCTGGAGTTTTATCAATGGCAAACTCTGGACCTGCTTCAAACGGAAGTCAATTTTTTATTACACATGTTGCCACTCCTTGGTTGGATAATAAACATACTGTATTTGGAAAAGTTTTGGAAGGTCAAGATATTGTTGATGCTATTGCTCAAAATGACATGTTAGAGTCAATTGAAATAATTAGAGTTGGAGAACAAGCTGAAAAATTTAATGCAGTTGAAGCATTTAGAGTTTTTGAAGGTTCAAGAGCTAAAAGAGAAGAAGACGCTAAGAATGCTACCAAAAAAGCTATGGATGAAATTGCTGCTGGTTATAACGAAACTCCAAGTGGGTTACGCTATAAAATTTTACAAACTGGTAGTGGTACAAAAGCTGAGAAAGGTAAAATGGTTTCAGTACATTACAAAGGTCAATTATTAGACGGAACTGTTTTTGACTCATCTTATCCTCGTAAACAACCAATAGATTTCACATTAGGAATTGGCCAAGTTATATCTGGTTGGGATGAAGGAATCCAATTATTAAAAGTTGGAGATAAAGCTCGCTTTGTAATCCCTTCAAATTTAGCATATGGTACTCAAGGTGCAGGTGGTGTTATTCCTCCAGACGCAACACTTATTTTTGATGTTGAGTTGATGAATGTAAAATAGAATAATTTTAAATATAATATATTAAAAAAGCATTGATTTAAA
>NZ_CALAEQ010000164.1 GCF_937891065.1 uncultured Lutibacter sp. | reverse complement strand
CCTGCCTCTTCAGGTTTTCTTGAAGGTAAACTTGTTAAGAAACTCCAATTGATTCTTGTTAGGCCTATTTTAAAGATATTGTAAATTAAAATTACCAACATTAAAATTCCAAACAAGGTAAATAATACCCCGAGGATTTTAAAAGCCTCATCCTTGAGTTTATTTTTTCTTAAATTATTCATATTTCTCTTGGTATTTTTTCTTTATCCAAAAACTAATGCTGTTTAGGATAAAAGTGAACAAGAATAGTGTAAGACCAGCAGCAAAAATAGTTTTATATTCTAGTGAACCTTGAGGTGCATCACCTGAACTTACCTGTACAATATATGAAGTAATTGTTTGAACTGGGATTGTAGGGTCTAATGTAAACTGGGCTTGTTGACCAGCTGCAATAGCCACAATCATAGTTTCACCAATGGCTCTTGAAATTGCTAAAATAATAGATACAATAATACCAGATGAAGCTGCGGGAATCATTACTTTAAATGCTGTTTGAAATTTAGTTGCTCCCATCCCAAAAGAGGCTTCTTTTAATGCTTTTGGAACGGCATATAAAGCATCTTCACTTAAGGAAGAAATAAATGGAATAATCATAATACCCATTACAATTCCTGCGGATAAAGAGTTAAATGTTTCTAAATCTGGATAAATGCTTTGTAAAAAAGGAGTAACAATTGTTAATGCAAAAAAGCCATAAACTACCGTTGGTATTGCTGCTAAAATTTCAAGAAAGGGTTTTAATATTTTTCTAAAACTTTTAGGAGCGTACATATTTAAATAAATAGCAATTGTTAACCCTATTGGTAATGCAACTGCAATTGCAATTGCTGCTGTTAAAAAAGTTCCTGATACAAGTGCTAAAATACCAAAATGCTTTTCACTGAATAAAGGTGTCCATTGTGTATCAGTTAAAAACTCAAATATTGACACATTTTTAAAAAACGAAATACTCTCAAACAAAAGTACAGCAATAATACCAATGGTTGTAAATATTGTAATAGAAGCACAAAGCTTCAATATGTTTTCAATTATTTTTTCTTTAATTCTCATATATTAAAATTGCCGACAAGGAAAACTTATCGGCAAATACTTAATTTAATAATTTTATTACTTTAAAATCACTTTATTAAAAGCAGCCTTTTGTTCATCATATCCATTTTGAGGCATAGGAACATAACCAACTTCTTTCGATAATTGTGGAGCATTGTCTAAATAAAAAGCAATAAATTTTTGAACCTCTGGACGTTGAGCCGATTTTTTATTTAAGAATATAAATAATGATCTTGATAAAGGAGCATATTCATTACTTGCTACTGTTTCTATACTTGGTAAAACAGCACCATTACCATTATCAATTCCTACAACTCCTAATTTATCTTTATTTTCTTCATAATAAGATAAACCAAAATAGCCTAAAGCATTCACATCTTTTTCGATACCTTGAACAGCAACATTATAATCAGACACAGCATTGTAATCTGTTCTACTTGCTCCTGATTCACCCATAATTACTTCAGTAAAGAAATCGTATGTACCGTGAGAAGTATTTGGTCCATATAAATGAATTTCTTCATTTGGCCATTCAGCTCTAATGTCATTCCATTTTTTAACAGTACTATTTGGTTCCCAAAGTTTTTTGAGTTCTTCTGTAGTCATTGTTTTAGCCCAGCTATTGTCTTTATTAACCACTACAGTAATACCATCAAGTGCAACGGTTAATTGTATATATTCAATATTATTTTCTTGACAAAGTGCAATTTCTTTTTCTTTAATTTCTCTTGAAGCATCACAAATATCAATAACTCCGGTTCCAAATTTTTTAAACCCGCCACCGGTTCCAGACTCTCCTACAGTTACTCTTACTTTAGGTTCAACTTTTAAAAATTCTTCAGCAACAGCTTCTGAAACTGGGAAAACAGTTCCTGAACCATCAATAGCAATTGATCCTGTTAATTCTGCTGTCTTTTCTTTTTTCTCACCACAAGATCCTATTATAAGAGCAAGTGATATTATAAATAGTATTTTTTTCATTTTTTAGTTTCTTTTATTTTGTTATGCAAAGGAATGACTTGATTGTTAAGTTTGGGTTAACTAAAAATTAATTAATTTGTATTAATCTATTAAATTTAAGCAGATTATAATTTAAATTGAGCGTTTAAATACACTAAAGATTTATTATTTATAGCGCTATCATCAAAACTGTAGTTCTGATAGTTTAATGAAAATTTAAGACCTTTCACTGGGGCTACTTGAATACCAGCTATAATTTGATTTCCGTCTTTTGCCATATTCCAAGCTTCAGATTCTCCAGATAATATATTTGAGCTTAATTGATCAAAACGACCAAAAACTTCTACCTTTTTACTAATAACGTATGTTGAATAGAATGATAACCCATCTAAATTGTGATCTTGTGCTGGGCTTGAATATTTTTTGCCATTATTCATTTTGTTGTATTCAACTCCTAATCTCCAATCTGAAGCATCATAACCTGCAAATAAGGATAAAGTAGTTATGGCATCTGAATCTATTGATGGTTGACTATCGGCATAAATTTTTGTTGTTAAACCTTCTATTGGAGTAAATACTAAACTACCTCCAACTTTTTGTTTCCCATCTTCATCTTGTAATTTTTTATAACCTTCCCCATTCGCAATTAAGAAATTTGCTTTTAGGTTTTTGCTTATTTTAAATTCTGCATTTATACCTAAATCGGCACTGCTACCAAAACCATTTTGATCCTGGAAAGACTTAAATATATATCGGTATCCCCAAAATTTTTCTTGATCTTTAAATTGTTTCATACCAATTAAACCCATACTTAATTTAACAGCTGGAGAAACTTCCCAATCTAATTGAGCTGCCTTTAGGTAGGCTGTATAAGCGCTTACATCATCACTTCCAACATCAAAAGTTATTTTAGCTGAAATTGTTTTACTGAATTTGTAGCTATAACCCAAATATGCTCTTTTTAATTCAAAAGCACTGGTTTTCTCTGCGTTTTCAGATAAATCTGTGTGGTAATTCCAATGAATATCAAAAAGAGGTTTTCCATTTGGTTTAAACTCTTCTTTTGCTTCTTGTGAAAAAGAAGCAATTGATAAAATGAGGGCCGTTAAAAATAATAGTTGTTTTTTCATAATAGTATCCGTTTTTGTCAAGGCAAATAACTGACACTATTGTTAATTAAATGTTAAGTGCATGTTATTTAATAACTAATTAAGTTACAAAAAAAGACCACCTTTTAAAGGTGGTCTCACATTTCAAATTATTGTTGACAAAAACGAATATGAAATGAAATACTGTAGATATCAAATTATAGATGATCAAATATCTAACTATATTTCATTTTTAATGTAACCCAAATATTAAGTAATTAATAAGTTTGTTCTTAATATTTATTTAGTAAATATAACTATTGAAATAAAGGTTTTTTTAATACCCAAATATTTGGTCTAAATCCGGGTATGTTGTAAGTGTCTATAAATCAATTAAATAGGTTATTTTATAAAAAACTTAATGTAAACTTAACGTTAACAAATGGTTAATTTATTGCTAATTGCATACATTTGAGTATCATTAAAAAGTAGTATTAACTAAAAAATTTATATAGATATGAAAGCAATACTAAACTTAGTATTAATGTTGTTTTGTGTAACAGCATTTTCACAAGAACAAAAAGTAGATTACAAAAAATTAGATAATGATTTAGTACAAGCTACTTATTATTTTGCTGATAATAATGAAGCCGTTGAACGTGAAGGTTTTTTTAATAAAGAAGGAAAATTACACAACACCTGGATTAGTTATGATCTTCAAGGAAATAAAACGGTTATTGCAAACTACAATAATGGGAAAAAGGATGGTGTTTGGACTTATTTTAAGAAAGATAAAGTTAATGTTGTTACTTATAAGTTAAACAAAATAGTTAATGTTGAAGAAAAAAGCTTAGCGGTAAATTAACTTAAATCAACATATAAAAAAAAGGCTGTTAGTTTTAAACTAACAGCCTTTTTTATGTAATTAAATAATTTTTTATAAACCTGCCTCTATCCAAGACCAAGTAGAAATATCAACTTTAGTACCAGCATTGTAAGCATCAGTTGTTGTAGCATCAGATCCATCAATTTGAACGTTAGATAAAGCTCCATCATTTTTCATATCAATATTTTTAGCATAACCTTCTAAATACAAGTTTGTGATAGTTGCTCCAGATTCTAATTTGAATTGTAATGCTGTACCATCAACACTTGAAATAGCTGTTACATTTACAAATTTTGGATTGTTATTAACTTTATCTCCTTCAAAAGCCGTAGAAAAACCTGCAACAGTATGTGAAATATAAGTATTAGTAACTGTTCCATTCCAGCCTTCTGTCCAGTCAACAGCATCATCTTCATTATTTTCTAAATAAATATTAGTTACAGAAGCACTTCCTCCAAAAAATTCAATTCCATCATCAGCACCATCAATAACTGCAATGTTTTCTAATATTGTTCCTGAGCCAACAGCGTATAATGAAACTCCATTGTATTGAGAATCAAGATTAATTTGTGCTCCAGTTCCTTTAATTACTAAGTATTTTATGGATCCTGAATTGTCAGCATCATCAGTACCACCATAAATAAATCCACCAACTTCAGCTTCAGCATCTACACCAGCAGTAGTTGTTGCTTTACCACAAATTGTTAATCCTCCCCAATCAGCAGGACTTGCATTTACAGAAGACATAACAACAGGATTAGTTGCAGTACCTTGAATATCAATTTTACCTCCCTTAAGAACAGCAATATAAACATCAACTCCTCCTTTATCAGCTGTAATTTTTGTTCCGGCTTCAATAGTTAATGTAACACCATCTTGTACAATATAAGAACCTGTTAAGCTATAATTTGTGTCAGCTGTTAAAGTTTTATTTGAAGCTATATTACCATTTAATACTTCAAGAGCTACAAACTGTCCATTGATGAAATTCCAATCTGAAATATTAACAAGTGCACCAGTATTGTAAGCATCTGTTGTAGTTGCAGCAACTCCGTCAATCATAACATTTGATAAAGCACCATCATTTTTCATATCAATGTTAGTATCATAACCACTTAAATATAGGTTCGAAATAGTAGCCCCAGATTCTAATTTGAATTGTAAAGCTGTACCTCCAACAGTTGAAATTGCAGTTAGGTTATTAATTTTTGGATTGTTGTTATCTTTATCACCTTCTACAACAGTAGAAAATCCAGCAATGGTATGAACTACATAGGCATTATCAACAGTTCCACTCCAACCTTCAGTCCAGTCAATTGCGTCATCTTCATTGTTTTCTAAGTATAAGTTTTTTACTGAAACAGTTCCACCAAAAAACTCCACTCCATCATCTGAACCATTTATTACAGCAACGTTTTCAACAGTAGTTCCAGAACCAACTGCATAAAATGATACACCATTGTATTGAGAATCAAGATTAATTTGTGCTCCTGTACCAATAATTACTAAATTTTTAATTGTACCTGAACTGTCAGTATCATCAGAACCTCCATAAATAAAACCACCTACTTCAGCTTCAGCATCAATACCTGCTGTTGTAGTTGCTTTTCCACAAAGTGTTAATCCGCCCCAGTCACCTGGTTCAGCATTAACAGATGACATAACAACTGGGTTGCTGTCTGTACCATTAATATTTATTTTTCCTCCTTTTAATACCGCAATGTAAACGTCAGTTCCACCATTGTCAGCAACTATTTGTGATCCTGCAGGAATTGTAAGTGTTACTCCATCTGATACAATAAAAGAACCAGTTAAAGCATAATTTGTTGAAGAGTTTAAAGTAAAATCTTCTTCTAGAGTACCATTCATGACTCCATTTGATAAATTTTCGATAACCACATTAGTAGTATTGTCAATTGGACTTGGATCATCATTATCACAACTAGCTAAGGTTAACAAAGCAAAAAGTGCTGTTATTCCAATAAATTTATAGTTCGATTTTTTCATTTTTTTTAATTTGAATTTAATTATTTTTATTTATACAAATAACCTTTTATTATGATACCTAGGTTTTAAGAGAATATTAAGTGTTTATTATGAAATCAGTTGATTTTATTGGGAATGTTACTATATTGTTACTTGAATTTTTTAGTAATTAAAAAGCAGCTAATAGTTAACCATTAGCTTCTTTCATTTTTTTATATGTTTTATTTTAGAACGTATATTTAAACCCTAAACTTAAATCCATTCCCTTTTTATAAGAACTTATAATTTCATTTGTTTCAAATTCAGAAGATAAAGGTTTTACTTTTTGAGATTGCTCAATACTTGGATTCAACATATTTTTTCCAGTTAATTTCATTGAAAGGTTTTTACTTAGTTGTTTGCTTAAAACAAGGTCAAGAGTAACAAATCCTTTTTCTATAATTTCATCATTGTATAAAATTGCACTGTTGGTAAAATCTTCAGGAGCGCCAAGAGCATAAATTTTATCAGAAGAATAGTTCCCAGCTAATGTTGCTACAAATTCATTTTCTTTATTATTTGAATAACTTAAAGCAGTGTTTACAATAAAATCAGAAGCACCTTGTAAATCAGCTACTGTTTTGTTGTTATATTGAAATTCCTCTAATAAATCTTGTTTAAACCACATTTTTGTAGCGTTAAAATTTATGTTTAGATTGTTGTTTTTAGTATCAATTAAATCAAATCTTGTTTCAAATTCAATTCCAACAACATCAGCTTTTTCACCAGTATTATCGTAAGAAAAATTTCCTGAAGAACCTCTTGTTTGAGATAAGTTAATAGGGTTTTCAATTCTTTTATAAAAACTTGTTACAGAAACCAATTCTTTTGAAGAAGGATACATTTCCCATTTTACATCTACATTATAGTTTGTAGATTCTTTTAAATCTGGATTCCCTTTTGTAACACGTCCTGTAGGAGAAACATATTCAAAAGGTGCTAATTCTTTAAACTCTGGAAGTGTAATAGTTTTACTACCTGCAAATCTTATAAAATTAGTTTCGTTTAATTCATATTTTAAGTTTAAACTTGGCGCTAAATTGTTATAATTATTGGTTAATGAACCAACTCTACCAACGTAATTTGCCACGTCCCACATAATACCTAAGTCATCTTTTTCGTATCTAACACCAACGTTTCCTGTTAATTTGTTGAAGCTAAAATCTAAATTAGCAAATCCAGCATAAGTATCAAGGGTAGCTTTATAAACATCTTCAGCTCTTTCTCTTAATATTATAGAACCATTATTGAAATACATTTTAAGAAAAGCAGAAGATAAATCATCAATGGATTCAACTTGAAAACCTTTTGCTCTTACTCCAGCAAATAATGAATTAAAATATCTTTCTTTTTGACGAAAGTTTGCTCCAAAATTCAATGTCATTGGATTGTCTGAATTAGCATTGAATGTGATTTGATCTTTTATGGTTCCATTAAGTTCAGTATCCTTAATTTTTTGATCAGATTTTCTTTGTTGATAATCACCAACGTGTGCAAATTGCACAGTATTATTATCTGTAAAATCTATTGGAGTTACACCGTTAGGTATAAAATCTGTTTTAATGTTTACCTCATTTCTAATACGGTTTGGTTCTTTAGAAATAACATAATTGTAACCAACTGCCCAATTTAATGTATTGGTTTCAGAAATATCATGAGTACCTAAAACTTGATTTACGAACATACGTGTTTGCTTCAAATTTTGATCTCTAACAAAAGCGCCATATTCTGAAGGGTCTTGGTCGAAAACAAAACCTTCTCCATTTCTTCCTTGTTCAAATAAATTATCAATAGCTTTATTTACAAATAAACTGTTGAACTTTATTTTATGACTATTATTTAATCGGTACGTCAAGTTAAAAAGCCCTGTAGTATTAATAGTTGTTTTATAAGTTTCCACATCTGAAAACGAATTATTCAAAACATTTGATCTGTACTTTTTGAAAATCCCTTGTTCATGATTAGAGGATGAATTGTGTGATGCAGTTGCAAACATTAAAATATTTTTTCCAAATAATTGAAACTTTTTACCACCAGAAAGTGAAATTCCAAAGTTTATAGGAGTGCTTTTGGTTTCAGTGTTCCAACTTTGTAAAGTTATGGCATCCACCAAAGCATTTTTTTTTGAGTAAAAACCAAAACTTAAATCGTTACTATTTTGAGTGGCTCTAAAATTATCAAAAACACCATTTTTTAATACATTTGTATTTGATCCTCCACTAATACCAACTGAAAATTTACCTCCATTATATTCTTTTGTTACAATATCAACATTTCCTGAAGCTTGATCTACGTAGTTTTCTGTTGAATAGGTTTTGCTAATACTAACATTTTGAATAATATCAGTAGAGAATAAATTCAAATCCATATTTTTCTTTTCAACATCATCAGAAGGTATTGGTAAACCATTCATTGATGTTGTTAAATATCTATCTCCTAAACCACGAATGTAAATATCACCAGAACCTTCATTTTTTGTAACACCAGATATTTTTGATGTTGCAGCAGCAGCATTAGATACACCAATTCTTGCTAACCTTTCAGCTCCAATACTTTCTTTAATAACGGTGGCTTTTTTTTGTTCAGTTAAAAGAACGCTTTCAGATTCCTTTTTAGTTGTACCTGTAATTTGTATTTCACTAAGTGAAACTCCTTCACTGGCACTTAATGTTTTGTTAATTGTAATTGTTTCCCCTTCTTTTACAACTACATTTGGTACTTCCACAGTTTTATACCCAATAAAACTGAATACTAGCGTATAAGTTCCTGGGTTTGCTTGAAAAGTATATGTTCCTTCAAACTCTGTTGTAGTCCCTATTGTAGTTCCTTTAATAAATACATTTGCGAATGGAAGCGGTGAGTCATCAACTTCTTTATCTAACACTGTGCCTGAAATTGTACCTTTTGTTTGACTAAATACTACTGTACTTAATAGTATAAATAATAATGTTATTGTTTTATTCATTTTTGTCTAAATTTCTTGATGCAAAGAAATGGCTAGAACGTAAATGAAAGGTTAATGTGTTGTTATTTAAAGGTGATAAATGCGTTAACTTAAAGTTAGAAAGTAAATAAAATAATTAATAAAGATTACAAATTAGTAACATTCACTTAAGTTTTAAAAAAAGATTTTAAATTTAGTTTTGAGATACTGTTATTGCCGAATAAAATTCAGGTTGTAATTTTAATCCAGATAATAATTTTTCTAATTTTATAGTATTGTTTGCAGTTACAATTAAAGCATCTGTTTCAATAGTTTTGTAGCCTATAAAGCTGATACTTAATGAATAAGTGCCAGGTTTTAATTTGAATTTAAAAGTTCCATTTATATCAGTTGTTGCTGAAATTGTTGTGTCTTTAACTTGAATTTCAGCAAAAAATAGAGGTTCATTTAAATTGTCACTATCTAAGATAACCCCTTCAATACTAAAGTTTTGGTTTTCTTCAGAAATTAATGAATTCATTCTAAAAGACTGACTAAAAATTTGTGATGTTGTAAAAATAAATAAAGTAATAAATAGGTTGCGCATGGTATCATATAATTAGATGCTACAAATAAACATCTACAGTGTTAAGTAACCGTTAACTGTGTCTTACGCTTTTATAATCTAAAGGTTAAGTTTCAAGATAAAATCAAATAAAATAATATAAATTATTAAGTATATTGCATCAAATTTTAAAAAACGAATATGAACTGGGAGCAATTACTTTCTTTAAAACGATTTGGAGACACTCAAAAAAGATTAAGAATCCAACAAGATGAAACACGTTTAGGTTTTGAAGTAGATTACGATCGTATTATTTTTTCTGATTCATTTAGGAGTTTACAAGATAAAACTCAAGTTGTTCCACTTTCAAAAACCGACTTTGTTCATACCCGTTTAACGCATAGTTTAGAAGTTAGTGTAGTTGCACGTTCATTGGGAAGAGTTGTAGGAGAGCAGGTATTAAAAAATCATCCAAATTTAGGTGAAGAAGGTTATAAAATGAACGATTTTGGCGCAATTGTAGCAA
>NZ_CALAEQ010000163.1 GCF_937891065.1 uncultured Lutibacter sp. | reverse complement strand
TTCTTTAAGAAAAATTTGTAAAAATGAATATACTAAAAAATTATATATTTTTGTTAATATTTGTAGGATTTATTTCTTGCAATAAAGAAGCTAAGTTAAAAATTATTGAAGGAAATGCCATTGGGACAACGTTTTCGATCCGTTATTTAGATATTAGTAATTTAAAATTCGAGACTAAAATTGATAGTTTAATTTTAGCAGTTAACAAATCTGTTTCTACATACATTCCAACATCTGATATTTCAAAAATTAATAAAGGAGATTCAACAGTATTGGTAGATCATTTTTTTGAAGAAATTTTTTTAAAATCAGAAAAAATTCACGTTGAGACAAATGGAGCATTTGATCCAACAATTGGTATTTTAGTTAATGCTTGGGGTTTTGGACCTGAAAAATCCATTAAAAATTTAGATTCAATTAAAATTAATGAATTATTAAATTTCGTTGGTTTTAGTAAGGTGAAACTTGAAGATAAAAAAATAACTAAATTATATTCTGAAATATATTTTGATTTTAATGCCATTGCAAAAGGGTATTTAGTTGATGTTGTTGGACGGCTTTTTGAGCAACATAATATTGAAAACTATATGGTTGAAATTGGAGGGGAAATCAGAGCGAAAGGTTTAAACGAACATGGAGAATTTTGGAGAATAGCTATTGAAAATCCAAATGAAGATGGAAGTCGTTCTTTTGCAACCACTATTCAGCTTAAAAATGAATCTATGGCAACATCAGGTAATTACAGAAAATATAGAACTACAACTGATGGTACCAAATATGTTCATACCATAAATACAAAAACGGGTTATGCAACCGCAAGTAATTTGTTGAGTGCTTCTGTTATTTCAAAATCTGATTGTGCTGATGTTGATGCTTATGCAACTGCTTTTATGGCAATGGGTTTAGAAAAAGCCAAAGAATTTTTGAATAATCATAATGAGTTAAAAGCCTTTTTAATTTATGCAGATGAAAATGGAGAAATAAAAACTTTTAAGTCTGCTAATTTTGAGGATTAATTTATTTAGAACAAACAGGTAAAATTTCGCCTTTTACAAGGCAATATCTTTGCATTAATTCCTCTGAAATGGTTTTAGAATAATCTATTTCATTTACTTTAAATCCTGCGTTCCGTAAGCGAGCGAAATAATCTCTTCCATAAATACGCACATGGTCATATTGTCCAAAATGTTTTTTACGTTCTTCTTTCGATTTAATTGAAAAATCTTCATAGGTGTTTTCTAAACTCAAGTCTTGTGGAATTTGAAAAATGCCCAATCCATTAGGTTTTAAAACTCTAAATAATTCACTCATTGCTTTTTTATCATCTTCAATATGTTCTAAAACATGGTTAGAAAAAACGATGTCAAATGAGTTTTCTTCAAAAGGTAAATCACAAATGTCAGCTTTAACATCAGCAATTGGTGAATATAAATCGGCAGTTGTGTAGTCTAAATTTTCTTGTTTTTTAAATAGTTTTAAAAAGCATTGTTCGGGAGCAATATGTAGTACTTTTTTAGGCGCTGTGAAAAAATTAGTTTCATTTTTTAAATACAACCAAAGTAATCTGTGACGTTCTAATGAAAATGTACTAGGAGATAATGCATTTGAACGTTGAACACCATAACCATAGGGTAAAAATTTACGAAAACTTTTTCCATCTATGGGATCTGTATAAGTGGTTCCTTTTAAAAAGATTGCAATAATAGGTCTAACCAAATAACTAACTTTTATTAGAATAGGTCGTGGAATGGTATTTAATATGAATTTAAAGATTCGTTTCAATTTTTGAAATTTCTTTAAGTATTATTATTGTCTAAACTCATCTTCTTCATTACTTTCAATCCCTAAGGCTTCATATATAAACTTAAACGTAGAAAGCAATTCGGGTTTTCCGTTTATAATTGCAACATCATGTTCAAAATGCGCACTAGGTTTCCCATCTTTTGTTAAGATTGTCCAGCCATCTTCTAATTGTTTAATTTTATGGGTTCCCATATTTACCATTGGCTCAATAGCAACAACCATACCTTCAATAAATTTTTTACCTCTACCTCTTTTTCCGTAGTTTGGCATTTCTGGGTCTTCGTGCATTGTTTTTCCTAAACCGTGACCAACGAGTTCACGTACAATTCCATAACCGTGTTTTTCACAATGTTGTTGAATGGCAAAACCTACATCGCCAACTCTGTTTCCTGCTTTAAATTCGCGAATACCTGCATACAAACTTTCTTTAGTAATTTGTAATAATTTTTTTGTTTCTAGAGCTACATTTCCAACTTCAAATGTATAAGCGTGATCTCCATAAAACCCATTTTTTAATGCACCGCAATCAATGGAAATAATATCACCATCAATCAAAGGTTTATTATTAGGAATTCCATGTACAATTTGAGCATTAGGGCTCATACATAAGCTGTTTGGGAAATCATACAATCCTAAAAATCCAGGTATTGCATGATGATCTCTTATAAATTCTTCTGCTAATTTATCTAAATATAAAGTAGTAACTCCAGGTTTTACCTCTTTAGCAAGGATTCCTAAAGTTTTGGATACAATTAAAGCACTTTCGCGCATTAATTCTATTTCTTCACGAGTTTTAATTACTATCATTTAATCATAAAAATTGTTTTGCAAAGGTAAATCAAAAAAAAAGAATATGAGAATATTCAGTATAGTATAAATATTTTGAATAAAATGTAAAAAAGATGATATTTGACAGTGTTATTTTATTAAATCCTTAGTATTTTTGTTGTATAACAGTTAATAACTTAATTATGTATAAAGCAGTAACAGCAGAAGATGCTGTAAAAGTAATTAAATCGGGAGATAGAGTTTATATTCAAGCAGCAGCCTCGGCTTCTCAAATATTAATTAATGCCATGTCTGCAAGACATGAAGAATTAAGAGGTGTTGAAGTTTGCCATTTGCATATTGAAGGCGATGCACCTTATGCCAATCCAATTTATAAAGATAGTTTTCATGTAAATTCACTTTTTATAGGTAAAAATGTACGTCATACTTTAAAAGCAGGAAATGGATCCTATACGCCAGTTTTTTTAAGTGAAGTGCCAAATTTATTCAAAAAAAATGTTTTACCTGTTGATGTTGCTTTAATACAAGTTTCAACACCAGATAAACACGGTTATTGCTCGTTAGGTGTTTCTGTTGAAGCAATTTTAGCTGTAATTGCAAATGCAAAACATGTAATTGCACATATTAATGATCAAATGCCAAGAGTACATGGAGAAGGTTTAATTCATATTTCTGAATTAGATATTTTTGTTGAAGAAAGTGCTCCACTTCATGAATTTGCAGTTTCTGAACCAACTGAAACTGAAAGTATTATTGGTGACCATGTTGCAGGGTTAATTGAAGATAGAAGTACGTTACAAATGGGTATTGGTTCTATCCCAAATGCGGTATTATCTCGTTTAGGAAATCATAAAGATTTAGGATTACACACCGAAATGTTTTCTGATGGAGTTATTGATTTAATTTTGAAAGATGTAATTAACGGTAATTACAAAGGAATAAATGCAGGTAGAGCTTTAACAACATTTTTAGGTGGTTCTAAACGTTTATATGATTATGTAGATGATAATCCATTTATTGAAATGCGTTCTTGTGATTATACTAATAATGTTGCAAATATTAGACAAAACCCTAGAATGGTAGCGATTAATTCAGCGATTCAGGTAGATTTAACTGGGCAAGTTTGTGCGGATTCTATTGGACCAAATATATTCTCTGGTGTTGGCGGACAAATGGATTTTATTAGAGGAGCTTCATTAAGTGAAGGAGGAAAGGCAATAATTGCATTGCCGTCGCAAACAAATAAAGGGATAAGTAGAATTGTTCCTTTTTTAAATAAAGGCGCCGGAGTTGTTACAACAAGATCACACGTACATTATATAGTTACTGAGTATGGTGTTGCCAACTTATATGGGAAAACAATTGATCAGCGTGTTGCAGAATTAATAAAAATTTCTCATCCTGATCATAGAGAAAGAATGGATAGAGAATATTATGAAGCAACAAGTTAATAGAACTTTTAAATTCAATTAATAAAAAAAGCCGATAATCATTTTTTGATTATCGGCTTTTATTTTTAGCTAAGAATATTATTCTTCGTATGAATGTTTGTATGGTTCTCCACTTACAATTTTTAGAATATCAGCTTCAACGCTTTCTCTTGGATATTCAACAAAACGTCCAATTTCAATTCCGTTTTTGTAAAATATAAAAGTTGGAACTCTTTCTATGTTAAAACCTTCTTGTAGGTTATCAGGTGTTGCTTTACTTCTATTTACAGCAACTAATTTTAAGTTATTATAATCGAATTCAGCTTCATCTAAAATTTTATAGAAAACAGGAGTTTGTTCTTGACTATCGCCACACCAAGTTCCCATAAATGCCTTAATTATAACTTCTTTTAAAAGAGGTTGAAGTTTATCAATAATCTCTTCATCAGAAGTGTATTCTTCATAATTATAGGTATACCATTCGTTAAAAGGTTCTTTAAGAAAGTTGTCTTTGTTGGCTATACCAACTAAATTTCCAGCTTCATCTAAAACCGCATTTGCTTCTTTCTTTTGAGCCGCACAACTAATAGTCACAAAAACTAAAAAAAGTAATAATAATTTTTTCATATAATTAAATTTAATAATGTGAGAATAAAATTACAAAAATTACACCAATGAAAAACGATTCATTGCATTTGGTTGTTCAACTCCCATTAATTTTAAAATAGTAGGTGCGATATCTCCTAAAACACCATCTTTAATATTTTTAATATCGTTATCAACTATAATAAAAGGTACAGGATTTGTTGTGTGTGCTGTATTTGGCGTCCCATCAGGATTTATCATTGTTTCGCAGTTACCGTGATCTGCAATTATGATTGTTGTATAGTCATTTTTAGTTGCAGCTGTTACTACATCTTCAACACATTTATCAACCGTTTCGCACGCTTTTATTGCAGCTTCCATAACACCAGTGTGCCCAACCATATCTCCATTGGCGAAGTTTAAACATACAAAATCGACTTCTTTTTTATTTAATTCTGGAATAATGGCATCTCTAATTTCAAAAGCACTCATTTCTGGTTGTAAATCATACGTTGCAACTTTTGGAGAAGGACATAATAACCTTTTTTCACCTTTAAATTCTTGTTCTCTTCCACCAGAAAAGAAAAAAGTAACGTGTGGATATTTTTCTGTTTCAGCAATTCTAATTTGTTTTTTGCCTGCTTTTTCTAATACTTCACCCAATGTTTCTTCTAAATTATCGGTATTATAAATAACATTGATATTTTTGAAAGTTTCATCATAATTGGTCATTGTAGTATAATGCAAAGGCATTGTTTTCATTCCAAATTCAGGAAAATCTTTTTGAGTTAAAACTTCCGTAAGTTCTCTTCCTCTATCTGTTCTATAATTAAAGAAAATAACAACATCATCAGCTTTTATTTGTGCTTTTGGTGTTCCATTTTCATCAGTCATAATAACAGGTTTGATAAATTCGTCGGTAACATTATTAGCATAACTTTGTTTAATACTTTCAAGTGCATTTGTAGATTTATCTCCTGTTGCATTTACCAAAGCATCATAGGCTATTTTAACACGTTCCCAACGCTTATCTCTATCCATAGCAAAGTAACGACCAGTAATTGAAGCCAATTCACCAGTTGTTTTTGCCATATGTTCTTGAACTTCATTAATAAAGCCTGCTCCTGATTTTGGATCACAATCTCTACCATCTGTAAAAGCATGCAAATACACATTTTTAGCATTATTTTCAGCTGCAACATCTAATAATCCTTTTAAATGATTAATGTGTGAGTGAATTCCACCATCAGAAACCAATCCTAATAAATGAATATTTTTATTATTTTCTTTAGCGTAATTAAGGGTGTCTAATAAAACTTTTTCTGTTCCCAGCGTTTTATTTTTAACTGCCATATTAATTCTAACAAGGTTTTGATACACAATTCTACCTGCACCTAAATTCATATGACCAACTTCACTATTTCCCATTTGGCCTTCCGGTAAACCAACGTGTTCACCATCGGTTCTTAAACTTGCGTTTGCATATTTGTTATATAAGCTATCTATGTAAGAAGTTTTTGCATTATAAATTGCTGAAACTTTTGGATCTTGAGTAATTCCCCAACCATCTAAAATCATTAAAATCACTTTCTTATTCATTCTAAATTCTTTTTAATTTTATGAATGCCAAATATACGAAGTATTCAACTTAACACCTTTACAATTAGGTCTTAAATTAGTGTGAAAATAACTAAAACGATTGCGAAAACTAAGTTGAAAGTAAAAAGGAATATCTTAAAGTCACTCATTATTAATCACGATTTCCTTTTATATTTTTCAATAGCTTCTTTTATTTTTTCAATCCTATTTTCTGGATCTGGATGCGTACTCATTCTTTCTGAAGTTCTATTTGGACCAGCTGCAGCTTTTAAAATTTCCATGACACCAATTAACTCAGTTGGATTATAACCAGCATCAATCATAAATTTCACACCTAAATAATCACTTTCCAATTCGTCATCTCTTCCATAACTCAAATTCATAACATTGGCGATGGCAGCTGCACCTTCAGCTGTACTTGGATCAAAACCAACTGCAACACCACTTAACAAACCTTGTGTTAATCCTTGTTTTGCCATACGTTCAGCTGAATGTCTCCCAACCACATGCCCAATTTCATGACCTAACACACCTGCCAATTGATCTTCATTTTCTAATTTTGAAAATAGTGCATAAGTAATAAAAATTTGACCTCCAGGAAGGGCAAAAGCATTAATTGTTTGTGAATCTTTCAATAAATAAAAATCGTAGTTGTAATTTGTTTGTTTTGCAATACTATTATTCACGAGTTTTCTTCCAACTTCATCTACAAATTGCTGATACTTTTGATCAGGATATAAACCACCATGTTGTTGTGCCATTTTAGGAGCGCTTTGTAAACCTATAGCAATTTCATCTTCAGTAGATAATGTAATGTGTTGCTTTTTGCCAGTAAATTCATTTATTTCACTTTTAGAATAATATTGAAATAATGTAAATAATATAATTGCAGCTCCAACTAATAATTTAACTTTTATATTACCTCTTCTCATTTTTTTTTGATTTTTTTGTAATAAGTAAAAATACAAATTTAATTTTTTGAGAATCAAATGCAAAAATAATTAAAAGTGTAACTTTCCGGAAAATTAATAATAAAAATGATAAAAGCAATAAAATTTAATGAAGTAACTAAAATATTGCCAAAACATCTACATAAGTTTATTGTTAAGCAACCCTATGAAAATTACACGGCTCAAAATCAAGCTGTTTGGCGATATGTGATGCGCATGAATATTGATTATTTAAGTAAAGTTGCTCATGAATCGTATTTAGAAGGATTAAAAAAAACAGGTATTTCTGTTGATACTATTCCAAAAATGGAAGGAATGAATAGGATTTTAAAAGACATTGGTTGGGCAGCAGTTTCAGTTGATGGATTTATTCCTCCTAATGCTTTTATGGAATTTCAAGCATATAATGTATTGGTAATAGCTTCGGATATTAGAACTTTAGAACATATTGAGTACACACCAGCACCTGATATTATACATGAAGCAGCTGGTCATGCACCAATTATTGCAAATCCTGAATATGCCGAATATTTACGCAGATTTGGAGAAATAGGAAGTAAAGCTATTTCTTCAACTAAAGATTTTGAAATATATGAGGCAATTAGGTTACTTTCTATTTTAAAAGAAGATCCAAGCTCTTCAGAAGAAGCTATTGATAATGCTCAGCAAAAAGTAGAAGAAATTCAAAATAATATGGGTGAGCTATCTGAAATGGCTCAAATTAGAAATTTACATTGGTGGACTGTTGAATATGGGTTGATTGGAAGGTTGGAAAATCCTAAAATATATGGAGCAGGATTACTTTCCTCAATTGGAGAAAGTAAATTATGTTTAACTGATAAAGTGAAAAAAGTACCATATACTATTGATGCCGCTGATCAAAATTTTGACATTACTAAACCTCAACCTCAATTATTTGTGACTCCAGATTTTGCACATTTAAGTTTTATATTGGAGGAGTTTGCCAATAAAATGGCTTTAAGAAAAGGCGGATTAAAAGGTGTTAAAAAGTTGATAGAATCTAATAATTTAGGAACCATAGAATTGAGTACTGGAATTCAAATTTCAGGAGTTTTTACCAATGTAATTTCTGATGAATATAACAAACCAATTTATATTCAAACTACTGGCCCAACTGCTTTGGCAAGTAGAGATAAAGAATTAATTGGACATGGAATTGAATATCATTCTGAAGGTTTTGGAAGCCCTATTGGCAAATTAAAAGGAATTAATTTAGCTATAGAAGATATGTCTCCCAAAGATTTAGAAGTTTATGGGATTTATGAAGGCAAAAGAACAACCTTACTTTTTGAAGGGAATATTAAGGTTGAAGGTGAAGTAATCACAGGGAAAAGAGATTTGCAAGGTAAAATTTTGTTAATTTCATTCAAAAACTGCACTGTGACACATAATGAAAATATTTTATTTCAACCAGAATGGGGAATTTACGATATGGCTATTGGAAAAAAAATTGTTTCGGCTTATGCAGGTCCAGCTTCATTGAATTCTTTCAAAAATATTGGAAAAGTTTCTGATGAAAAAACACATAAAATTACATATAATAAACAAGAATTAAAGTTACATAAATTGTATGAAAAAGTAGCTGAGATTAGAAGTAATGAGAATATAGATGTTGAAAAATTAACATCAATATTTATAAACCTTAAAGCTAATTATCCGTCAGATTGGTTGTTGCCATTAGAAATATTTGAATTGGTTTATAATTCAAAGTCTAATTTAGAGTTAGAAGTTTTAACACATCTATCTGAAATTAAAAAGATTAGTAAGTATGAACAATTAATAAATAATGGGATGATTTTGATTACAAGTTACAAAGAGTAATTTCTGTTACCTTTGGTTGTTAATATTTATTCTATATTTGCGCAAAATTAAAATGATAAAAAAATGAGTTTTTTTGGTTTATTTGGTGGAGGTACAAGTGGAGCTTCAATTGAAGAATATTTAAATGACGGAGCAGTAGTAATTGATGTTAGAACTGTTGACGAGTTTAGAGATGGACATGTAAAAGGTTCAAAAAACATTGTTTTAAATTTAATTCCAACAAAGGTGGAAGAAATTAAAAAATTAAATAAAAAAGTAATTGCAGTTTGCAGAAGTGGAGCTAGAAGCGGACAAGCAACATCTTTTTTAAAACAACAAGGTATCGATGTTATAAACGGAGGACCTTGGCAAAATGTTGATAAATTTGTAAATTAAACAGAAATACATATAATCAAAAAAAGAGAAGCTTAAGCTTCTCTTTTTTTGATTAGAACTTAAATTAAGTTGTGTTTTTTCGCTTTTAAAACGGCTTCAATTTTATTGTGAACCTGCAATTTTTTGTAAATATTTTCAATATGTTTTCGAACTGTTGATGGTGAAATAATTAAATTATCGGCTATTTCATTATAATTTAATCCTTTGCTTAAGTGTTCTAAAATATCAGTTTCTCTTTTAGTTAATTTTATATCTACTAAGTCTCTTGAATTTGTTAGTACTATTGGATTTCGCAACAATTTAAGTGTTTTTAGAGCAATACTTGGTGTCATTGGCGCTCCACCAGAAACTACTTCCAAGATACTTTTATTTAAATTTTCAGCATCAATTTCTTTTAGTAAATAACCATTTGCTCCGGCTTTAATAGCATTAAATATATTCTCATCATCATCAAAAACAGTAAGCATAATTATTTTAATATGTGGATATTTAGATTTTACAATTTCTGTTGCTGTTATACCATCCATTTCAGGCATTTGAATGTCCATTAAAATAACATCAATGTTATGATTAACTTCTAGTTTTCCAATAAGTTCAGCTCCATTATTTCCTTTAAATTTATACTCTAAATTTTTAAAAAAGGATAGTTTTTCAATTATTGCTTTCGCTAAAAAGCTATTGTCTTCTGCAATTGCTATTCGTAATTTCATAAAATTAGTTTTCATAAAAATAAGTTTTAAGTAATAATAAAACTATACGGCATTTGTCTTATTTTTAGGACAAATAATTTTAATAGATGTTCCTTGATCTGGTTGAGAATTGATTGAAATAGTACCGCCAACTTCGTTAATTCTTTGTTGCATATTTTCTAAACCATTTCCAAGTTCAACAATATTTATATCAAACCCTTTACCGTTGTCACTTATTTCAAATTCAATGGTTGATGAGTTTTCAGAAATAAGGATATTAATTTCTGTTGCCTCAGCATATTTAATGGCGTTATTTATAGCTTCTTGTATAATTCTAAATACACTAATCCCTTTTATTGAAGTGAAAGTGAACTCGTTTGAAATAGAAGATTCAAAATTAAATTGTATGTTATTTGTTGCCTTTTTTGCTTTCTCAATAAATGATAATAGTCGAGATTGAAATTCATCATAATTAATATCATTTTTGTTCATTGCCCAAATAGTGTCTCTTAATTGGCTAATTGTACCACCAGTAAATTGGTTAATTTCAGTTAATTTATTTTTAAGCTTTTCATTGGTTACATCCGTTGAAAACTTTAGGTTATCAATAGATGAAATTATAAAGGTAAGTTGTGAACCAATATTGTCGTGTAAATCTCGTGAAATGTGTAACCGTTGATCTTGTAATTTACTGTATGTTTGGGCTTCTTTTAGTTTGAGTTGGTTTTTATATTCTCTTTTTTTATGCTGCTGACGTTTGTACAAGCCGAATGAAATAATTGTAAAAATTAGTAGCCCAGAGCTTAGTAACAATGCGTATAAATTTTTATTTTTTATTTCTAATTCATTTTTTAATAAAAGTTCTTTTTGTTGCGAAATTTCTTTTTCACGTTGTGCAGTGTCATATTTTTCTTGAATCTCTGCAATTTCCTTTGTAACTCTTGAATTAAATATGCTGTCCTGAGCAATAGAATATAATTTTTGGTAGTGAAGAATACTATCGGTATTTTTTTTGACTGCAAAAAATGAAAGGAGCGCTTTATAACCTTTCATTTCTAATTCCTTAGCATTCGTTTTTTTAGCTAATAATAATCCTCTTCTAAGATTTAATTCGGCATCTTTAATTTTTCCGGTTGATAAGTATAAATCACCAATATTTTGACTTACACTGGCAATGCCATAACTGTCATTTAATTTTTCTCGCAATTGTAAGGACTTATTAAAAAAGAGTATTGCTTCATCAAATTGTTTTTGATTAGTTAAAATAGCACCATAGTTGTTATACAGTGCAGATAATTCTTGTTCATAATTATTTTTTTCAGCAATCTCAATACCTTTTTTATAATTAAGGGTGCTTTTTAGGGTGTCTTTTAAAAATAAATATGAATTTCCAATATTGGTATAAGATTGAACTAGTCCAAATTCATCGTTGATTTGTTCTCTTATTTTAACTACATCTAAATGTTCATTTAATGCTTTTTGATATTGTTTTAGATTAAAATAAATATTTGCAATGTTATTTTTTATTAAGGCAACATATTGTCCATTTTTTAAACTTTCAAAAATTTCTAAAGCTTTTGTATTGTAATAAATAGCTGAATCCATTTTGAAAATACGTTGATAGGAAATCCCCATTTTGTTATAAAGGCTACCTAATCCTAAAGTGTCTTTATTTTTTAATCTAATAACTAATGCTTTTTTATAAAAGGTATTTGAAGTGTCAAAATTTGAAAGTTTATAATGGATAATTCCAAAATCGTTATAAGCTTGTGCTTCTCCATTTAGGTTGTTGGTTTTTTTTGATAAATCCAATGCTACATTTCCATAATAAAATGCTGAATCTGTTGAAATACCACTATAATACCAACATAAATCTCCGTAAGCTTTAATTTTTAAAGAATCGGTTATTTCTGTTTTAACCAGTGCTTTTAGGCTATCAATTATCTTGTTTTGAGCACCAATAATTGACAGGCTTAAAATTAAAAATAAGATGGTTAGTTTTAGTTTCATAAATAGTTAGTTTTAACTAAAATACAAAAAAACCAATAAGATAAATATTTTATTAAAAAGGTATTCACAAATAAACAAAAAAAGACTGCTTCAACTTGTGGTAAATTGAAACAGCCTTTCAAGGTTTTTACCCTTATTTGTTTAAATCATATGCATTTAAGGTGCTTTTATCTGCCTTGTAGTATAAAACTCCTCCAAATTCATCAACTTGGTATTCTGGTTTTTTATCTTTTAAAACTATTTCTTTTGCAATTTTCCCCGACTCTTTATCTACTTTAACCAAGCCAACACCATCATCTAGTTTTGTTAATATAAATTGTGCGTTTTCAGTAGCTGCTGTGGCTTTAAAACGTTTTGACATGACATCAAAAGCAGCACTACCAATTTCTGCAAACATTTTTGAAGCTCTTGCAGCTTCTTTGCCATATTCATTATAACTGCTTAAATCGTTTAAACCACCGTAAACATTAGTTTTATTTGCTCCTGCTTTAGCGGCCATAGCCATTGACAAACCTGTGGATGCTACTGCCATAACACCTGATAACACTTTAATAAAGCCACTTTGACCAGGCGATTTATAGTATTCGTTATATATTTGTTTTCCTTCATTATCTAAAAGCGCCAAGTTTTGAGATGCACTTAAAAAGATATTACCATTTCGCATTTCCATAGTATTGGCCACTTCTTTTTCATCAAACTTTACTTTTGAAAAATCTGTTGCATCTCCAGTTTGAGCGTCTATTGCATAAACATCGCCATCTGCTGCAATTAGGTACCTGTTTTTAGCCCTATCAAATGTTGAAGCCACAGCTGCAGAATTTTTATATTTCAACGGTTTGTTCCAAACTTGATCGCCAGTTTTTAAATCTACAATATTGGCATCTTCACTGGTGATATAGATTAAACCTTGCGGCGATTCTGCCATAACCATAATATTCTCTCCTGTTTTTAATGGTTTTTTAAATAATGTTTTCCCTTCAAACGATATTTTATTGATCCCACCTTGCTGAATACCAAATAAAATACCATCTTCTTGTACATAAAAATGCTGTACCCAACCTTTTGTTTTTGGTGCTTTATCCCATAAATCCTCGCCAGTTGACGCGCTTAAGAATGCAATTTCAGATTCGTTTTTTGTTGCAAATACACTCGTACTACCTCCTGAACTTTTATCACTAACTACAGCAATACCTTGTGGTAAAATTTGAAAGTTTGATACATTTCCTTGCACTTTTCTATCATCCTTCCAAAGTTCTATACCCTTATTACTTATTTTATGAATACGTGTGTTTTTTCCGTTCGTAGTCGTTTCGAAACCGTAAATTTCTGTTTCTGAAATATCTGAAGTCATCCAATTGATTCCTTTTATTTTACATTCCCACAAATCATCACCCTTATGAGATTTAGCTATTAAACCTTGTGCCGTTGGTATAATTAGCATGCTTTTTAATAGTAATGGCACACCTGTTACACTAAAATCTTTTGCGATGCCTACTCTTCCTGGTTTATCTAAAAAGAAACTGTAATCAAGTGTTTGGGTTGCTAAGTCGTAAACTGCTACTTTTGGAGTCATTTTTTCAAACTTATCTCCTTCTTTTTGGATACCGCTCACAATTAATTTATTTTGTGGCAGCACAATATTGCAGGTATAAATTTGATTCCAGTTATCTGTTTCAGAATTAAAAATAACCTTACCCGTTATATAATCTAAAACGGCTCGTTTTGTTTTCGCAATTCCTGCGAATTTGGAGCCTACACCCTGAGAGACTACAATATATGGAGAAGCTGGTATAAATTCGGTTTCTTCTGGACTAAGTTTTCCGAAGTTATTAAATGTGAATACAGGAGCACTTTGTTTTGGGTCTATCCCTACTAAACCGTCATTAGTAGCAACTACTAAAATGCCACCAACGGTAAGTGTCATTTCATTAATAGTTGCACCTAAATTATAGGTATTGTCAGGTGTTTCTGCTTTTTGTGCAGAAATTGAAGTTACAATAGCTACAAAAATAACTATTAGTAATTTTTGTAATTTGAATGTTTTAGTTTTCATAATTTGAGTATTTATCTTAGTTCGGCATTCGTTTTAATGAATCGTTTAGAATGATTAAATCAAAAATCCAATAAAATGTGTAGGTAATCAATACGGCATTTGTCGTATATTCTTATTAGAAGAAAGCTTTCTCTTTTCTTGGGAAAAAAGGTTACACTTTAAAATGTAACCTAAATAAGATTTTTAATTTGGTAACTAGCATAACAATAATTTAGGAGGTTTTTTTGGTTAAATTAAACGCACCATCTGTAATGTTTTTAATTGAACTGTCACCAAGAACGTTCTTGCATTTAAAGTTAAATGTTCCTTTAATAGTAGACCCTGTTTCTTCTGAAACTGATAAAGACCCAATCTTTGTTGCGTCGTAAGGAGCTTGCCAAATTTCTGTTGTAGAGGCGGTAGGATTGCTTAAATTAACATTTGTTTCAGAATAAGAAGCCGCATTTGTAACAGCTATGTTTGCTCCAGTAATTTCATAAGTTCCCGTTCCTGTATACCCAAATATTGTAATTGCAAAGGCATTTCCATCACTATTTGATGCAATAATTATTAAATTTTCTCCCGGTCCTGTATTTGCAACAGTGGCTGAAGATGAAATTTCCATAGATTGGTATGATGTACCATCGACTTTGGCAGTTAAAGTTCCAGATGAAGCACTTCCATTTCCTCCTGCATCATCACTTTTTGAACATGATGAAAATAAAACTAATGACAATGTCATAGTTAATACCATAATTTTTTTAAATGTTTTCATATTAATCTAATTTTAAAGTTAATACTTCAAAAGTCAGATTTATAAAAACTTAAATCAATACGGCATTTGTCGTATTATTTAAAAAGAAATATTGGTGTTATTAGTTATTGAAGTTATTTTTTTTTGTAAATCAGTTAAAAATTGTTGATGTTGTTCAGAATTAGGATTGAAAGGTTTGTGTGCCAATCCTCTTTGAATATGATCAACCTCTTTCATGATTGAGGCTGTTTTTTTATCAATCCAAACATGCTGAAACTGTTCCCAAATATAATTAATGGCTGTTTCATTTGGGTGAATCATATCACTATTATAAAAACGATACTCACGTAAATCATCCAACATAATTTCATAGGAAGGAAAGTAATACAATTGATTTCTTTTATCAATTACTTGATGAATTGCCGATAATAAATGTGATTTACTTTGCGAGTTTTCTACAAAACCATCTTTTAAATGCCTTACAGGACTTAACGTAAAAATAATATTTATTGTTGGGTTTACATCTTTTATAAGTGTACTCAAATTTTCTAAAGAAGCAATAATCTCATCAACAGGTAGTAGCTCTTTTAAAAACTTTTTTTGAGGTACTTTATGGCAATTTCCTACAATAGTATCGGTTTCAATAAATCGATACATCCAAGAAGTGCCCAACGTAATTATGATGTGTGTAGCCTGAGTTAATTGTTTATTTGTTGCATCAATCTCACGGTTTAAATTTTGAAGTAATTCATTTTTATTACTTGAACTTAAATCTGAATGTGCATCAAAACAATGCCAACGTTCATTTAATTGAAAAATGTCTTTATCTGAGTATTCTTTTCGATTAATTGCATTGGTAATTAAGCTTTCAATGGCAATTGGGTTGAATAAAATACCAAACGGATTGCTAAAAGCATTGAACTTAAAGTAGTTTAATTTCTGATAAATATTTTCTGAAAAGCAAGAACCAATTAGCAACAATTTAGAATTATAATCTATTTGATTACGTTCCTTATGAAGTTGTATGTTGGTTCTGAAATTCATTTTACTTGAATTTTTAACTCATCACACTGAGTTAAGTTTAGGGTGATGAGTTTGTAATAATAATTATGTTTTAAATTATATATCTTTTACTTTCTTCTAATGCTTTATCAATTCCTTCAGGATTTCTACCTCCAGCAGTTGCAAAATAAGGTTGACCGCCACCGCCACCGTGAATTAATTTTCCCAGTTCACGAACTACTTTTCCAGCATCTAATTGCTTTTCTTCAACTAAGTTTTTAGCAATATAACAGGTTAAAAAAGCTTTTCCGTCAGATTCTGAACCGACTAATAAAAACAAATTATCTAGTTGATTCCCTAAATCAAAGGCTAAATCTTTAATACTATTTTGATCTAAATCTATCTTTTTAGCTAAAAAATTAATACCGTTTATGGTTTCAACTTCATGAATTAAATCGCCTTTTAAATTTTTTGCTTTATCTTTTAATAAAGTTTCAATTTGTTTTTTAAGAGCAGAGTTTTCATCTAGTAAATCAACAATAGCCTTTTGTGGATTGGCAGGATTTTTTAGAATATCCTTAATCTCATAAAAAGTTCTATTGTTTTCAAAATAAAAATCTTTAGTAGCGTCATTGGTAATCCCTTCAATACGTCTAACACCTGCAGCAATTGCAGATTCTGAAGTGATTTTAAAATGCCAAATATCACTAGTGTTTTGTACGTGAATTCCACCACAAAGCTCTACTGAACTTCCAAACTGAATAGCACGAACAGTATCTCCATATTTTTCACCAAATAAAGCCATGGCACCTTTTTCAATTGCTGTTTCCATAGGAATATTTCTAAATTCTTCTAATGGAATTTTACTAGAAATTCGTGCATTTACATAATCTTCAACATCACGTAATTCATCAACTGTTAATTTAGAAAAATGCGAAAAATCAAAACGTAAACCTTTTGAATGTACTGATGAACCTTTTTGTTCAACATGAGTTCCTAATATTTCTCTTAACGCCTGATGTAAAAGGTGTGTTGCAGTATGGTTACAAGCAGTTCTATGACGTTGTTTTCCATCAACTACAACTTTAAAAATTTGTGTTGGGTCTTTTGGTAAACTTTTAGCAAAGTGAATAATTAAATTATTTTCTTTTTTAGTATCAACAATATAAATAACATTTCCATTGTTCACTTCAAGATAGCCTTTATCACCAACTTGTCCACCACCTTCTGCATAAAACGGAGTCATGTTAAATACTAATTGGTATAAATCACCATCTTTTATAGAGGAAACTTTTCTGTAACGCGTTATTTTAATATTAGCTTCAAGGGTGTCATAACCAATAAATTCTTCATCATCATCCTCATATAAAACTACCCAATCATCAGTTTCAACAACAGCTGCAGCTCTAGATCTGTTTTTTTGTTTTTCTAATTCAATCTTAAATTCTTCTTCATTTAAGGTCATTCCTTTTTCGGAAAGAATTAAAGCTGTTAAATCTATAGGAAACCCATAAGTATCATATAATTCGAATGCTTTTTTTCCTGAAACTTCACTTCCTTTGGTGTTTTTAATAACACCATCTAACAATACTAAACCTTGATCTAAAGCGCGTAAAAACGACAGTTCTTCTTCTTTAATTACATTAGTAACTAATTGATTTTGAGATTTTAACTCAGGGAAATATTCGCCCATTTGTTTTGTTAATGTAGCAACCAGTTTGTAAATAAAAGGTTCTTTTACATTTAAAAAAGTAAAACCATAGCGAATAGCTCTTCTTAAAATTCGTCTAATTACATAACCTGCACCAGTATTTGAAGGTAATTGTCCATCAGCAATAGCAAAAGCTACGGCACGAACGTGATCTGAAATAACGCGAATGGCAATATCAGTTTCTTCATTTTTACCATAATCATTGTTGGTAATTGCTTCAACTTCTCTAATTAAAGGTGTGAAAACATCAGTATCATAATTAGATTGTTTATTTTGTAAAACCATACACAAACGTTCAAATCCCATTCCAGTATCTACGTGTTGAGCAGGTAATTTTTCTAATGAACCATCAGCTTTACGATTGAATTCCATAAATACAAGATTCCAAATTTCAACCACTTGAGGATGATCCATATTTACCAAACTTTTCCCTGAGACTTTGGCTTTTTCTTCAGCAGATCTGATATCTACATGAATTTCAGAACATGGTCCACAAGGTCCTTGAGCTCCCATTTCCCAGAAATTATCTTTTTTATTTCCATTAATAATTCGGTCTTCACTAATATATTGTTTCCAAAGGTCATAAGCTTCTTGATCATAATCTAAGGCATCTTCTTCAGCTCCTTCAAAAACAGATACATATAAACAATCTTTGTCAATTTTTAATACATCAACCAATAATTCCCAGGCCCATGCAATGGCTTCTTTTTTAAAATAATCACCAAAACTCCAGTTTCCAAGCATTTCAAACATGGTATGGTGGTATGTATCTTTACCAACCTCTTCCAAATCGTTATGTTTTCCAGAAACGCGTAAACATTTTTGAGTATCTGCCACACGTTTATCAATAGCATTTTTTTGACCTAAAAAATATTCTTTAAAAGGTACCATTCCAGCATTTGTAAACATTAATGTTGGGTCATTCTTTAACACCATTGGAGAAGAAGGCACTATGCTATGTTTTTTAGATTCAAAAAAGTCTAAAAATTCTTGACGGATTTGTTGTGATTTCATTTGTAATATCTTAGTTTTTGTATGGTCTAATTGTACTAGTTAAAGTTTATAATATTGGTTTAAAACAACATTGATTTTAACTGTTTTAATTGTTAATTATTTCCTAAATAAAATACGTTTTACAACTTTTATAAAACATTTTGTAAATTTGTTAAATATGCACCACAATATTAATAAATATTATGGCGTTTTACGATGCAAAAATAACATAATTTATATTTATGGCGAAAGTAAAATATTATTACGATCCTGATACATTATCCTATCAAAAGATACGAGTTAAAAAAAGAGATACTTTTAAAAAGTTTTTGTTAACTATTGTAGCGGCTTCTATATTTATGCTTTTAGGATTTGTTTTCTTGACACCTGTTTTTGAGTCACCTAAAGAAAAAGAAATTAGGCGTCAATTAGAATTTGTAAAATTAAATGAAGAGCTACACAGTAAAAAAATTGTTCAATTAGAAAAGATATTAAAAGGAATTCAAGACAGAGATAATAATATTTATCGCTTATATTTTGAGGTGAATCCTATCCCTGAAGAACAGCGTAGAGCAGGGTTTGGAGGGTTAAACAGATATAAAGCATTAGAAGGTTTTGATAACTCTAAAATGGTTATTGATGTTACTAAAAATATGGATATTTTATCTAAGCAATTATATATTCAGTCTAAATCATTAGATGAAATTGTAAAATTGGCAGAGAATAAAGAAGATTTGCTTGCAGCTATGCCGGCAATTCAACCGGTTAAAAATGAAGATTTAACTAGAATGGCTTCAGGTTATGGATGGAGATCAGATCCTTTTACCAAAGCAAGAAAAAAACATTGGGGAATGGATTTTACAGCACCTACAGGTACTCCAATTTATGCATCTGGTGATGGAGTTGTTGAAAGAGCAGATCAAAATGCATCTGGTTATGGTAAGCATATAAGAATTAATCATGGTTTTGGGTTTGTTTCATTGTATGCTCATATGAGTAAATACAATGTTAGAAAAGGACAAAAAGTTAAAAGGGGTGATTTAATTGGTTTTGTTGGAAATACAGGACGCTCACAAGCACCTCATTTACATTATGAAATTTCAAAAAATGGAACAAAAATAAATCCTATCGATTTTTACTACGGAAACTTAACTCCTGAAGAATTTGAGGCGATGCAAAAAGCAGCTCAAATAGAAGGGCAATCATTGGATTAATGTTTATAGATTTACCAGAAAAAAGATACTACAAAATTGGTGAAGTTGCAAAAGCCTTTGGGTTAAATACTTCACATATACGCTTTTGGGAAAAAGAATTTGATATTTTAAAGCCTAAAAAAAACAATAAAGGGAATAGATTATTTACACAAGAAGACCTTAAGAATTTAAAACTTATTTATCATTTAGTTAAAGAAAAAGGCTTTACATTAGAAGGGGCAAAAGGGAAAATGAAAGAAAGTCCTAAAAGTGTAAAAAATAATCATGAAATTATCACGCGTTTAGAGGCTATAAAGGAAGAGCTGATTAAAATTAAAACCCAGATTGATTGATAAATTTTGTAACAAAATTTTGTATTGAACAACTAATAAAAGAGAATTATAAATAACTTAAAAACTATACAAATGAAAAAGTGGCTAATTCCAGTAATTATTATAGGTGTAATTGCATTTGCAATTTATAGAATGGGTGTTGGATTTTACAATACAGCGATAGACCTTGAACAAGATTCTAAAACGGCTTGGTCAAATGTTGAAAGCGCATATCAAAGAAGAGCAGACTTAATTCCTAATTTGGTATCTACAGTAAAAGGATACGCAGCACATGAAAAGGAAACTTTAGAAGGTGTTATTAAAGCACGTGCAACAGCTACTCAAACAACAATTGACCCAACTAATATTACTCCAGAAAAAATGGCAGCTTTCCAAAAAGCGCAAGAAGGTTTAAGTGGAGCACTATCAAGATTGTTGGTTACTGTAGAGAGATATCCAGATTTGAAAGCAAATCAAAACTTTTTAGAATTGCAAAGTCAGTTAGAAGGAACAGAAAATAGAATTAATGTTGAAAGGAATAGATTTAACACTACTGTAAATGCATTTTCTAAGCATATTAAAAAATTTCCAAATAACATTTTAAATGGTTTTATCGGGAATTTCCAAGAGATGTCTAGATTTGAAGCAGCAGCAGGTAGTGATGCAGCTCCAAAAGTTGAATTTTAATAAAGTCTATGTCGAAAATTGAAGATTTTTTAACAGCTTCTCAAGAACAACGAATTATTGAGGCTATAAAAACTGCTGAAAAAAATACTTCAGGAGAGATAAGAGTTCATATAGAAAAAAGTACAGAAAAACCTCCAATGGAAAGAGCTTTGGAGGTTTTTCATTTCTTAAAAATGGATACTACAAAGTTAAGAAATGGTATATTGCTTTACATCGCTGTTGAAAGTAGAAAATTTGTTATTTTAGGTGATGAAGGCATCAACAATAAAGTGCCTAAAGATTTTTGGGAAACAGAAAAAGAATTTGTACTCTCTCATTTTGCTAAAGGTGAATTTGAAAAAGGAATTGAACAAACCATTATTAAAGTTGGAGAAAAATTGAAATATTTTTTCCCTTACCAATCAAACGACACAAACGAATTATCGGATGAAATTTCTAAAGGATAGATTAAATTTTTTAAATATATTATTGTTGTTTTTATTGATAACGAGCAATGTATTTTCACAAAATATACCAAACAAACCTAGCTTTATACCTGCGTTAATAGATAGTACAAATACATTAAGTGCAAGTGAAAAATCAGCCTTAGAAACAAAATTAATTCGCTATAGTGATTCTACTTCTACGGAATTATTTCTAATAATAATGCCTTCAACATTTGGCGAAAACATAAATCTTTACGCAACTGAGCTTGGTCATAAATGGGAAATTGGTCAAAAAGGAAAAGACAATGGAGTTGTTATATTGTTAGCAAAAGATGATCGAAAAATAGCAATTCAAACAGGTTATGGAGTAGAACATTTGTTAACAGATGCTTTATCAAAAAGAATTATAGAAAATATCATTTTACCAGAATTTAAGAAAGGAGATTATTATGCAGGTCTCGATAAAGGAACCGATGTAATAATTGATATTTTAAGAGGAGAATATAAGGGAGAACCAAGTAAAGGAAATAGTGAAGGTGGTTTTCCAATTCTATTAATTATTATCATCATATTTTTCCTTATCATAGTTTTTTCAAAAAAGAATAGAGGAGGAGGAAACAATAGAGGGAATAGAAAAGATAATACAGTAGATATTTTAACAGCAATTCTTTTAAGTGGAGCCGGACGTTCTAGTGGTGGTTTTGGAAGCGGCGGCTTTGGAGGAGGATCAAGTAGTGGTGGCTTCGGTGGTTTTGGCGGCGGCGGCGGCTTCGGTGGAGGTGGTGCTAGCGGAGGTTGGTAATATTCTTGTTTAGATACACTTTTTTAAATTTAAATTAAAGTTGATTAAAGTCATCTTTGATTTAAACATAACCATTTAACTTCGCAACTTGTTAATGAAACTTTAAACAAGAAATGAATACATATGTTGAATTAGTTAAAGAGTATCCAATATTTAGTGCTATGATTCAATTTGCAGTACTTGGAACTTTAGGTGATATTTTTTCAAAATGGATGCAACAAGGCAAAATATATAAACCTTATAATGTTTCCATTGTCATTTTAAAAATGTTGGAATGGGCAATTATTGCGGTTACTATTAAATATGCATTTGTTGGTTTTCAGGGATTTGTAGATGGTTTAGTTTCTCACAATTTATTACCAGAACTTGGTAAGTTTGGAAGAGCATTTTCGATATCTGTAACAATGAATTTACAATATGGATTGTTCTTAGTTATTTTTCACCGCTTTTTAGATAATTTAATTGCGAAACAAAATAATTGGAAAAACATTGATAAAGGAATGCTTTCCTTAGTATGGTTTTGGATTCCTGCCCATACAATTACGTTTATGTTAGATAAACCATATCAAATTGGTTTAGCTGCTATTTGGTCGGTTGTTTTGGGTTTCATATTGGGATATTATAATCGGGAAGCTAAAATATCAAATTAACTCTAATTTTTTTATAAGTATTCTTTTAGTTAAAATTGTATTTATGCTTTTTTATTCTTTATTCATTTTAGCTTTTAATTTCTGAATTAAAATTACAGCAATAGCACCTCCTAAAAATGAAACTAAAATATTAATTGATAATAAGTTGAAATTAATACTTCCTAAATTCATAATTGCATTTGGGTTAAAGCCTAATCTCCCAAAAGATTTAATTAATAAAATGCTTCCAAATACACCTGCAATTGTATTCCCCGTAATGCCTAAAGTATATTTTTTAAGAATTATTCCAGCTATATTAGCACCAATTATTCCAACAATAATGCTAATTAATGAAATTAAAGTGTGTGTCATAAGAACCTAACATTTTAATGCCCGTAATCCATCTTATCTACTTTTCCACTCATTAATTTATTTTGAGTAATTAAATATACAGCAACAAGAATAAGACCAATAATTCCCCAACCTAAAGCAACAGATAAGCCATATTCAGGTGCAGCCGTATTGTATATTGTTAAAGATTCATTTTGGTTATGAGTTGAAGGTAAAATTACTGGAAATAAAGAAGCTAAAGAAGAAGTTATACCGCCAAGTATCACTAGGGTAGATAGTATAAAACAATGAATGTCTTTTTTGATTTTTTTAATGAAAAACAGTCCAAATAATCCTGTAAAGTAAATAACTGGAAATACTATTAAATAAGGTTTGTCAATAAAATTATCTAAAGAATTTGGATTCACTATTTGCCAAACAAGTAATGAAATTACTGTTAAAGCGAATAGCAAGATGGTTAGTTTAAAAATTACAGATTTTAGTTGATTGTTTATAGATGAATTGGTTTTTAAGATTATCCAATTTGCTCCATGTATTTCTAAAGTTACTACTGAAATTAACCCAATAATAATAGTAAACCAATCAATTACACCAGGAGTTTCGCTTAACGGACTAAAACTACTATCCCATAATGGTAAGAAAAAATAATGCCCCTCAAAAGCTGCAACACCATTTTCAATTGCACCTAAATTTACGCCTCTAACAACATTTCCTAAAGCAATTCCAAAAAATAATGCTAATAACAAGCTAGAAACACCAAAGGATTTATCCCAAATATCTTTCCACATTTGAAAATTAAACTGACTTCTAAATTCTAAACCAATAGCTCTAAAAATAATTAACCATAAAACTATGATTAGTGGTAAGTAAAATCCACTAAAAACGGAAGCGTAAAATGTTGGAAATGCCATAAAAAGTAATCCTCCGCCAGCAACAAGCCATACTTCATTAAAATCCCAAAATAAACCTGCTGATTTTGTAATAACCTCTTTGTCTTTTTCTGTTTTAGCTAAAAATAAATGTATGATACCTGTTCCGAAATTATAACCATCTAAAATAAAAAAGATAGCGAAAACAACTGAAATTATAATATACCAAAATACTTCCATAATTTAATGTTTTTGTGGTGTTGGTCCTTGATGAATTGTTTTTCCTACAAGTACTAAAAATAACAAGCCAAGTAGCATATACAAGGCAACAAAACCTAGTAATGTAAATAAAGTATTTCCTGATGATACATTTGGAGACACACCTTCACTTGTTTTTAATAACCCATAAACTAAATAAGGTTGTCTTCCTAATTCGGCAGTATACCAGCCTGTAATATTTGCTATATATGGGAAAGGAACTAAGAACATTATTGACCAGAGTAAGGGTTTGAAAGAATATAGTTTTTTTCTCCATAAAAAGAAAACGGCTAAACCCATTATAGCTATAAAAATAGTTCCTAAACCAACCATAATATGATACGAATAATACAGTGCAGGAATATTAGTTGGTAATTCTTCATCTTTAAATTGATCCATTCCTGGAATTTGCTTGTTCCAATCTTGATACGTTAAAAAACTTAGGATATTTGGCACAGCAATTTTATTGTCTAATTTTTTTCGCACCATATCAGGTTGCCCAATAAGCACAATTTCAGCACCTGCTTCTTCTGTTTCAAAAATTCCTTCCATTGCAGCAAATGAGGCAGGTTGATATTTTGCTACATTCTTAGCGTTCATATCTCCTGTTGGAAAAGCAAGTAGTAAACTTGAAACTAAACCGAAGGTTACACCTGTTTTTAAAAATAATTTACCGTATTCTGTGTTTTTATTTCTTAAAACATAAAAAGCACCAATACTTGCAACTACAAATGATGATGTTACAAGAGATGCAAGTTGATTATGTAAGAAAGCGGGTAATAACCAAGGATTACTAAATAGCGCTGAAAAATTTTCTAGTACAAATTTACCATTATCTAAAATCTCATAACCTACTGGGTGTTGCATCCAAGCATTGGTTGCTAAAATTAAATATCCACTAGCCCAAGAACCTAAAAAGACTAAAAAACCTGTTAAAAAATGTAGTTTTTGTCCCATTAGTTTTTCACCAAAAATAAATAAGGCTAAGAATGAAGATTCTAAAAAGAACGAAAACAGTCCTTCCATAGCCAAGGTTTGACCTATAATACCTCCGGTAAGTTCAGAAAATTTGGCCCAATTAGTCCCAAATTGAAACTCCATAGGGATTCCTGTAACAACTCCCATTGTAAAATTAACAGCAAATATTTTCATAAAAAATTTTGCAGCATTATTGTATTTTTCAATGTTAGTTTTTAAAAATTGCCACTTATAATAAACAATTATTAAAGAAAGTCCCATTGTTAACTGGGGAAATATATAGTGAAAAGTGATAGTAAATGCAAATTGCAATCTATCATAGAATATCATATCTTCCATAATGTTTCTGATTTGTAAGCAGAAACAAAATTACAATTTAATTAATAATACTATGTTCTTTAGATAACATAATAAGTCAAAAAATGATTAATTAAAACGGAATAATGCCTAACTTTTAATTTAATGAATTCCACTAAAATAATTTGAGAGAAGAAAGTTAAAATTAATTAACTACTACTTAGAATATTTTTTCTTTTTGGAACCAATTTCCGAGTAAACTAAAATTTAATGATAGTTTATGGAAATTGTCTTGAATGAGTTTATTGTTAATAGTTCCTTCTTTTCCATAAGAGTAATTTATATTAACCATAGAAGAAAATTCACTTTTAGAAACAGGGATTCCTAATCCTAAAGAAAATGAGTAATTATCAATATTTTGTTTAGATAAAATTAAATACCCAGAGTTGTAATTCGCTCCAGCTCTATATTTTACTCTGTTCCAAAAGCTAGATATGTTTTTAACAGATTGGTATTCTAAACCAAAACCATAAATTTCTTGATCCTTATAAATATAAGTATTATTAGATTTATAAGTATCTGTCCAATAAATATTTTTATAATCTAAATTTACGGTTAAATTTTTATTAATTTTTGAAGTTATTCCAATACCTATTTTTAAAGGTAAATCGAAATTGTCAATTTTAGTATCAATATCGTTGATGATAGAAATTTCATCTGAGCCAGTAAAAGATTTAGTTCCTACCTCGTCTGTTGTTCCATTTAAAGAAGTAGGTAAATTAATAGTAGCTCCAATTGTTGTTTCTGTTCCAATTAGTTTATTAACGGTATATTGTATTCCGGCATTTAAACCAAATCCAATATAGTTACTTGTATTTGTAATAGTTGCAGATCCATCTCCAAAATTAATTAGTTGTTCTTTACTAATGTTCCCGAATAAAGTTGATAGCTCAACTCCAACGGATAGGTTTTTAGTAAGCTTTAATCCATTTCCCCAAAATACTTCATTTATACCACCCGAACCAATAACATTAGTGTTGAAAAATTGTGAAGTTCCTTCAATTGGCTGATTTACGTCAATTTCATAACTTACTTTTGAGTAGGGTACCAATCCTAAACTCATTTTCCAATAATCTTTTACTTCAAAAGCCATTGCCAAATGAGAAATATTAAAGTCGAAATTATCTTGGGATGTAGTACTTGTTTTTTTATTTGAATAGGTAGTATTTATTCCTAATTCATATAAAAAGGCACCTGAAGCTATTGAAGTTAATGAAGCCGGATTAGATTTGTTAATTGTAAACAGATTTCTGCTAGCAATACCGGTATTACCTAATGCGGAAAAACCACCAAAATAATTTGAATTTTCTTGTCCTAAACCATATAAAGAATAGGGTGAACTAAAATCACTTTGAGCATTCATTGAATAATGAAAAGCACAGAAGCATATTGCAAAAGAAAATATTTTTCTCATAAAATTGTATTACGTATTAATAAAGTAGATAAGTTAGAGAGAGTTTCATTTTGTTTTCAGAATTAACTGAATCATAAATTCTAATTTTGTTTACGCTACTATTATTGTTTGGAAACTGAAAGAGCAACGAATAATTTAAATTATAGGAACTTGTTTGAACTTGTTCAATAAAATAGGTGATATCTGCGGAGTAGTAACTTTTTGAATTAAATTCATCATTTTGTGTGTTGTATTTCGCGTATACAGTACTTCCATCAACTCCAACTAGTTGTTGAACAAGTCTATTTTTATTATCTATAATATAAACTGCAAGTGAATCTGCTCCAATAGAATTGGATTCATAACTTTTAATATCTGGGTAAAATTTTAAAGAAGCATTAATTGTTGTCCCATTTTGCTCGAGTGAATTTAAATTTTTAATATGAGGAATGTCTACACGCATATTTAAAGCAGATCCAGATTGTATATAAGCTAAATTATTGGTGCTTGTAGATTTAATGTAATCTTCATAAGTTACAAGTGAACTTAAAGAAGTAGAGGCTCTATTACTAGTAATTTTATTAAAATTTCGAGTATAACTTTGTATGGTGTAATCGTTATAATAACTATTATCTTCACTATCTCCATCTTCTATAGTGTAATACATTCTCATAACAATTGAAGATTTACTAAAACCTAAAGTGGCATTGCTGTTCGTATCAGAAGCAATTGTTAAACCTTTAAAAATTTGATATAAATCATCAGAATTATTGACTTCGTTATTTTTAAGTTTGTTAAAGAGGATCTCTCCAAAGCTATTTTTAATAGGTATATAAATTGAATCTTTTTTATTAGGAAAAGGTGTAAATGATAATTCCCCTAAAATTTCATCGCTGTATTTTAATGAAGAAGTGTTGTAAAAAGTATCATCATCACCAGAAGGTTCAAAATTTTCAATAATTTCGTGTACTTTATAGGTTTGTATTTTAGTTGTATCTCCATAATAATACCTATCGTAATATAAAATTACACCTATAGAATCATAAATGGCATCAGTATTAATATTGTAGTCAGATGTTAAAAGATTAAAAAATGGTTGACTTGTTAAGTTGCCAAAGTCTTCATCTTGTAAAGCTCCAATTAAGGACCTGCTTGAGTTTGTAGTTGATACAGAGTCTAAAAGTATTGTCGATGTTATTATTGAAAGAGTATCTGTCACACTAACTTTAGTGTCAATATCTAAAAAATCTTCACCAACGGTGTACGTTGAAGACTCATCATTACATGAAATAAATACTGTAAAAGTTAAGAAGAGTAGAATAAAACAGTTTCTCATTATTATATTTTTTTGGTAAAGGTATTTTATCACATTAGTTTCTGCATACTAAAATATATGAACAGCAATATTGTATCGATTAAAGAGTTAAAAAAATGTTAAACACCTCAAAATCAATGTGTTTTACGTTTTGTAGATGTAAAAGGTGTTTAAGTAGATAAAAAAGGCTAATTAGTCTATTTTAGGGTTTGTTACTCAGTATTACTAAATATTTTTGAGCCATAATTATGAATTTAAATATGTCAAAAAGAATAGTAATAGCTGTTTTTATACTTTTTTCAATAAATAGTTTTTCACAACATACTGAAATGCTAAATGTTGAGTTTGGTTCATTTGGAAAAAAAGATGATGCTGTTGGAATAAGCAGATCATCAATAAATATAAATTTTCCTACTCAATTTTATAAAGGTGTATTAATTAATGGGCTTTCATATTCACAGTATGATCTAGATTATGATTCAAATAATTTAATGAATTCTTCAAGTATTGAGACTTTTAAAACTATAAATTATAGTTTAAGCTATATGCAAAAATTAAATAGTAATTGGGCATATGTTATTGTTGCATCTCCAATAATTTCTTCAAACTTTGAGTCAAGTTTAACCATGGATGATGTTGCTTTCAATGGAGGTTTAATTTTTACAAAATTCAATAGGGAAAGTAAGTTGAAGTTTGGATTAATATACAATACAGCTATGGGATTTGATGGTCCAATCCCGTTCCTAAATTATAGTAGAGAAATTAACGATAGGTTTTCTTATGATTTAGGTTTTCCTATTACCAAAGTTAATTTTAAAATTAATGATAGAAACAAGCTAAATCTACATGTAAAACCAAAAGGATTTTATTCAAACATCAGTAAAAACTTACTCTTGGATAATTCAAAAATAGCAGAAAAAGCAAAATACCAATCCTTTGTTACAGGGATTAATTATTTACATACAATTGATAATTATTGGAAGGTAGCATTTGATGTAGGCTATCAATTATCTTCAGATTATAATTTGTTAGATGAAAATAAAAATAGTGTTCACAATATTGAAACTAAGAACAGTGTATATGTGGGTGTTAACTTAAAGTTTGATTTATTAAAAAAGGGAAATAAAAACGAAAAATTATGAATTTAAAAAGAATGAATTTAAAAAGTATCGCACTACTTTTAGTCTTAATAAGCGTAGGGTGTTCATCAAGTGACGATGATGTGGAATATGGAAATTGGGTTGAAAGCTCTTCATTTGATGGTGATGCAAGAGGTAATTCGGTATCATTTGTAATAGGTGATAAAGGATATTTAGTGGCCGGTTATGATGGTGATGATTATTTAAGTGACCTTTGGGAATATAATAAAGAGGGTGATTATTGGGTTAAAAAAGCGAACTTTCCTGGTGTAGCAAGAAGTGGAGCAGTAGGTTTTGAATTGAATGGTAAAGGTTATTTAGGAACTGGATACGATGGAAGTAATAAGTTAAAAGATTTTTGGATGTACGATCCAGGAACTGATACTTGGACACAAAAAGCTGATTTTTTAGGTACAGAAAGGTATGGTGCAGTTGGGTTTTCTGTTGGTAATAAAGGCTATATAGGAACTGGCTACGATGGAAGTGAATTAAAAGATTTTTATGAATATGATGATATTTCAAACACTTGGTCTCAATCTGTTGGTTTTGGAGGAAACAAAAGAAAAGATGCAGTTGTTTTTGTTTTAGATGATAAAGCATATTTAGGAACAGGATTAAGAAATGGAGCTTATGAAAATGATTTTTATGTATTTGATGGTGATACTAAAGTTTGGACTCGATTAACAGATTTAGATGATGAAGATTCAGACTTTTCAGTATTACTTTCAAGCGGAGTTTCATTTACAATAAATGGATTGGCTTATTTAACTACAGGAGAATCATCAGGGGTTTCAACTAATTTATGGGTGTATAATCCGTCAACGGACACTTGGGATGAAGAACCTAATTTTGAAGGAAGTGCAAGACAGGATGCTATTTCATTTAGTTTTTCCGATAGAGCTTTTGTAGCAATGGGAAGAAGTGGAAGTTATTATTTTGATGATAATTGGGAATATCGTCCACTTGAAGAAAGTAATGATGAAGATTAATAATTTTGAGTTTAATTGTTGTTTTATTAAGTTGTTTTAAAAAGGAGTTAGATAATTATACTTATCTAACTCCTTAATTTCATTTTCGAAACATGACAATAATAGATTAATTTTAATTAAACTATTTATCTAAATATTTTTCAATAAGGAATTAAGTGTTGAATAAGAGGTTTTAAAAACATTCATAATTATCAATCAAGTACTTCCATAAAAAAAGTAAATTTGTAGTTAATAAGTAATTTTATTAAATCAAAAATTCTGAAATTTAGTTTTAAAAATATAAACCCTGCAATAATCCACATTTTATGTTGGACCATACTTATTTTAATTAATTTATTAACTTTTTACAATAGATTTCAAATTTTCCCTAAAGATTTTTCATTTTATTTTAGGTCA
>NZ_CALAEQ010000162.1 GCF_937891065.1 uncultured Lutibacter sp. | reverse complement strand
GTAAGAGACCGTGTTTCATTTGAGCATTTAACACCTTTATTCCCAGAAGAAAAATTTAATTTAGCTGGAAAAGGAAGTACTCTTTCAACAAGAATTATGGATTTGTTTTCACCAATTGGAAAAGGGCAAAGAGGAATGATTGTTTCTCAACCTAAAACTGGTAAAACCATGTTACTTAAGGATATTGCGAATTCTATTGCTTCCAATCATCCTGAAGTTTATCAAATTATTTTATTAATTGATGAAAGACCTGAAGAGGTAACAGATATGCAGCGTAGTGTAAAAGGTGAAGTTGTTGCTTCAACTTTTGACGAACCAGCAGAAAAACATGTTAGAGTTGCCAATATTGTTTTAGAAAAAGCAAAAAGATTGGTTGAATGTGGCCATGATGTTGTTATCTTATTAGATTCAATTACTCGTTTAGCTAGAGCTTATAATACAGTTGCGCCGGCGTCAGGTAAAATATTATCAGGTGGTATTGATGCAAACGCATTACACAAGCCTAAACGTTTCTTTGGAGCTGCACGTAACATTGAGAATGGTGGTTCATTAACAATTATTGCAACTGCTTTAACAGAGACTGGATCAAAAATGGATGAAGTAATTTTTGAAGAATTTAAAGGAACTGGTAATATGGAACTTCAATTAGAGAGAAATATTTCTAACCGTAGAATTTATCCAGCTATTGATCTTGTTAAATCTAGCACGCGTAGAGATGATTTACTATTAGACCCTAAAACTGTTAAACGTATGTGGGTACTTAGAAAATATTTAGCAGATATGAATCCTGTAGAAGCAATGGAGTTTATTAAAGATAAAATCCAGTACACTACATCAAATGATGAATTTTTAATTTCTATGAATGGCTAATTCATTCAAGTTTTATTAGCAATCCATTAGTTGTTAATAACCAATAATCTATTTTAAAAAAACCTTCAAAACTTCCTTTTGAAGGTTTTTTATTTGCCCTATTTTAAGTAGTTGAGTTTATTTCAACTAAAATTAGAAGCTACAATTAATTTCAAAGGTAACTTTTAGATATTTTCCCTTGTAACTTATTTTATTTTCTAATTGATTCTTATAAAAAATATTAGTTCTTGATTTTCTTTAATAAGCATAGAATAGAACTAAACAAAAAAAACCTGCTCAATTAAATTGAGCAGGTTTTAAATATATGATATCTATCTTATTTATTAATAGAATTTACTTCTGTTATCCTGTATATCCGATGCATCTTGTAATACTTGATATAATTGGTAGCTTCTACCTTTTAATTTAGTTACTATTTTATTACGGAAAGTTTCGTAGTTTTCTAATTCTACTGAAGCTTCTCTCTTAGTTACCATCACAACAAACACTCCTTTTTCACCTTCAATTTTATCAGAAAGTTCCTCTAATTTTAAAGTAGACATCGCTCCAACAATTGCAGGTTCATTTCCTACACCTGAAAGTAACGGACTTGCTAATGTAACTGAAGATGCAGTACGAACAGTAGTATTAGTAATTTGAGCAATTTCTTCTAAAGTAGCTCCTTTCATTTTCTCTATAATTAGTCCTGCTTTTTTCTTGTTTGTTAGTTCTGGACGTACATTTAATAAAATATCAGAACTTAATACAATTCCATCTTTTTCAGTTTTACCGCTTAATAAGACAACTGCATAACCTCTTTTACCAAGAACATCTATATCAAAACGTTTAGAATCATTTAATTCTCTTTCTTGATCAAAAGACCATTGAACTATTTGGCGTTGATTGTTTAAACCAGGTATACTTTCAGATAAAGCTTTTAAATTAACTGCTGATTGCACGTTATAATTTAATTCTGTAGCTACATCTTCCAATTTTTTTCCGTCAGCTAAATTTGAAGTCAATGTTTCAGCTTTTTCAAAAATTATATTTTCAGTTTCTTCAGAAGCTTCAATTAAACGAGCAAAAGTTGCTAATTTAACTACTTTCTCAGGAGCTGTTTGCTCATCTATTCTAATAATATGAAAACCGAATGCTGTTTCAACAACATCTATACTTCCAGTTTTATTTTTATAAATAAAATCAGCAAAATCTTTATCAAAACCTGGCGAAAAAGCTTGATCTTTTCTTACCCATCCAATATCACCACCTTTTCCCTTTGTTCCATCAGAATTAACTACATCTGCAATTTCAGTAAATTTTGTTTTACTATTCTTTACTAAAGTAAAAATACTATCAATTGTTTTCTTAGCTTCATCTTTAGTTTTAGTAGATGTAGACCTTGTTGTACCTATGTAAGGAACAATAATATGGCTAGATTTTACGGAATCTGGCAATTGTAACGTTTCTACAATTTTAGATATTTTATAATAACCATTGTCTTTATAAGGACCAAAAACATCACCGACTAAACCTTCAAAAACAGTTTCTGAAATAGTTACAGGAAGCTGGCTTTTATATTTATATCCATTATCTATAGCTAAATCTGATTTATTATCATTTAAAAATGCTTCATAGTTAGAAGTATTTTTTAATCCAGCAATTTTAACCGTAGTTTTTGCAGCATTACTATATTCTTCTCTATCACTAATAAAACCTTCTACTAAAATTTTAGCATTGGCATCATCAGTTTCTGATGGTACAATATCAAATTTTACATATTTTAAAGTACGAGTAGCTTCTGGCTTAAATCTTTTTGAATTTTCTTCAACATATTTTTGAATTTCATCTTTAGATACAAGGCTTATACTGTCTGGAATAGAACTATAAGGCACAAAAACATATTTTGCATCCATTTTAGTGTTATCAAACATATAATCTCTCTTACCTTCTTCTAAAGAAGCACCTAAACCAATTGAAACTAAAGATGAATACGCTTGACGCTCTAAATTTTGTTTGATACTTTTTTCAGTAGCTAACCAATTCATCCAAGCTTGTTTATTGCCTGTTTCAGCTTCATCTTTCATATTAGCAATATATTCCTTAAGCTTTTCTTCATCAAAAAGATTAATTTCATTTTTGAATAATGGCGAATTTTGAATTTCTGGTAATGCAATCATAGCATCCCAAATATCTTTTTCACCAACAACAATACCTGCTTTTTCAAGTTGAGTTTGAAAAACTTTTTCACTTACCATGCTATTCCATACAGCATTTACGGCTTGCATTTGAGTTGCTCTTCCTCCACTTTGAGTTTTATAAGCTTCAACTTGTTGTGCAAATTCATCACGGTCAATATCTTCTCCGTTGATTTGCCCTACAGAATTTACTTTACTTGAACTAAAAAATTGTTGAATTGAGCTTGGATCAAGAACAAATGCAAATAGTGCTAAACCTACAATTAGGATTAGGAACATTGAACGATCTCTAATTTTTGATAATATTGCCATTTTATTTTTCTTTTATTACAGTGTGCGAAAATACAATTTAGTATTTAATTATGAAAGTTAAAACTTCATAATTAATAGGAAAAGTTAGCTATTTTTAGTAGGGATTGAAATTAATCTACAATATCTAGTACTTTTACATAAACTTCAAGAATTTTTGATGAGTCTACTTTCAACATTTTGAAATATAAATTGTTAATTTCAATAATTTCATCTTGTTTTGGAATATCCTCATTATAATAAACTATAAAACCTCCAAGGGTTTCATAAGCTTCATTATCTTCGATATTTAAATCGTAAGTTTCATTTAAATAATCAACTTCTAAACGTGCAGAAAACTCATATTCTCTATCATTAATTTTATTTTCCAACAATTCAACAGTATCATGCTCATCAACTATTTCTCCAAACAATTCTTCTACAATATCTTCAACCGTTATTATACCAGAAGTTCCTCCAAATTCATCTAAAACAACAGAAATGCTTTTCTTTTTTTTAATTAAAACATTTAACACATTGTTAATCATCATACTTTCAGGTACAAATTCAACTGGTAATAATATTGATTGTATTGTATTTGGATTTTTAAACAATTCAAACGCATGTGCGTAGCCCAAAACATCATCCAATGAATCTTTATAAACTAATATCTTAGAATAACCTGTTTTAATAAATAAGGCTTTTAAATTAGGAATGCTTTCATTTATATCAACCGCAAAAATTTCTGTTCGTGGTATCATTATTTCACGTGCTTTCACATTATCAAATTCTAAAGCATTTTGAAAAATTTGAATTTCAGAATCAACTTCCTCACTACTTTTCGAATTTTCAAGTTGCTTAAGAATGTAATTACCCAATTCCTCCTTGCTAAATTCGGTTTGGCTAACAACTTTTAAAGAATTAAAAAATACTTTTAAAAAGAAGTCTGAAATTAAAGTTATAAAATCCGAAATAAAGTGAAAAATAATATAAAAAAAGTATGCAAATGGTGCAAAAATCAAAAGTGTTTCGTTGGCATAAATTCTAAATATAGCTTTTGGCAAAAATTCAGCAGTAACTAAAATTATTAATGTTGAAATTACTGTTTGTATTATTAATATAGAAAACTCATTTAATTCATTTATAGGTAACATATTTATAATAAATTCTCCCATAAAAAAACTATAAACTACCAAAGCAATATTATTACCAACCAACATTGTTGTAATAAATTTTGAAGATTTTGAAGTTAGTTTGGTAAGTATTTTAGCAATAAAACCTGCTTTTTTCTTCTCTAATTCAACTTGAAATTTATTAGCAGAAATATAAGCAATTTCCATTCCTGAAAAGAAAGCAGAAAGTATAATTGAAATTAGAATAACCGTAATTTGAATT
>NZ_CALAEQ010000161.1 GCF_937891065.1 uncultured Lutibacter sp. | reverse complement strand
ACTTTTAATACTAGAAGTTGATTTTTGATAGTGATTGTTCATATAGCTAAAAATAAGGACGGTGCCTTTTTTAGTAATTAAGTAGCCACTTAAATTATAATTATTAGATAAGGAGCCTGATTTAGCATATACATAAGGTTTCTCATTTCCATACCAATCTTTTAAGGTTCCCGATTCGCCTACAGCAGGGAAATAATTCAATAATTTAGGCAAAGGTATTTCGTTAAACATTTTGTCTAATAAAAAAACAAAGTCATTTGGTGAAAATAAATTATACCTAGATAGGCCAGAACCATCAACCCAACGTGGTTTTTGAGGTAAATCTTGCAAATAATTAGTTAAAGAATAATCTATTGCGGCTTTTACTGAATATGTGTTAGCTACTTCTTTTCCAACTTGAAGCAACAATTGTTCTGCTATAAAATTATCGCTAACGACAAGCATTTGTTTATACAGATCATCATAACGAATACTTTTTAAAATTTTAAAATCATATTTTTTATTAGATGGAATGACTTTGATAGTTTTTTGAATTTGCTCACCTAATAATTCTGCTACAAGTTTATTGGAAGTTATAAATGGAACTTCATTTTCTTTTTCATGATTTTTTTCAATATAAAAAATATTTTTAGTAAGCTCTCTAGTAACAGAAGTTGAGTCTAAAATTGTAATGTTATTTTTAAAATAGGAGGGAGTTGAGATAACTAAACTATCTTTAATTGAATATTTCACAATATTCCCATACACAGAAAATAAACTTTTCTCGGGCATGTAATAATCTTGATAATCATCCCAAGCCCAGCCATTTCCATATGGCGGTTCATCAATAGTTTCATTTAACATGTAGATGCTATCTGCTTCATTTTTCAAGAAATCTATAATTTTAGTACTGTTAAAACCATATAATAAAGACGGATCTGCAGTTCCTTTAATTAGTAATGAATCTTTTACTTTGTAATATTCCAAACCCACAACAGAATCCTGTAGTGCTTTATAGGCAGTATAAAATGTGAATAATTTAGTGTTGGATGCAGGTGTGAAATATTTTTTACCGTTGTAATTTAAAATTTCTTTTTTCATTTTTGGATTATATATTACTAAACCTTTGAAAAAAGAAGACTCCTTGTTACTATGCTTTAAGTCGCTTTTAATTTTATGAGTTGTTCCACAAGAAATAAGTATACCTATACTTATTAATAAAAAAATAAATTTTAATAGATAGTTCAATATTTTTGAAAATGAATTATTGTTTAAATATAAGTTAATTATTTTATTTTGAATTTAATTCTTTTAGTGTTGATATTAATTCTGCTACGTCAATATCTTCTGAAACTGGGATAAATAGTTCTTCGCTATGCGACAAGGTTCTATCAGTATAATAATAAACGAAATTTATACCATTAAAAGGTGTTTCAATTTGTTGTATTTTTTTTAATCCTGAAAATGGGAAATCCCAATTATGAAAATAACCATTGATATATGCATATTTTGCACCAATTAATATTTTTCCATCACCTTTTAGATTGCTCCTTTTGTAATAAAAAGGCATTCCATAAGCAAATGAGGCTAAAAATAAGATTAACCCAATGAGTATTAAAAACATAAATAATTTTCCCTCATCAATAACTAAAATGAATATTCCAAAAACAACAATGGCTATTGCAGCAATTGAATATAAAATAAATTTATTTTTATTTTTCTCATTTTCAAATAAATAAGTTGAATAATTCTCTTTTTGCTCATTAGTTAATGTCCATTCAGCTAACAAATTTTCGCCAGTAATTAAGGTTTGCATTTTTTCTTCTCTACTTTTAAACATGTAACCTATAACAATTGAAGATAAAACGATAAAGAATGATATAAAGGCTAGGGCAGGATGTATTGGTAACATATCCAAATCTATAAATGCAAGAATAACAATTAGCAGAAAAACCCCTGTTATGTACTTAGCTATTTTTGATATATTTACGCGGCTATTTTCACCTGAAATTTCACTATTTATTTTAGAAAAATCGTTTGTAAACTTTATAGCCTCTTTAGGTTTAATAATTGCTTCAGCACTTTTCTTAGGTTGTGTATTATCTTGAATATGAACTTCAATTGTATTTCCACAATTGGTACAAAATTTAGCATTCATTTTTAATTTTGCACCACAATATTTACAATATTTCAT
>NZ_CALAEQ010000160.1 GCF_937891065.1 uncultured Lutibacter sp. | reverse complement strand
TAGGTTTCATAGAATCATTCTAAATTTTAATATATAAAACAATCTTAAGTCTTTCATTTAAGATTGTTTTGTTTTTATTGTTAAATTAGCTCGATTTAAAAAAAAACTAACCAATGAAACCTACACAAAATCAAACTTTTACCGACACCTCAAATCCAATAAAACGTATTATTATTGGTGTACAATTTTTATTTGTTGCTTTTGGAGCGACTGTATTAGTACCTCTTTTAATAGATATTGACCCTGCAGTTGCGTTATTTACTGCTGGTTTTGGTACCTTAATTTTTCATTTTATAACCAAAGGAAAAGTACCTGTTTTTTTAGGCAGTAGCTTTGCTTTTATTGCACCAATTATTGCAGCTACCAAAATTTATGGCTACCCAGGTACATTAGGAGGAATTATTGCCGTGGGTATAGTATATGGGATTGTGTCTGCTATTATAAAATTATGGGGATTGAGAGTTATCGAAAAAATATTCCCTGCTGTGGTAGTAGGTCCTGTAATTATGATTATTGGGCTTTCCCTTGCTACTGTTGGAGTTGATATGGCAAAAACTAATTGGCCAATAGCTGTAACTGTTTTAGCAACAGCTATAATTATTGTTACTTTTACAAAGGGCTTAATAAAACTAATTCCAATTTTTATTGGAATTATTGTTGGATACATTATTTCAATTGTATCTGGATTGGTAGATTTCTCTTCAGTGAGCGAAGCTGCTTGGTTTGCATTGCCAAAATTTACAACACCAGAATTTAACTGGGGAGCTATTTTATATATGATTCCTGTAGCAATTGCCCCTATTATAGAGCATATTGGAGATATGTATGCTATAAGTGGTGTTGCTGATAAAAAGTTTGTAAAAGATCCTGGACTGCATAGAACAATTTTAGGTGATGGTATTGCTACCGTTTTTGCTGGTTTTTTTGGTGGACCACCAAATACTACTTATTCTGAAGTAACAGGTGCTGTAGCTTTAACAAAAATTACTGACCCTAGAATTTTGAGAATAGCTGCAGTTACTGCAATTGTATTTTCATTAGTTGGTAAAATTAGTGCTATTTTAAAAACGATTCCAGCTTCTGTATTAGGTGGAATTATGTTATTACTTTTCGGAATGATAGCCAGTATTGGTATTAAAACTTTAATTGATGCTAAAACAGACTTTTCAATAACAAGAAATCAAGTAATTGTTTCAATTATTTTGACTATTGGTATTGGAGGAGCTCAAATTAGTTACGGAAATTTTTCGTTAGCTGGTATTGGTTTAGCTTCAGTTGTTGGTGTACTATTAAATTTATTGTTACCAAAACAAAAGGAATTAAGCAACTAATTTTCATAAAGAAATAAGAGTTAACATTAAATAAAAAAACCTTCTTGATAAATTCAAGAAGGTTTTTTTATTTAATAATATTCAATTTATACGTAAAACTTAATAATAAATAATATCGCTATTATCACCATTATTGGTTTTATCTCTTTGTATTTTCCTGTCAATAATTTTAATAAAACGTATGATAACATCCCAAAAACAATTCCTTCTGCAATACTATACGTTAGTGGCATCATTATAATTGTGAAAAACGCTGGAATAGATTCAGTAAAATCATCCAAATCAATTTTCATAATCGGAGAAATCATGAATAATCCAACAATAATTAATGCCGGGGCTGTAGCAGCTGCAGGAATTATCATAAAAACTGGAGCAAAAAATAAGGCCAAAGCAAACATACCTGCAACTGTTAATGCTGTCATTCCTGTTTTCCCTCCTTCTGCAACACCTGCAGCACTTTCAACATAGGTTGTAACCGTTGAAGTTCCAAGAATTGCACCTACAAAAGTACCAATTGCATCTGCAAATAGTGCTTGTTTTACGCGAGGAACTTTTCCGTCTTTATCCAACATCCCAGCTTTTGAAGACACTCCAACTAAAGTTCCAACAGTATCAAACATATCAACAAATAAAAATGTAAATAATACAATCAACATATCTAAAGTAAATATCTGAGAAAAGTCAAATTTAAAAAATACTGGTTCTAATGATGGAGGTAAACTTACAAAACTAAAATTTTCTGGAACAACAGTAACACCAACTATTAAACCAATAATTGTTGAAACCAAAATACCAATTAAGATTGCTCCTTTAACTTTTTTGGTTAGTAACACCCCAATAATTAAAACACCGGCCATACCAACCAATACTTCTGGGTTTTTCATGCTTCCCAAACTTACTAAAGTTGCTGGATTGTCAACTATTAAACCTGTTCCTTTTAAACCAATAAAAGCAATAAACAGACCAATACCAACAGATACAGCATGTTTTAAATTTATTGGAATAGAGTTTACAATAAGCTCTCGAATATTAAAAGCTGTTAATATTATAAATATAATACCTTCTAAAAAAACTGCTGTTAATGCAAATTCCCAAGAATACCCCATTCCTAACACAACTGTAAAAGCAAAAAAAGCATTTAATCCCATACCTGGAGCCAATGCAAAAGGTAATTTAGCGTATAATGCCATAACCAAAGTTGCAATTATAGCTGATAAAGCAGTTGCTGTAAATACGGCATCTTTATCCATTCCTGCCGCACTTAAAATACTTGGGTTTACTGCCAAAATATACACCATTGTCATAAATGTTGTAATACCTGCAATAACCTCAGTTTTAAGTGTCGATTTATTTTCTGTAATTTTAAAATACTTATCTAACATATTTTTCATTTTAAATATTCCATTTAACAGCTAAAGTTGGTCTTCCTTTAATAGCGTCACTATTTACTCCGAAATTTGAAGATATTTCAAGTTCTCCACCAACTGAAAAACTTTTGTTTAAATGATACCACAATTGAGGTTCTGCTAAAAATACATTACCATCAAAGAACAATCCTTTTTGGGTCCAATAATCTGCAAATCCAGAAAATGTTAATTTATCTGCAACTATATTCCAATACCAAGTTCCAGTAATTTGAAAGTTTCCTTCATTAGCACCTGTAAAAGCTTTATAACCTGCATACGTTGAAAATCCCATTTTAGCATTTCCTTTGCTGTAGTTAGCACCAAAAATCCATGCTTCATTCAAACTAAAATTATTTCCATGCCCTCCATTGTATTCAATGTGAGCACCAATAGGCATTTTTTCTGTTTTTAATACACGAGCTATTTCATAATATGCAAAGCTTGTACCTACTGAAGCGTTGTAATCAAAATCAATAAATGTGAATGTATTACCATATTTATCCATTTTAAACATTTCAAATGTTGTTGTAAAATGACCTCTTTCAAGATCTCTGTGTAATTGAAAGTTTTGTGCAGTAACAGCAACTGTTACCAAAATTGCAAAAAGGGTGATTTGTTTTTTCATTGTGTTGGTTTGTTAATTGTTTATTGAAAAATTTAGAAACAAAAATACTACAATAAGTACCAGATAGTCTTATTTCAATAATTCAATTATTAACAGGTAATTAACTATTTATAATGAAAATAAATAACCAATAATAATATTTTTATTAGGCATAAAAAAAAGGCACTTGAATTTTTAATTTCAAGCACCTTAGTTTCACCAATTCAAAATATTATTTAATTCCGTTTATTCAATTAAAAAGAGAACATCTCCTTTTGAAACTGAATCTCCAGAATCATATTTAATTCCACTAATAACACCATCTTTATTAGCTTCTAAATTATTCATCATTTTCATTGCTTCCAGAACTACAATTGTTTCACCAGCTTTAACAGTATCTCCATTTTTTTTCTTGAATTCAACTATCATTCCAGGAATTGGAGCCAAAACAGCACCATCATTTACAACTTCCTTCTCTTTCTTCTTTTTGTCTCTTCTTGGGGCTGCCATTCTTCCTCCTGACATTCCATTTGGAATTGTCACATTGAATTTTTCACCGTCAACAATAACTTCCATTTCATGCGATGAGCCTCCTGAATTTTTACCAGAAGTTAATTCACCTGCTAAAGCTTTAGCAATTAATATTTCTTCTTTCTCTACTTGTTCCATTGTTTTAGCTTTCACATCAGCTGGCACTTCTTCTTGACCATATTTCCATTTCAAGAATCTTTTACCTGTAACAGGATACAATGCACACAATACTTCATCATCAACATCTTGGGTAAGACCTTTGAATTTTGCTTTTACATTGTCCATTTCAGGCTCTAAGATTGAACCAGGACGAGCTGTAATAGGAGTTTCTCCACGTGGATAATCTTTCAATGCTTTTTTCTGAACTTCAGGATTGATAGGTTCAGTTGTTTTACCGTATAATCCATAACAAAGATCTTTTACTTCTTCTGTAATTTTAGCATATTCACCTTCATAAGAATCAAACAATACATTGTTTACTGTTTGCACACCAACAATTTGTGATGTAGGCGTTACCAATGGAATATTACCTAAATCTTTACGTACTTTTGGTAACATACGGAATACATCTTCCAATTTATCCAAAGCATCCATTGCTTTTAACTGATTAACCAAGTTAGAAAGCATACCTCCTGGAGTTTGGTGAAGCAATACATTAATATCAGTAGTAGCATACTTAGGATTGTTATCTAAATGCTTATACTTAGGAATATATTTCTCCATTTCATCAGAAATAGCAGTTATTTTATTGATATCCATACCTGAATCACGGTTAGTTCCTAACAATGACATAATTAATGGTTCAACAGCTGCATGAGAAGTACGGTAAGCATATGGGCCAATACAAGTATCAACAATGTCAATACCAGCTTCTATAGCTTTAAATATAGCCAAATCACCCATTCCTGAGGTAAAGTGTGTATGCAAGTTTAAAGGAACATTCGTAATTTTTTTAATTTCACGAACCATGTTATAAATATCATATGGAGCAATTAAACCAGCCATATCTTTTATACAAATAGAATCTACCCCAAAAGCAACAAGTTCTTTTACCTTGTTCAAATAGTATTCCATATTATACACATCACCACCTAAACGAGGTTGGTTTAAGGTATAACAAACAACTCCTTGAAAATGCTTATCATTGTCTTTAATTACTTTAGCTGCAGTTTCAAAATTACGGTAATCATTCAAAGCATCGAAACAGCGAAATATATCCATCCCGTTATCTATTGACCGCTGAACAAATGCTTGAACAACATCATCAGCATAGTTACGGTAACCAACAACATTCTGACCACGTAACAACATTGAGAATGGTGTTTTTGGCATTACTTTTTTCAATGTTCTTAGTCTTTCCCAAGGATCTTCTCCTAAGAAACGGTGCATAGTATCAAACGTAGCTCCACCCCAAGTTTCCACTGCATTATAGCCAGCGTTATCAATCATTTCAGCTACTGGCAACATATCTTCTGTACGACCACGTGTAGCAAATAAAGATTGGTGTCCATCACGCAAACTTACATCATTAATTTTTATTGGATTAGCGGCTTTAATACGGTTTTCACCATATTCTAATTTGGCCATTTCTAATACTCCGTGTTTATCGAAATTCATCATTTTTATGTTTTAATAATTTTTAAAGAAAAGGTTTAACTCCTGGTGTTTTCACTTTACTTTGTAGCATTTGTCTACCACTAATAATTCTACTGATTCCCATTTTTCCCCAAGCATCATTAGGTGCTTTATCTGGGTTGGTTTCCAATTGAGTGTAACAACTTACTGCTATTACTGCTGCTCTTCTCTTTTTTTGTGTTAGTGTCATAATAATAAATTATAGTGGAATGTTTCCGTGTTTTTTAGGAGGCAATGCTTCTGACTTAGAAGACAATGTTTCTAAAGCCATTACAAGTCTTTCTCTAGTTTCACTTGGCAAAATTACTTCATCAATATATCCTCTTTCAGCTGCTAAATAAGGTACACTGAAAGCTTCTTCGTACTCGTCGATCTTCTCTTTAGTTTTTGCTACTTTATCTTCTGCTTCACTAATATCTTTTCTATAGGTTGAAATTACTTCAACAGCTCCTTTAGCTCCCATTACTGCAATTTCAGAAGTTGGCCAAGCAAATACCATATCAGCACCTAAATGACTTGAACTCATTGCAATATATGCACCACCATAGTTCTTTCTACATACTACAGTAAATTTAGGAACTGTAGCTTCAGAATATGCATATAATAATTTTGCTCCGTGTCTAATAATACCGTTTAATTCTTGATTTACACCTGGCAAGTATCCTGGTACATCAACAAACGTGATTAATGGAATATTAAACGCGTCACAAGTTCTAATAAATCTAGCAACTTTATCTGAAGCATCAATATCTAAACAACCAGCTAAAAACATTGGTTGGTTTGCAACAATACCTACTGATCTGTTATTTAATCTACCAAAACCAACAATCGCATTTTCTGCAAAATATTCATGAACTTCATAAAATTCTCCCCCATCTAATACTTCCTCTATAATAGTTTTCATATCATAAGGAACTTTAGAATCATCTGGTATAAATGTATCTAACATATCACAAGATCTTCTTGGATCATCCCCCATATCTAATGCTGGAGCAGACTCCATATTATTGTTTGGTAAATAATCAATTAAATCTCTAATTTGTTCTATACAATCAGTATCATTATCACAAGCAAAATGAGAATTTCCACTTTTTGAACTGTGAACCATTGCGCCTCCTAATTCTTCAAAAGTTGTTTCTTCTCCTGTAACCGTTTTAATTACATATGGACTTGTAATAAACATATGACTTGTTTTTTTAACCATAAAAACAAAATCAGTAATAGCTGGAGAATAAACTGCACCACCAGCACAAGGGCCCATAATTGCAGAAATTTGAGGAATTACACCTGAAGCTCTTGAATTTCTAAAGAAAATGTCTCCATATCCTTTTAAAGCATCAACACCTTCTTCAACTCTTGCTCCCCCTGAATCATTTAATCCAACTATTGGTGCTCCTGCTTTTAAAGCTAAATCCATTACTTTACAGATTTTAGCAGCATGCATTTGACCTAAAGAACCACCTCTTGATGTAAAATCTTGTGAATATGCAAAAACAGATCTTCCATTTACCAATCCATACCCAACAATGACACCATCAGATTCAATGGCTACTTTTTGCATTCCAAAATTAGTAGATCTATGTTTTGCAAATGCGTCTATTTCATGAAAAGTATCTTCATCAAACAAAACATTTAAACGTTCACGTGCAGATAATTTACCTTTTTCGTGTTGTTTTGCTATTCTGGCTTCACCTCCCATTTCAGCTACTGCTTCACGTTTGGCTTTTAGTAATGCTATTTTTTCAACAACTGTCATTGTATATAATTTTTAACTAAATTTTAATTATTTTACCTTGGTATTTCTTTGTAACAAATATAGCAATTGTATCCCAAAAAAAAACCTATAAATGTCAGTCTTTTTTATTATGATTTTAATTTTTACTCAATAAAATTTAAAAAAATATTTAATATCT
>NZ_CALAEQ010000159.1 GCF_937891065.1 uncultured Lutibacter sp. | reverse complement strand
AACGCACAAATCTTATAAAAACCCGTTGGGTTTCATTTCCGAAATTGAAAATAATATAATTTATGTTGGAAACAGACAGACTAAAATTTAAAATATTGAATTCTAGATATAAAAAAGATTTAGAAAAATTATTCTGTGAAAACCATTTTGTGATGAAAACAGCTTTGAAAGGAAGAGTTTTCACAAAGGACGAATTCAAAAAATCACTAAGAGAAGATTTCATAAAGTCTGAAACCGATAAAGTTGGATTCTGGTGCCTAACTTCTAGTTCAGATGATAAAGTTATCGGAATTACAGGCTTACTAAAATGTAATTATTTAAACAACGATAATTATGAGTTTGGATTTATTCTTGATGAAAATAGTTGGGGAAAAGGTCTAGCAATAGAAATTGGAAAGTTCTGGCTAGAATATGCGAAAAATGAAATGAATTTGACTGAATTAATAGCAACTGTTAGTCCAGGAAATATCGCATCACGAAAAGTATTAGAAAAATTAGATATGGAATATGTGGGTGAATTTACATCTCAAGAACGAGGGGATAGATTAATATTCAGAAAAAGAACATAAAGCGAAAACCCAACAATGCGTATAAAAAATTGCTTATTTTCAACCAAATATTATATTTAAAACAAATAAAAAACATAAATCTAAACAGTGGAAAATTGCGTTTTCAAACCCGCAATTTTTCATGCTCTAAGCCGTTACCCTTCATTAAAAAACTGAATCAAAAAATACAACCCCTCATATTCATATGAATCTATTGTAAAATAAATTCTTATATTAGGATTCTATAAATTGCTAACTAACCAAATATGATTCCTTTCTTTAGAAAAATACGTAAAAAAATGGCAGATGATAACAGACCATTGAATTATATGAGATATTTTATGATCCTCTTTATTGTTTTATCATCTTGTAAATCTTCGCCAGATAAAGAATCTGAACCTAAAACATTTATAGAAATTCATAATGAGGCAATTGTAATTGACACTCACAATGATATCTTGATGAAAACTGTAGACCTAGGAATAATGTTGGATCAAGATTTAACAGGGAAAACACATAGCGATTTGAACCGTTGGAAGAAGGGAGGTTTAGATGTACAAATATTTTCTGTTTATAGCGATGGAGGTGTTGAAAACGCTTTTCAATTAGCCAATAGGCAAATGGACAGTCTAGATGTAACAATAGCGCGTAACCCAAATAAGATTATTAAAGTTGCTAATTCTGACGCTATTTTAAAAGCTGTAAATGAAAATAAAATTGCAGCAATGTTTGGTGTTGAAGGCGGCCATATGATTGAAAATGACCTTAATAAATTAGAAGTACTCTACAAACGTGGCGCTAGATATTTAACTTTAACTCATAATGTCGCTCCCTCTTGGGCAACGAGTGCTGCAGATGAAACAACAAATCCAAATCTTCAACAAAAAGGGCTAACAGATTTTGGAATACAGGTTGTAACAAAAATGAATGAACTAGGAATGATGATAGATGTGAGTCACTCTGGTGACCAGACATTTTGGGATGTGATTAAGATTACCAACAAACCTATTATAGCTTCACATAGTTCTGTTTATAGTCTTGTTCAGAGTCGTCGAAATTTAAAAGATGACCAAATAAAAGCAATTGCTAATAATGATGGTGTAATTATGGTAAATTTTCATCCTGGTTTTATTGACAGTAGTTTTGATGAAAAAGAAACAGCCTTTTTTGAAAAACACGCTATTGAAAGTGATTCACTTTTAAAAAGCGGAATGGATGAATGGTATATGATGGATTACTTGTACAAAAAACATACAGCAGAGGCAAACCAAATGAGACCACCATTATCTAAGTTGATTGATCATATAGATTACATTGTCAAATTGGTGGGTGTTGATTATGTAGGGTTGGGGTCTGACTTTGATGGAATCAATCTCACACCACTACAATTAGATGATGTTGCATCATATCCTTTAATAACTAAAGCATTAATAGTAAAAGGATATAGTGATAAAGATATTGTTAAAATTCTTGGAAGTAATTTTTTAAGAGTTTTAAAAGCAAATGAATTAAAAAAATAACTACTGCCAACAGTGGCTATAAGTAATTTCTTGTCCTCACTTACTTCTGAAAATTCTTGCGAATTTTCAGTTTGGTGTGTAATTGAAAAGTTAAGTGCTAACTCACTCAACTACTTATAGCCGAGACCGTTGTGCTTAATTACTAAAAAGATGCTTGAAAAGATTATTAAATACCAAAACGATTCAGAAAAAAACTTTGAAACAGAGAAAAATTTAAAATCGATTATAAATTATATAATTGCTTTTATTCTATTTTTTGTATCAACGATTATTGCGGCATTTACATTTCCTTTTAGATTTGTTTTTAAAAAAATATTTAAGAGAATTGATAATTCAACTATAATTCAATTGAATGAAAAGAATATTGAATCGATATTGAGCGCTGAAAAAATGATATTAATTGATTTTTGGGCTGAGTGGTGTGGACCTTGCATAATGATGGAATCTATCATTGAAAAATTTGCCTCTGAATCGAGAAATATTAGAATTGCTAAAGTGAATGCGGATTTAAATAAAAAAATAATAGAAAAATACCAAATAAGAGGTTTACCTCAATTTGTACTAATTGAAAACGGAGAAGAAATTAAACGATTTGCTGGAGCAATGACAATGAATGATTTAAATAGATTTTGTGATAAAAAGTAATGATAAACGGCACCTTACACCTCCTAAAATATATACTTACATTTAAACTAAACTTAAATCGACAAAAAATTCAACTAACGATTTGATATGTCCGAAAAATCTCTACTTTTTCAGTCGGGAAAATCTTATAAAAACGCGTTGTAACCAATTAGAACAGAATAAAGATGAATAGTTATTTAAATAGCATAAAAAACAGTTTGAGTATTATAAAACTCTCGGAGAAAAGACTTTTGAGCAAATATCTGGGGTAAAATTATTTTGGCAACTAAATAGTGAAAGTAAATATATTTTTATAATAATTTGATTAAAACCAGCTTTTAAAAGTTGTAATAATTTTTTACGGTAGTCAGTTAATACCGAAAGGCGATCTTCTTTGGTTTTAAAATTATTGGATTTCCCATAAATGTTTTTCATTCGTTCCAATTTTTCAGTATCTGGATTTCGGAAAGAGAAATAAACATACCAACGCTTGTTTAAATCACTATTGGCATTATAAATTTTTGGGGTAGAAAAATTCTTCTTCATTTGCAAATCGTGTTCCAAAACGTGTTAATTTTGGCACTCAAAGTTAAGCAATTCATTTAATGTAGACATAAAAAAAACGGTTTAGACCAATCTAAACCGCTTGTTTATTCAATTTTGCTTTTGTAGCGTGATCCAGAATTGAACTGGAGACCTCCGGGTTATGAATCCGACGCTCTAACCAACTGAGCTACCACGCCATTTATTAAGGGTGCAAATATAAAAAATAAAATAGTTATAGCAACAAATATATTCTTCTATTTTTTAAGAATTTAAATTTTTTTAAAAAGGAATATTTATATATATTGTGCTTTTAAATAAAAAAGATGTCGACAAAAATTAAATTTGAAATTGAATTTCCTATACACGCCTCACCACAAATGCTTTATCAATATTTTGGTACACCATCAGGGCTTTCTGAATGGTTTGCAGATAATGTAAATTCTCGTGGAGAGATATATACATTCATATGGGATGGATCCGAAGAAAAAGCAAAAGTGCTTCAAGAAAGACCCGGTGAGAAAATAAAATTTAAATGGGTTGAAGATGGTGATAGTAAAACGTACTTTGAATTTAGAATTGAAGTAGATGAAATAACGAAAGATGTTTCATTAATCGTAACAGATTTTGCAGATGATGATGAACTTGATGAAGCTAAAATGTTTTGGGAAAACCAAATTGATGAACTAAAACATACGATAGGAGCATAATTAGAGTGCTTTTTATAGAATACGACCTTGAATTTTTTCAAGGTTTTTTTTATGTAAATTTGTAATTTAAAATTTAAAAATGATAAATTTAAACGGTACAATATATAACAAATCAAAAGAAATTTTAAATTCAAATAATAGAGCTTTCAAGTATGGTGATGCATTATTTGAAACTATAAAAGTAAAAGATTTTAAAGTTTATTTTGTTGAAGATCATTATTTTAGGTTAATGGCTTCTATGAGAATGCTTCGAATGGATATTTCAATTAATTTTACAATAGAATTCTTTGAACGTGAGGTGCTCAAAACGGTTGAGCAAAATAATTTAGAGGATGCAAGAGTTAGATTTACAGTTTTTAGAAAAGATGGAGGTTTATATAAACCATTAACAAATCAAGTTGATTATTTAATTGAAGCCTCGGAATTTAATTCAATAATTAAAGAAGATTATGAGATTGATATATTTAAAGATTATTATATCTACTCAGGGTTGTTATCCACCATTAAAACAACTAATAAAATAACAAATGTTTTAGCAAGTATTTATGCTTCTGAGAATAAGATTGATAATTGTATTTTGGTAAACGAAAAAAAACAAGTAGTTGAAGCTATCAATGGAAATATATTTGTAGTAAATGGAAATTTGATTAAAACTCCACCAATAAGTGAAGGTTGTATAAAAGGGATTGCAAGGAAAAAAATAATTGAAATTATATCAAAAATTGAAAAATATACGATTGAAGAAGCTATAATTTCTCCTTTTGAGTTACAAAAAGCGGGTGAAATTTTTATTACAAACGTTATAATTGGAATACAACCAGTTTTAGTTTATAAAAAGAAGTTATTTAGAACAGATGTATCAAAAGAATTAACTTTTGAGTTTAATAAGTTAGTTTAAATTTGGGTTTTTTGGTGCATTAGCCCAAATTTTGTATTCACCACCAAACTCTAATAATTGATTTTTCCAAATATCAACACTTTCAACTTCTAATATATTCTTGTAATTATTCTCAACAACTGTCCAAGTAGATTCTTTTAACTCTTCTTTTAACTGTGATTCTGACCAACCTGAATAACCTAAGAAAAAACGAATATCGGTTGGCTTTATAGTATTATCATTTAATAATTCTGTTAAAATATCAAAATCACCACCCCAATAAATATCATTATCTATTTCAATGCTATTAGGAATTAAATTTGGTAGTTTATGAATAAAATATAAATTTTCTTGTTCTACAGGACCACCATTATATATTTTAAAATCACAATTAATTTCATTAATTAAATCATTTAAAATAAATTCAGTTGGTTTATTAATAATAAAACCAATACAACCATCTTTATTATGTTCAGATAAGTAAATTACCGATCTATTAAATGATTTGTCATTTAATATAGAAGGCTCTGAAACTAATAATTTACCTTTTGAAGGATTTAATTCTATCATTATATGAAAATTGTATGTTTTAAATATAAAATTTTTTTTTGAATAAAAAAAACTCTCTAAATTTTTTAGAGAGTTTTTAAAATAAGAAATATTTCTTATATGTTAGTTTACAGCGTCGCTTAAACCAGCTCCAGCTTTAAATTTAACTACAGTTTTTGCTGCAATTTGGATAGTTTTTCCAGTTTGAGGGTTTCTACCACTTCTTGCTGCTCTTGCAGAAGTAGACCAAGTTCCCCATCCAACTAATGCTACTTTTCCTCCTCCTTTAAGAGTTTTAGTTACATTGTCTGTTAATGATTCTAATGCCGCTTTCGCTGCTGCTTTTGTGATACCAGCATCAGCTGCCATTGCATCAATTAAATCTGATTTGTTCATAACTTAAATTTTAAATTAATTGGTTAAACATATTTTGCTATTAATAGCTTAACAAAGTTATACGGAATAAGGGTTTGTGCAAGTTTTTGAATAAAAAAATGATATATTTGTTAATAAATGGCATCAAATGTTAATAACCTTTATGTTATTTATTAAAAAAAAGCTATAAACCCTTTAAAATATGGGTTATTGCATTATTGCATTTTCTGAGAATGTAAATCCATTTAACAAATTTTTACTTTCCATTTTGCGTTTACCAGCTAATTGTAAACTGTTAATTATTAGAAAGCCATTTGTAACACTAACTTTAATTTCTTGTTTTGAAGTAATTAATGTTCCAGTTTTAAAGTTGTGTTCTATATTTTCTTTTTTAACATCATAAATTTTAACCTTAATCTCTTCATTATTGTTTATTAAAGTTGTCCAAGCAGCAGGATATGGATTTAAGCCTCTTATTAAATTATAAATGTTATTTAAGGAATCATTCCAATTTATTTTACATGTATCACTGTATATTTTTGGAGCAGGTTTCTCATCAATTTCTGATTGTTTAAATGTTTTAACACTATTTTGTTCAATCTGTTTAACAGTTTCAACTACTAACTCACTTCCAATATTCATTAGTTTATCATGTAATTCACCAACAGTTTCAGTATTACCAATTTCAACTTCTTTTTGTATAATAATGTTTCCTGTGTCAATTTTTTCATCAATAAAAAATGTAGTAACGCCTGTTTTTGTTTCACCATTAATTATTGCCCAATTTATAGGCGCAGCTCCTCTGTAATCTGGTAATAATGATGCGTGTAAATTAAAGGTACCGTATTTAGGCATTTTCCAAACTACTTTTGGCAACATTCTAAAAGCTACTACTATTTGTAAATTAGCATTTAAGCTTTCTAATTCTTTTATAAACTCATCACTTTTTAAATTTGTAGGTTGCAAAATGTTAAGCTTGTTTTCTAAAGCATATTTTTTAACTGCAGATTCGGCTATTTTTTGACCTCTTCCGGCAGGTTTATCAGAAGCTGTAATTACGCCAACTACATTAAACTTTGCTTTTACAAGTGCATCTAAAATTGCAACAGCAAAATCAGGAGTTCCCATAAATACAATTCTCAAATCTCTCATTAAAAGTTACGTTTAAATTTATTTTGCGAAGTTATTGCTATTTTATTTTTTTCTAATAGTATTTTTAATGAATTTAAAATTTCACTTTCTGAATAATTTAAAAGTGTTGCTATTTCTTGTGACGATAGCTGTTTTTTATCCAATAAATTAATAATGTGGTTTGAAATAGTTTCTAAAGAATTTTCAGGTTTAATTTTAGCTTTACAAACATCACAATTACCGCAACTTTTTATGTTAGTTTCATTAAAATAGGCTAGTAGTTGAGTATTTCTACAAGTTTTTGTGTTTTGAATGTATGAAATAACGGCTTCTAATTTTTCGTATTTTAGATTATTTTGCTGCTCAATACTTTTTGAAATATAATTAATAGTGTAATTATCATCTCTTGTAACTAAAAATAATAACTTTGAAGTGGTATTTTCATATGAATAATGTACAATACCATTTGAATGTAAATCGTTTAAATGTTTAACAACTTCTTTTTTTGAGCTTTTTAATTTTTTGGAAAGTGAAAACTCATTAATTATGGTATAATGATCAAAAATACCGCCGTAGCTTCTTAATATTAATTGTATTAACTCACTTTTTGACGGCTGATTGTTTAAATAATCAAATATTTGAGTGTTGCTTATTAAAAATTTCAGCGTAGATTTTTTACTGTAATTTTCATCTAAACTCACAACATTTTCGCGCTCTAATGCTTTTATAGCATTGTATGTTTGTAGAAGTTTTAGTTGATAAGTATGACAAAATTCTTGAAAAGAAAAATCAAATAATTTTGTTGGTAATTCACCTAAAGTGATATTATAATATTGATTTAAATGGTTGTAAACAGTTTTCACAACCTTGGTTGAAGCCATATTAGTTTTAAACTTATTTGTAGCGTCAAAAAGATTAGATTTATTGGTTAAAATTATAGAATAAGCTGTTTTGCCATCTCTACCAGCTCTACCAGATTCTTGAATAAAATTTTCTAAACTGTTTGGTGTATTTATGTGAATTACTGCGCTAACATCGGGTTTGTCAATTCCCATTCCAAATGCATTTGTAGCAACCATTATAGGTGTTTCATTTTGCATCCAACTATTAAAAGCATTATTTTTTTCATTAGTTGAAAGTCCACCGTGGTAGTAACTACTTTTAAAATTATTCTTTGTTAAAAATTCAGAAACCTCCTTCGTTTGTTTTCTATTATTGGTGTAAATAATTACAGAAGCTTCTATTTTATTAACAATTTGAAGCAATTTTCCAAGAATATTTTCTGTAGTAATTACATGATAATTTAAATTACTTCGTTGAAAAGATTTTTTAAATATAAGAGCTTCTTTTATTTCTAAATTTTGTTGAATATCTTCTAAAACTTTTTGTGTAGCAGTTGCTGTTAAAGCCATAAAAGTAGCTTTGGGCTGTAATTCTTTTAAAATTTTCAACTGTAAATAGGAAGGTCTAAAATCGTGACCCCATTCTGAAATACAATGAGCTTCATCAATTGCAATTATAGAAACATTCAATTGCTTAATTTTTTCTTGAATAAAAGGAGATTGTAATTTTTCGGGTGAAAGATATAAAAATTTAAAATTGCCAAACTGTAAATTGTCAAAAGCTAATATGAGATCATCTTGACTTAGTTGAGAAGTCAAAGCGATTGCTTTTATGTTTTTTTCTTTTAAGCTATTAACTTGATCTTGAATGAGAGCAATAAGTGGTGAGATAACAATACAAATTCCATCTGAAATTAACGATGGGATTTGATAACATAATGATTTTCCACCTCCGGTAGGTAATAAAATAACGGTATTAGTTCCATTTAAAGCAGCTTCAATAATTTCCTCTTGTGGATCTCTAAATTCAGAGAAGTTCCAATATTTTTTTAATATTTCAAGAGGTGTATTCATTATTTTAAACAGTCTAATATAAAGTTTGTTCTAGCTTCAATGGTTCCTGTAGGTACTTCAATTATTTTATAGTTTAAATCTTTATATGTACGTTCTAAGTGATTATGAATAGCTAAAGCTTGTTCAAAATTTTCATAACGTTCATTATCTGAAATATAAATTTCTTCCCAAGGTGGCATTAAAAATATGTAATTGTATCTATACAAATTACTTTTGGTAAGATATGTAGTAGGATAATCAATACTTATATAATTCATATAGGCATGAACATCTGGGATTCCTCTATCAAAAAAAATAAGGTTTGAATTTTTTGTTTCAGCCTCAATATATTGGTTTATACGCCCTTCTAATAACAACTCACTAAATAACAGCGGTTTTGTTAAAAACAATTGTTCCGTACCATTTTTTCTTGCATTTAAAGTAACCTCTCTAGAGATTTCTTTCATACACGTATAATTTCGCTTTATCAATTCTTCAATAATGGTGGATTTTCCTGTTCCTGGTCCGCCAGTGATTACTATTTTTTGCTGCATAGTGCAAAATTAAGGTATTCATTAAATTATACTAAAAATATTCATGTAATTTTGTCAGTTAAATATTAACAATATTAACAGGTATAAAATTTGATACCTTATTTCTAAAAAGAAAATGGATAAAAGAGAGCAGTTTTATAAAAAATTAAAGAAAAAATTAAAGAAAGATACAGTATTTCCAGCAAAATACCTTTTTAAATTTATCGTGCCAGCATCAGAAGAAAAAATTAAGATGGTTGAAGATATTTTCGATTTTACAGGTGCTGTTATTACTAAAACATCTTCAAAAACTGGAAAATATGTTAGTTTATCGGTACTTGTAGTAATGAAAAAAGCGGATGATATTATTGTGAAATATATGGAAGCAGAAAAGGTTGAAGGTATTATTTCTTTGTGATTCCTTTAACATCGTTGTGAAAAAATAAAAAATATCTTGCAGCGTTTTATAATTATATTAATATCCACACTTTTTGTTATTTTTGAAGCAAAATTATTATTTTATGAAGTTTAAGTATTTATTTTTAGCATTGTTTTTTATTGGGTTTAAAGCTTTTTCACAGGAAAACCAAAATATATTATTTACAATTGATGATGAACCATATTATTCTCAAGAGTTTTTAACAGTTTATAAAAAAAATTTACAGTTAGTAACTGATTCAAAGTCAGATTTAGGTAGTTATTTAAAATTGTTTATTGATTATAAATTAAAAGTGAAAGAAGGCAAAGCATTAGGGCTAGATACACTTCAAAAATTCAAAAATGAATTAAAACAGTATAAAAGTAATTTGGTTTTACCTTATTTAAAAGATAAAGAGGTAACAAATAATCTTATTAAAGAAGCTTATGATAGGCTTAAAAAGGAAGTTAATGTTAGCCATATTCTTATTTTTTTAAATCCTGATGCTTCTCCAAAAGATACTTTAACAGCGTATAATGCTTTAATTGAAGCTAGAAATATAATTTTAGAGGGCAATGATTTCGCAGAAATAGCAAAAAAATATTCTAAAGACCCAACCGTTGAGCAGAATGGAGGTAGAATTGGATATTTTACTGCATTGCAAATGGTATATCCGTTTGAAAATATGGCGTTTAAAACTCCAGTAAATGAAGTTTCAATGCCTTTTAGAACTAAGTTTGGATATCATATTTTAAAAGTAAATGACATAAGAGAATCTGAAGGCGAAGTTGAAGTTGCTCATATCATGTTTAAAAATGATAGCACATTAGCAGTTAAGAGAAAAATAGATTCAGTTTACAAAGTACTTCTTACTGATAAAACAGGTTTTTTTGAATTAGCTAAAAAAGTTTCTGAAGATAGAGCAAGCGGCATGAAAGGAGGAATACTGGCTAAATTTGGCACAGGAAAAATGATTGAAGATTTTTCGAAAGTTTCATTTTCTTTAAAAAATGAAGGCGATATTTCTAAGCCATTTAAAACTCAATTTGGATGGCATATTGTAAAATTGATTAAAAAATATCCTATTGATAGCTTTGAGAAAATGGAAGGGAAATTAAAGCAAGAAGTTGAAAGAGACGAACGCTCTAATTTAATTAGTAAATCGGTTATTGATAAATTATTTCAGCAATATACTATTATTGTAAATGAAGAAGCACTTCAACAATTTCACATAGAAGGTTGGAAAAATAATTCTGAAAATTTTCATCAAAATTTATTATCAATTAATAATAAAAACATTCTTCAAAAGAGATTTATTTCTTACTTAAAAACAGTTAGTAATATGCCTTTAAATGAGGCTTTTGCGGCTTTTAAAGAAAAAGAGGTTTTAGAATATTATACAGAAAATATAGAAAATTCTAATGCTGAATTTGCAACAACTTATAAAGAGTTTAATGAAGGCTTATTGCTTTTTGATTTGTTGGAAAAGGAAGTTTGGGAAAAAGCAAAAGACAATAATGGTTTGCAAAATTATTTTAACTCAAATAAGAAAAAATATAAATCAAATGAGTTAAAAGCGATAAAAGGAGAAGTTATTTCAGATTATCAGAATTATTTAGAAGAACAATTTTCAAAACAACTTAGAGACAAGTATAAAGTAAAGATAATAGGTTCAGAAAAAAAGAGTTTAAAAAAAATGAAAATATAACTTATCAATGAAACGTTTATTTATTTATTTATTTGCAATTGTTATTTTACAATCTTGTAATTATTTCACTATTAAAGACGATACTCGTCAACCTGTTGCACGTGTTAATAATGTATATTTATATAAAGATGAATTAAAAAATATTTTTGTTGAAAACACTTCAATTCAAGACAGTATTTTAATAGCCAATAATTATATTAATAATTGGGTGAAACAAAAGTTACTCTTGTCTAAAGCTCAAATAAATTTAGAAAACAAAATTGATCAATATGAAGAACTTGTTAAAAAGTATAGAGAAGATTTGTTTATAAATTCTTACAAAGAAGCTGCGGTAAAACAATACCTAAATGTGGATATAACAGAAGCTGATATAGATAAATTTTATAATGAAAACAATCAAAATTTTAGATTAAATGAAGAATTAGTAAAACTTAAATATATTAAAATTGGTAAAGATGTTTTGAATAAAAAGGAGCTTATAAAACTTTTTATGTCATCAAAGAAAGAAGATTTAGACAGTTTAAATTCTAAAGAACTATACTTAAAATCTTATCACTTAAATGATTCAATTTGGATTAAATATAGTGATCTAATTGTTAAAATACCAATCTTTAATATTGATGACAAAAATCAGTTGTTAAAAAAAGACAACTTTATTCAAAAAGAAGATTCATTAAGCTTATATTTGGTGACAATTAAACAGGTGTTAAATAGAAATGAATTAGCTCCCAAAAGCTATGTGACGCCTACAATTAAACAGTTGATTTTACATCAAAGAAAATTATTATTATTAAGAAATATTGAAGAAACATTAATTGAGGATGCAACTAAAAAACAACAAATTGAAATTTACTAAAATGAAAAATAATATTATAGGAATAACATTTTTGTTATTTGTGATAGGAATAAATGCACAGGATAGTTTAAACGTTGAAACTAATAAATTTGAAAGAATTAAAGTAGACGGAGTTGCTGTTGTTGTAGGGAAAAATATAGTATTGGATTCCGATATCGATAAATTTAAAAAAGAATTGCAACAACGTATTGAAGGTAAAATAGACATTACGGATTGTGAAATGTTGGAAGAACTTATGACTCAAAAATTAATTGCTCATCACGCGGTAGTTGATAGTATTGTAGCTACAGATGCAGAAGTTAATGGAGAAGTAGAACGTAATATTGGTTACTTTACCCAACAATTAGGTACTATGGAAAAAGTGATTGAAATGTATGGTTTTAATGACGAAGAAGATTTAAGAAAAGAACTATTTGACATTCAAAAAGAGCAAATTTTAATCCGTCAGGAAAGAGCTAGCATAACAGAAAAGGTAGATGTTACTCCTGAAGAAGTTAGAACCTATTTTAAAAATCTTGAGAAAGAAAATAGTTTACCAGAATTTAGTGCCGAAATTGAGCTGGCTCAAATAATAAAAATTGTTAAACCTTCTGAAGAAGAAATAAATAGAGTGATTGTAAAATTAAATGAAATTAGGAAGGAAATAGAAGATGGTTATAGTTTCAGATTAAAAGCAATTATAAATTCTGACGATCCAGCAGTTTCTGGAAATGGAGAAGGAGCTGGTGGTAAATATACAATTACACGTGAAAGCGGTTTTATTAAGGAATTTAAAGAAGTTGCATTTAGTTTGGATGAAGGTGAAGTTTCTGAGCCATTTGAATCAGGATTTGGATATCATGTGATTCAAGTTGAGAAAATTAAAGGTCAAGAGCGTGATGTTCGTCATATTTTAATGCAACCAAAAATTAGTGAAACTGAATTACAAGCTTCAAAAGATGAGTTGTCTAAAATTCGTGAGGAAATACTTAGTGGGAAAATTACTTTTGAAGATGCTGTGGTAAAATATTCTGAAGATAAAGAGACTAAAAATAATAAAGGATTAATTTTAAACCCACAGACTAACGATACACGTTTTAATTTAACACGTATGGACCCAACATTATATGGGCGAGTTAGTAATTTAAAAGCAGGAGAAATTACAGAAACTTATTATGATGAGATAAGAGGAGGTGAAAAAATGCATAAAATAATTTTGTTAAAGAGCAAAGAAGAAGCTCATACTGCTAGTTTTACACAAGATTATGAAAAAATACAACAATTAACATTGCAAAAAAAGCAAGAAGAAACTGTTGATAAATGGGCAATAGATAAAATTAAAGATACTTACATTAAAATAAACAACGATTTTAAAAAATGTGAGTTTAAAAATAATTGGAAAAAAGATTAATATGTCTGATGTTGATGCATTAAAAGAACTCGTTGTAAAACATAAAGCTTTAAAGCAAGAAATAGGTAAAGTAATAATTGGTCAAAATGAAGCAGTAGACCATATTTTACTTTCAATTTTAAGTGGAGGTCATTCACTTTTAATTGGTGTTCCAGGTTTAGCTAAAACCTTAATAGTACACACAATTGCAAAAACTTTAGGGTTGGATTTTAAACGAATTCAGTTTACACCAGATTTAATGCCATCAGATATTTTAGGAAGCGAAATTTTAGATGAAACCAGTCATTTTAAATTTATAAAAGGGCCAATTTTCAGCAATATTATTTTAGCAGATGAAATAAATCGTACACCTCCTAAAACGCAAGCTGCACTTTTAGAAGCAATGCAAGAGCGAACTGTAACAGTTGCTGGTCATCATTATGATTTGGCAAAGCCTTTCTTTGTATTAGCGACACAAAACCCAATTGAGCAGGAGGGAACCTATCCTTTACCTGAAGCTCAGTTAGATAGATTTATGTTTTCTATAAATTTGGAATATCCTAGTTTTCAGGAAGAAGTTGATGTTGTTAAAAATACGACTAATGATGTAAAACCAGTTATTAATGCACTTCTTTCAGCTGAGGAAATAAATAAATACCAACATTTAGTAAGAAGAATTCCAGTTCCAGATAATGTGATTGAATATGCTGTTACTTTAGTTTCTAAAACAAGACCTAATACAGATAATTCACCTGAAATTGTAAATAATTATATAGATTGGGGTGCAGGCCCACGAGCTTCACAAAATTTAATTTTAGGTGCAAAAGCAAATGCTGCTGTTCATGGAAAATATTCACCTGATATAGAAGATGTACAGGCAGTTGCGTACTCTATATTAAAACATAGAATTGTTAAAAATTACAAGGCTGAAGCTGAAGGAATTACAGAAAAACAAATAATTGAAGCGCTGTTTTAATCTTCTTTTTCTTTTTCAAAAAAACTAAACATATTTCCTCCATATTTTTTTGAATAACTAAAATATTGATGGTTTGATAAATCAGTTTGTTTGGAGTGTTCAACAATTAAAGTACCTTCATTATTTAATAAATCTTTGCTAAAAACTAAATCAACAATTTTCTCGAATAATTCTAGTTCAAATTCATAAGGTGGATCTGCAAAAATGATATCAAATTTAGCATTTGATTTTTCTAAATATTTAAAAGCATCACTTTTTAGGGTGTTTATATTTAAATTTAGTTCCTTAGAAGTTTCATTTATATATTTTATACAGCCAAAATGTGCATCAACTGCTGTAATATTTTCAGTTCCTCTTGATCCAAATTCAAAACTTATATTACCTGTTCCAGAGAATAAATCAAGTACAGCTATATTATTAAAATAATAGGAGTTGTTAATAATGTTAAATAAAGCTTCTTTAGCCATATCTGTTGTTGGCCTTACAGGTAAGTTTTTCGGTGCTTGTAATCGCTTACTTTTATGTTTTCCTGAAATAATACGCATTGATTATAATTGATTTAATAAGGTAAAGTTAGAGTGTGAAGATATACTACTCAATATTGATGAAAAAGTTGATGGTTCATGAAATTTTATATTTCTTATATATTGATATGAAATAGTATACAATTCAGATTCTTTTTCAACAGCACCTAAAAGAACTAAATTAAACTCTTCAGGATTTAAATTTAACTGTTCAGCAGTAAAAAGTATATAATAAATAAAATCTTCTTTTGTAGCAAAGCTAAAGGTGTTAAACAACTCAAATTTCTTATTTTTTAATACAATAATTTCAAAAGTAGTATTAGAAACATTTACAAAACAAAAATCACCTTCTAAATTTTTATAATTGTTTAATAGTTTTTCAATAAGTATTGTAGAAGAATGTTTGTAGGTAAAGGTTCCATAAATATCTAATAAAAAATTATTAATATTTATAAAGGGAATGTAAACATTTATAATTTCTGAATTGCAGACTTCATCAAAAGTAATATAATCATTTTTAAGTACTTTAATAGTATGCTGTAGGTAGTCTTTTAAATTATTTTTATTAAAAAAGGCTTTAGGTACTTGTGTCACTAAATTATTAAAATGAGAAACACTAACTGACTCGTATTTTACATGAAGTAAAGTTTCTTGGTCATATAATTGTTTAACTTGCTCTAAATGCTTGTATGGGGAATTTGAGTTGTTTTCAAACTCAAATTCGGCAAAAACACCTATTTCTTCTTGTATTTTATTGTAGATACAAAAAGAAAATCCATCCAAACTAAGTTGGATGGATATGTGATTTTCTTGTAGATTTAAAAAATCTACGTTATTATTCGATATCTTTTTTATCTCCTTTATCATAAAATGGCGGCCAGTTACCGTCTTCGCTTACTTCACCTAAAGAACCAACTCTTAAATATTCACCTCTAACTTCTTCACCACCAATTGACTCTTTTTCTTGTTTAATTAGGTTCATATCCATTCCTTTTAAAATTAAAGCTTTATCAACTTTAATTTCAAATACAGGAGCAAATAAACCTTGTATTTTTTCAATTCTACCAATTTCAATTTTAAATTTCTGATCTGTACCAGGAATGTTAAGCATATTTTTATAATCTACTCCAGAAAACTGATTTCTAACGTCTTCATAACCAATAGTATCAACAACTCTTTCTTCAATTTCTTTTGTAATTCCACCTCCAACATTAATTGTTTTTGGAACGTTTCTTGTTTGAGTTAATGCAAATTTAGCAGTGTCAATAAATTGAATTAATCCTTCACCGTTTGCTGTATACTTTCCTGTTACTTTTTTATGAGCAACTTCAGCATCACGAAGAATTTTCATATTCTTAATTACTGCAGCATATTTTGCCTTTTTCTCTTTATTAAATTGTACAGGTTTTTGAATTTCAAAATTAATTTTGAATATTAAAAATGCTGCCAAAGCAATTAGTACTATAGAAACTATCCAATGAAGTTTCCTTGGAATAAAATTAACAATTGCATAAGCTAAAAAACCAGTAACTACAATACCAGCAATTATAATCAAAAATGTCATCATTTGTTTTTAAATTTAATGTGTGTACGCAAATCTACAAATTTTTTTTAATGAGAAAAATTTTTCTGCATAAATCAATTTGTATATTTGAATTTTATTTGAAATATGACCAAAACTGCACCTGAATTTTATCAAGATATTATTGAAAAGTTTCCTTTTGAACCAACAAGTTCACAAAATGAATTATTGGTTAAATTATCAGAGTTTGTTTTTGACACAAATAATGATGCACTTTTTTTAATGAAGGGTTATGCAGGAACGGGTAAAACAACTACAATTAGTACAGTTGTAAATAATTTATGGCGAGTGGGTAAAAAAGCCGTACTGTTAGCACCAACGGGTAGAGCAGCGAAAGTTATTTCTGGATATTCAAACAGACAAGCATTTACAATTCATAAAAAAATATATTTTCCTAAAAAGAACAAAGCTGGGGGCGTAGATTTTACGTTGCAAACAAATAAACATACAAATACGTTATTTATAGTTGATGAAGCGTCTATGATTCCTGATGTACAAACAGGTTCAAAATTATTTGAAAATGGATCTCTATTGGACGATCTAATCTCCTATGTTTATTCTGGAGCACATTGTAAATTAATTTTAATTGGTGATACTGCTCAATTACCGCCAGTTAAATTAGATATTAGTCCAGCTTTAGATGCCAAAAAGCTTTCATTAAACTATAATAAAGATGTTATTGAAATTGAATTAAATGAAGTAATGCGTCAACATGAAGATTCAGGAATTTTAAAAAACGCTACCGAATTACGTTTAATTTTAGCAAATAATGGCTTTAGTAATTTTCAATTTCAATTAGGTTTCCCAGATTTAATTAGATTAATTGATGGTTATGATATTGAAGACGCTATAAATACTGCTTATGATAATATTGGAGTGGAGGACACCGCTTTTATAGTTCGTTCAAATAAGCGAGCAAACCAATATAATCAACAAATTAGAAGTAAGATTAGAGGGCAAGAAAATGAGATTTCTACTGGAGATTTTGTAATGGTGGTTAAAAATAATTATTTCTGGTTAAAAGATGAAAGTGACGCTGGTTTTATTGCCAATGGTGATATTTGTGAAATATTGGAGATTTTTAGTATGAAGGAACTTTATGGATTTAGATTTGCAGAAGTTAAATTACGAATGATAGATTATCCAAATCAAAAACCATTTGAAACCGTATTATTATTAGACACACTTTCTTCTGAATCACCTTCACTTTCATATGAAGAATCTAATAAATTATACCAAGAAGTTGGTAAAGATTTTGCTCATGAGAAAAGCAAGTATAAACAGTTATTAGCCGTTAAAAAGAGTAAATATTTTAATGCGTTACAAGTAAAATTCTCATATGCAGTTACTTGTCATAAATCACAAGGTGGACAATGGAAAACCGTATTTATAGAACAGCCATATTTACCTGATGGTCAAAATATTGATTATTTACGTTGGTTGTATACAGCAATTACAAGGGCTCAAGAAAAGGTATATTTAATCGGGTTTGCAGAGGATTGTTTTACGGAATAAAATTTTCTGTAGTGCTAAATATTAAACTCTAAACTTGAAATTTATTATAATGTAAATAAGGCTTTAGATATTTTTAACTAAATAAAATTAGATAAAGGTTAAATTATCCTATTTTTGCCGCTCAGAAATTATTAAAAATGACAGAGAATATTATCATGGTACCAAAAGCTGAAAAGATTGAGAAGAAATTAGAAATTCATAATGATGTTAGAATTGATAATTATTATTGGTTAAATGATAAAGAAAATCCAAAAGTTATTGATTATTTAAATGAGGAAAATGCATATTATGACGCAAAAACAGCTCATACAAAGCAATTTCAAGAAGATTTATTTCAAGAAATGAAGTCTCGTATTAAAGAAGATGATGAGTCTGTACCGTATAAAAAAAACAATTACTATTACATTACAAGATTTGAAATTGGAAGCCAATATCCAATTTATGCAAGAAAAAAAGGTTCTTTAGAAGCAAAAGAAGAAATTTTGTTTGATGTTAATAAATTAGCAGAAGGGTATAATTATTTTAAACTTTCAGGTTTATCTGTTAGCCCAGATAATAATTTAGTCACTTTTGGTACTGACATTGTAAGTAGAAGAATATATACATTGCAATTTAAAAATTTAACAACAGGTGAAATTTATCCTGAAAAAATTGAAAACACAACTGGAAGTGCTTCTTGGGCGAGTGATAATAAAACAGTTTTTTATACACAAAAGAACCCAACTACTTTAAGAAGTGAAAAGATATTTCGTCACGTTTTAGGAACTGATCCTTCAAAAGATATTGAAGTGTTTTTTGAAAAAGATGAAGCATTTAGCACATATGTGTATAGAACCAAATCTGAAAAATACTTAATTATAGGTTCAAGCAGTACAGTATCAACAGAGTATCGTATTTTAGAAGCTGATAATGCTACTGGAGAGTTTAGAGTATTTCAGCCAAGAGAAAGAGATTTGGAATATAGTATAGCACATTATAATAATCATTTTTACATACTCACAAATAAAGACAAAGCCATTAATTTTAAATTAATGAAAACTTTAGATGAGAGTACATTAAAAGATAACTGGATTGATGTAATTCCGCATAGAGATGATGTTTTATTGGAAGATATTTCAATTTTTAAAGATTTTTTAGTTGTTGAAGAACGAACCAACGGATTGAATAAAATTAGAATTATGTATTGGGATAATTCTGAAGATTATTACCTTCCTTTTGATGAGGAAACGTATTCAGCAGGTGTTTATTTTAATCCTGAATTTGATACTAATGTAATACGTTATGGATATAATTCTATGACAACACCAAGTTCTGTTATAGATTTTAATGTAGATACCAAAAGAAAAGAAATAAAAAAAGAACAACAAGTTTTAGGTGGTAAATTTAATAAAGAAAATTACAAGAGTGAGCGTTTATGGGCTACAGCTATTGATGGTACTCTAATACCTATATCAATTGTTTACCATAAAAATACAGAAATAAACGCAAATACACCTTTACTTTTATATGGTTATGGTTCTTATGGGATTACTATAGATGCAGGATTTAGTACAACGCGTTTAAGTTTATTGGATAGAGGATTTATTTTTGCTATTGCTCATGTAAGAGGAAGTGAATACTTAGGTCGTAAATGGTATGATAACGGAAAATTATTAAATAAAAAAAATACCTTTACGGATTTTATTGATTGCGCAAAATTTTTAATTAAAAAAAATTATACTTCAAAAGACCATTTATACGCTAGTGGTGGATCAGCAGGTGGCTTATTAATGGGAGCTATTATTAATATGAATCCCGAATTGTTCCATGGAATTTTAGCTTCAGTACCTTTTGTAGATATTGTTACAACAATGTTAGATGATAGCTTACCACTTACAACCGGTGAATATGATGAATGGGGAAACCCAAATGAAAAAGAATATTATGACTATATGAAATCTTATTCGCCATATGACAATGTTTCTAAACAAAGTTATCCAAATATGTTAATTACAACAGGTTTAAATGATTCTCAGGTACAGTACTTTGAGCCTGCAAAGTGGATTGCAAAGCTAAGAGAACAAAAAATAGGCGAAAATATTTTGTTAATGCATACTGATATGGAAACCGGTCATGGCGGGGCTTCCGGGAGATTTGATTCCTTAAAAGAAATAGTTAGAGATTATAGTTTTATACTAGATTTGAATGGTTACACAAAAATTTAAAAAAAATTATTAAATTTGCACGTTATAATTATTATTCATAATTCATTTTTGAATATCTCATTATTGAATTAAACTTTAGAAAATGACTGAAAATACAGGTATAAGTAACAACATTTTAGACCTTGTCGGTAATACTCCTTTAATTAAGTTAAATAACATTACAAAAAACCTTAGCGGTAACTTTTATGCAAAGTACGAAGGGTTTAATCCGGGGCACTCTATGAAAGATAGGGCAGCTTTACATATTATTGAAGAAGCAGAAAGACAAGGGTTACTAAATAAAGATAGTACTATTATTGAAACAACTTCTGGTAATACAGGATTTAGTATTGCATTAATAAGTATTATTAAAGGATATAAATGCATGCTAGCGGTTAACTCTAAAGCTTCATCAGGAAAAATAAATATGCTAAAAGCTATGGGAGCCAAAGTATTTGTTTGCCCAGGACATGTTGATGCTGATGATCCCCGTTCATATTATGAAGTTGCAAAAAGACTACATAAAGAAACTGCAAATTCTATTTATATAAACCAATATTTTAATCAATTAAATGCTGAAGCCTATTATAATTCATTAGGCCCAGAAATTTGGAAACAAACAAATGGAGAAATAACACATGTAATTGCTGCTTGTGGTACAGGAGGTACAATATCAGGTGTTTCTAAATATTTAAAAGAACAAAATCCAAACATTAAAACATTAGGTGTAGATGCATTTGGATCAATATTAAAGAAATTTCACGAAACTAGAGAATTTGATCAAAATGAAATTTACCCTTATAGAATAGAGGGTTTAGGTAAAAATTTAATACCATCAGCTACAGATTTTGATCTTATTGATGTTTTTGAAAAAGTTACTGATGAAGCTGCAGCACATAGAGCTAGAGAATTAGCACTTACAGAAGGATTATTTACTGGTTATACAAGTGGAGCAGTTGTGCAAGCAGCTATTCAATATGCTGAAAAAGGTTATTTTGATAAAAATTCAAAAGTGGTTTTAATATTACCAGATCACGGTTCACGCTATATGGAAAAAATATATAGTGATGATTGGATGAAAGAACAAGGTTTTTTTGATACACAAAAGCAAGCACACGCTGAAGTGGAATACATAAAGTAATTTTTTTACATAATTATTTAAAGAGGTTGAAAGTTAATTTTTCAACCTCTTTTTTTGTAACATTAACATTTGAATAGCATAAAAAAAATGCCGTACTTTGCAATCTTAAATAAATGTAAATGTAAAATTACATTTTGCCCTAAATAATAAAACAATGAAAGATTTATTTGAAAGAATAGTTAAAGATAAAGGTCCATTAGGGAAATGGGCAAAACAAGCAGAAGGTTATTATGTTTTTCCAAAATTAGAAGGAGAAATATCTAATAAAATGATGTTTAATGGTAAAGAAGTTATTACTTGGAGTATTAACGATTATCTTGGGTTGGCAAACCATCCAGAAGTTAGAAAAGCAGATGCAGAAGCAGCTGCAGAATACGGTATGGCCTACCCAATGGGAGCTAGAATGATGTCAGGTCATACAAAATATCATGAGCAATTAGAAGAAGAATGTGCTGCGTTTGTTGAAAAAGAAGCTGCATATTTAGTAAATTTTGGTTATCAAGGTATGGTGTCTGCTATAGACGCATTAGTAACTAAACATGATGTTATTGTATATGATATTGATTCACATGCATGTATTATTGATGGAGTTAGATTGCACCATGGAAAAAGATTTACTTACCAACATAATGATATTGAAAGTTTAGAAAAAAACTTACAAAGAGCCACAAAAAACGCAGAGGAAACTGGAGGAGGTATTTTAGTAATTTCAGAAGGAGTTTTTGGAATGCGTGGGGAGCAAGGAAAATTAAAAGAAATTGTTGCTTTAAAAGAAAAGTACAATTTTAGATTTTTAGTAGATGATGCTCACGGTTTTGGAACCTTAGGAAAAGATGGTAAAGGAGCTGGTTTTGAGCAAGGAGTACAGGATGGAATAGATGTGTATTTTGCCACTTTTGCAAAATCTATGGCAGGTATTGGAGCATTTTTTGCGGCTGATAAAGATATTATTCAGTATTTACAGTATAATATGCGTTCACAAATGTTTGCGAAATCATTGCCAATGCCTATGGTAAAAGGAGCGTTAAAGCGTTTAGATATGCTTAGAACAATGCCTGAACTTAAAGAAAAGTTATGGGAAAATGTTAACGCTTTGCAAAATGGGCTAAAGGAAAATGGTTTTAATATAGGTAAAACAAATACATGTGTAACTCCTGTTTTCTTAGAAGGTGATATTCCAGAAGCAATGGCTATGGTAAATGATTTAAGAGAAAATTATGGTATATTTTGTTCAATTGTAGTATATCCAGTAATTCCAAAAGGTTTAATTATTTTAAGATTAATACCAACAACTACACATACATTAGATGATGTTAAAGTAACTATAGAAGCTTTTTCAGGAATACGTACAAAACTTGAAAAAGGTATTTATAAACGCATTGGAGCTACAATGATATAATAAATGAGCTTAAAAATGTTATAAAAAAAGCCTTTTAGAATTTCTAAAAGGCTTTTTTTATAGGATAAAATAAATTTTACACTTAATAACCGTCTGACATGTTTTTAAGTGCATTTTTATCTGTAATTTTTATCTTTTTATTAATTAAATCAATTACATCTTCTTTTTTTAAGTTTGATAATAATCTAATTGCTGATTCTGTAGCTGTTCCAATTGTATTCGCAATTTCTTCTCTAGTTAAAACAACATCAATACAACCTTCATTATCAACACCAAAAATTTCTTCTAAATTAAGTAGCGTTTCTGCTAAACGTTCTTTAACTGGTTTTTGTGCCATTTGAGATATTAAAGTGTTCGCTTGATTTAATTGATGAGATATAACCTTCATAATATTTAAAGAAAATTGTCCATTTTCTTTAATTGTATCTAAAATATCTTGTTTAGGAATAAAACAAACGTGCATATCTTCTAAGGCAGTAGTGTTTAAACCTACAGGTTCATCACTTAATATTGAACGTTGGCCTAAAATATCACCACCTTTAACAAATTTTATAATTTGCTCCTTTCCATTAGTGCTAAGCTTTGTTAATTTAGCTTTACCATCTCTAATACAATATAAGCCATTAATAGGATTTCCTTCAGTCATTAAATTCTCACCCTTTTTAATAAAAAGGGAGGTTTTATGATCAGAAAATTTTTCTAGCTCATCATGAGTTAAAGATTTAAGCGCGTTAAATCTTTTAATGATACATTGTCCGCATTTCGACATAAATTTGATTTTATTACTTGTAGTAAGTGCGGGTAAATGTACAAAAATAAATGATATTTGTCATACCAATGAATTATTTAATGAATAGTTTTGCATAGAACTTAATTTATAGGATGATTTTAAAGAGTTGTTATCATTGTGGAGCAGATTGTGGTAAAAAACCAATCCATTTTAATGAAAAAGAGTTTTGTTGTAACGGTTGTAAAACTGTTTATGAAATACTAAATGCTAATGAGCTAAGTTGTTATTATGATTTAGAAACTTCCCCTGGTACTATTCCAAAAGAAATAAAAGACAAATATAATTATTTAGAAAATGAGGAAATTATAGAAAAACTCTTAGAGTTTAATGATAATGAAACTTCAGTAGTAGAATTTTATATACCTAGTATTCATTGTAGTTCATGTATTTGGGTTTTGGAAAATTTGAATAAAATAAATAATGGAGTTTTAACTTCAATGGTAAATTTTCCAATGAAAACCATTAGAATTACCTTTAAAAATAAAGAAACTAATTTAAAACAACTTGTTGAGTTAATTACATCTATTGGTTATGAACCTTATATAAGTTTAGAAGATGCTGATGCGAAAAGAAATAAAGTTGATAAAACCTTAATTTATCAAGTTTCTATAGCGGCTTTTGCTTTTGGAAACATCATGCTATTATCATTTCCAGAATATTTTGCTGTTAATGAGTTTTGGTTAGAAAAATATAAGCCTTTGTTCAGATGGTTAATGTTTTTCATGGCAGTTCCAGTGGTTTTTTATTCTGCAAAAGATTATTTTATTTCAGCATATAAAGGAATTAAGCATAAAATTTTAAATATTGATGTTCCAATAGCTCTAGGAATTTCTGTTTTATTTATAAGAAGTTCAGTTGAAATTATGTTAGATATTGGCTCAGGCTTTTTTGATAGTTTAGCAGGGTTAATTCTTTTTTTGTTATTAGGTAAATTTTTTCAACAAAAAACCTATAATTTTTTATCGTTTGAACGTGATTATAAATCATATTTTCCTATAGCAGTTACTATAATTGTTGATGGTATTGAAAAAAGTATTTCTGTAAATGATATTGTTAAAGGAAATAGATTATTAATTAGAAATGAAGAATTAATACCGGTTGATGGAATTTTAATTAATGGGAATGCCGCTATAGATTATAGTTTTGTAACTGGTGAATCGGTAGCAGTAATAAAACAATCTGGAGATAAGTTATTTGCAGGTGGTAAACAAACCGCCGGAGCCATTGAAATGGAAGTTATTAGTACAATTTCTCAAAGTTATTTAACTCAACTTTGGAGCAATGATGTGTTTAATAAAACTAATGATATTACTATAAAAAATATCACAGATACCATTAGTAAATATTTTACAATTGCAATTTTAATTATCGCTATTATTGCGGGTGTATTTTGGTATTTCTATAATGCATCAATGGCAATAAATGTTGTTACGGCGGTATTAATTATTGCTTGTCCTTGTGCGCTAGCATTATCTGCTCCCTTTGCAATTGGAAATATGTTACGAATTTTAGGGTATAAGAAGTTTTACTTAAAAAATGCTGAAACTATTGAAAATATTTCAAAAATAGATACCATTATTTTTGATAAAACTGGAACTATAACATCTAATGATAAAACTCAATTATTTTATAAAGGTGAAGAACTTTCTACTGATGAACTTTCAATAATAAAAACTGTTTTAAGAGCTTCAAATCATCCATTAAGTAGGTTACTTTATAAATATATTGAAGTTGAACCTTCAATTGAAAATCCAACTTTCTTTGAAGAAATTTTAGGAAAAGGAATTATAGCTACAACTAATAATGCAGAAATTAAATTGGGTTCAGCGAGTTTTGTTGAGACAGAAAGTGTTGGAACAAATGAAACAGCAATTTATATTAAAATTAATAATATATTAAAAGGGAGTTACATTTTTAAGAATAATTATAGAGAAGGAACAAAACAAGTTTTCGAAAATTTATCAAAAAAATATAATCTGGTAATTCTTTCTGGTGATAATGATGGGGAAAAGAAATATTTACAAGAGTTATTACCTGAAAATACACAATTTCAATTTAACCAAAAACCAGAAAGTAAATTAAAATATATAAAAGCACTTCAAAATAAAGGTAACAAAGTAATGATGATTGGAGATGGATTAAATGATGCTGGTGCATTGGCGCAAAGTAATGTTGGGATTGCAATTTCTGAAGACGTAAATGTATTTTCTCCAGCTTGTGATGCAATACTTGATGCAAATTTTTTTAACAAATTACCAAGCTTTTTAACATTAGCAAGTCAGACAATGTCAATAATTAAAGCAAGTTTTGTTTTATCTTTTTTATATAATGTTATAGGAATGTATTTTGCTTTAACAGGCCAATTAACACCGGTAGTTGCTGCCATTTTAATGCCTTTAAGTTCAATATCAATCGTGATTTTTGTTACAATTTTAACGAATTGGATTTCGAAAAAAATATAGTATTTTTAATAAAAAAGTAACTTTAAAGAAGTATATGATAAATATCATACTTTTTTATCAATAAAAAATTATTTTTGTGTTTGAAGTAAAGGTAAAAAAATAGTTATAAAATGGAAGTAGTGTATATTACAATAGGCGTAAGTATTATTGTAGCCGTTTTGTTTTTTATTGCATTTATTAAATCAGTTAAATCTGGGCAATATGAAGATACATATACACCTTCAGTGCGTATGTTATTTGATGATGAGCTAGTTACAGAAAAAGAAGGCAAAAAAGAAAAAGAGAAAAAATTCAAGAATAAATCAACTAAATAATAATTAACAATTAATCAAACAAGTATGGAAAAAGAACAGTTTTATTATGATAATAAAATCGTAAAAATGTTTCTTTGGGCTACAATTCTATGGGGAGTTGTTGGAATGTTAGTAGGGCTTTTAGTAGCGCTACTTTTTATTTACCCAGGGTATTTAGAATTTGCAGGATCTGATAACGCCATTTCGTGGTTAAGTTTTGGTCGTTTGCGCCCACTTCATACCAATGCAGTAATTTTTGCTTTTGTAGGTAATGGTATCTTTTTGGGAATTTATTATTCAACTCAAAGATTATTGAAAGCAAGAATGTTTAATGATGTTTTAAGTAGAATTCATTTTTGGGGATGGCAAGCTATTATAGTAGCTGCTGCAATTACATTGCCTTTGGGTTTTAACTCATCCAAAGAATATGCTGAATTAGAATGGCCAATTGATATTGCAGTTGTTTTAATTTGGGTTGTATTTGGTATTAATTTAATTGGAACTATCTTAAAAAGAAGACAGCGTCATATATATGTTGCAATATGGTTTTATATAGCTACATTGATAACAATTGCTGTTCTCTACATATTTAATAATTTAGAAATGCCTGTATCGGCTTTTAAAAGTTACTCGGTATACTCAGGAGTACAAGATGCATTGGTACAGTGGTGGTATGGTCATAATGCAGTTGCATTTTTCTTAACAACACCTGTTCTTGGTTTAATGTATTATTTTGTTCCTAAAGTTGCGAATAGACCTGTTTACTCATATAGATTATCTATTATTCACTTTTGGACATTAATATTCTTATACATTTGGGCCGGTCCTCACCATTTATTATATACTGCTTTGCCAGAATGGGCACAAAATTTAGGGACAGTATTTTCAATTATGCTAATTTTTCCATCTTGGGGTGGTATGATTAACGGTTTATTAACACTTCGTGGAGCGTGGGATAAAGTTAGAGAGAATCCAGTATTAAAATTCTTTGTAGTTGCAATTACAGGTTACGGTATGGCAACTTTTGAAGGTCCAATGCTTTCATTTAAAAATTTAAATGCAATTGGTCATTATACAGACTGGATTGTTGGTCACGTTCATATTGGTGCTTTAGCTTGGAATGGATTTATGATTGCAGGTATTGTGTATTGGTTAGCAGAAAAACTTTGGAAAACACCATTATATTCTAAAAAACTAGCAAATACTCACTTTTGGCTAGGAACTTTAGGAATTCTTTTTTATGCAATTCCTTTATATGTAGCGGGGTTTACACAAGCATTTATGTGGAAACAATTTAATCCTGATGGTACTCTAGTTTATGGAAACTTTTTAGAAACTGTTACTGAAGTATTACCTATGTACGCTATGCGCGCAATAGGAGGTACTTTGTATTTAACAGGATTTATTTTATTAGCTATAAATGTTATAAAAACAGCAAAAGCAGGTTCAACAGTTGAAGATGAATTAGCAGAAGCAGTGCCATTGAAAAAAATTAGTGGACAAAGAATTGCCGGTGAAGGATGGCATACTTGGTTAGAAAGAAGAACTATTTTATTTACAGTTTTAACAACAGTTGCAGTTTTAATTGGTGGTTTGGTTGAAATAGTGCCTTTAATTTTAGTAAAATCTAATGTTACAAAAATTGAAAGTGTTAAACCTTATACTCCATTAGAATTAGAAGGTAGAGATATTTATATTAGAGAAGGTTGTAATAATTGTCATTCACAAATGATTCGACCTTTCCGTTCAGAAGTAGAACGTTATGGTGAATATTCTAAAGCAGGTGAGTTCGTTTATGATTTTCCATTCCTATGGGGATCACGTAGAACAGGACCAGATGTACATAGAATTGGAGGTAAATATAACGACAACTGGCATTTTAACCATATGTTAGATCCTCGATCTACATCACCAGGTTCAATTATGCCTCGTTATTCTTGGTTAATTAGAAATGATATGAATGCTTCGAATCTTGAAAGTAAAATGAGTGCTTTAGTTAAATTAGGCGTTCCTTATAGTGATGAAGAGATTACAGGAGCAAAGCAAGCATTATTAACTCAAGCTAAAGAAATAGAGAATAGTTTAAGACAAGATCCTGAATTTGTAACAAACTACGGATCTAGTAATATTCAAAATAAGGAAATTGTAGCTTTAATAGCTTATTTACAACGTTTAGGAACTGATATTAAAGGAAATAAAAATACAGCACTAAAATAATATTAAATGTTAAAATTTATTAAACATAATTTATCAGGTATTGATGGAGTTGAAATTTATCCAATAATTTCATTATTACTCTTCTTTGTAGTTTTTATAACAATGATAATATTTGTTATAAAATTGCCAAAAAGTAAAATTGATATTGTAAGTCAATTACCTTTAGATAACGATAATAACAGTAAAGAAATTACTCATGAATAAAAATTCAGAAAATATATCAGGTTGGAAAAGATTTATGAAATCTTTGACCAAAGCTCATGAATTAGGGACAGAAGAAGATATAATGTTAGACCATGATTATGATGGTATTAAAGAATTAGACAATGTATTACCACCTTGGTGGTTGTATGGTTTTTATATAACTATTATAATTAGTATATTTTATTACTTTCAAGTATTTTATAATTCTGAAGAGTATAGTCAGGCAGAAGAATATGCTGCTGAAGTAGCACAAGGTAAAGCAGAGGTTGAGGCTTATAAGGCTGCTAATCCAGAACTTTTTAATACAGATAATATTGTTGCTTTTAATGATGAAGAAAACTTAGCAAAAGGAAAAGAGTTGTTTACAACTAAAACTTGTTTTGCGTGTCATTTAAATGATTTAGGTGGTAGTATTGGACCTAATTTAACTGATAATAGTTGGATTTTAGGTGGAGACGTAAAAGCTCTGTTTAACACTATTACAAATGGAGGTAGACCTGGAAAAGGTATGATTGCTTGGGAAAGTACAATTACTAGAGAAGAAAGAATTCAATTGGCTAGTTATATTATTTCAATGCAAGGTACTTCACCTGCCAATCCAAAAACTGCTGAAGGAGATATTATTTTTCCAGTAGAAGAAGTTGAAGTTGTAGAAGAGGTAATAGAAGAATAAAAATAATAAAGTGCGTAAAAAACATAGTACTTTAATTAGTGCTATGTTTTTGTTTTTATAGTAAAACTAGCTTAGCTGTTTTATGATTTTTGTCACTTTTGTGTCTTTAAAGTTCTTTAATTAAGCATAAATTTGCTTGAAAAAAATACATTTTTAATCCATTATGAATTCAGAAAATAAAGAAATCTTTAGAGACACAATTGCAACAATTGATGATAGTGGTAATCGTAATTTTATATTTCCAAAAAAACCAAAAGGGAGATTTTATAATTATAGAACTATTGTAAGTTGGGTCTTATTAGCAATTATGGTAGCCTCTCCATTTATTAAAATAAAAGGTAATCAGTTTTTATTATTTAATGTTATAGAACGGAAATTTCATATTTTCGGATTTCCATTTTGGCCACAAGATTTTCATTTATTGGTAATTTCATTATTAGTAAGTGTTGTATTTATTATTTTATTTACAGTGATTTTTGGTCGAATTTTTTGTGGTTGGATGTGCCCTCAAACTATTTTTATGGAAATGGTTTTTAGAAAAGTTGAATACTTAATTGAAGGTGATAGGCCCAAACAAATAAAACTTGATAAACAAGATTGGAATGCTGAAAAAATCAGAAAGCGTTTATTAAAATGGATAACTTTCTTTATTATTTCATTTGTTATTTCTAATGTATTTTTAGCATACATAATTGGTTCCGACCAAGTTTTAAGTTATATAACAGACGGCCCTTTTGAACATTTAAATACACTTATTTATTTGCTTGTATTCACAGCTGTATTTTATTTTATATTTGCTTGGTTTAGAGAACAAGTATGTATTATTGTGTGCCCATATGGAAGGTTGCAAGGGGTTCTTTTAGATAATAAGTCTATTAATGTTGCTTATGATTTTGTAAGAGGTGAAGGTGATAATGGAAGAAAGAAATTACGAAAGGATGAAAATAGAGATGATTTAGGACATGGAGATTGTATAGATTGTAAACAGTGTGTACAAGTTTGTCCAACAGGAATTGACATTAGAAATGGTACACAATTAGAATGTATTAACTGTACAGCTTGTATTGATGCTTGTGATGAAATAATGGATAAAACAGGTTTTGATAGAGGTTTAATTAGATATGCTTCTGAAGATGATATTGAGAAAAAAGAAAAATTCAAATTTAATGCACGTTTAATTGCGTACTCAGCAATATTAACAATTTTGGTTGTTGTTCTTACAACAATGTTATTTTTAAGAACTGATTTGGAAGCAACAATACTTAGGTTACCAGGACAAACATTTCAATCAACTGAAACTACTGTAAAAAATGTGTATACCGTTAAGTTTATCAATAAAACTACTGAAGATATTGAGAATGTTGAAATAAAATTAATTTCACACAATGGAAGTATAGAAATGATTGGAGGAATTATGAATATTGAAAAACAAGGATTAAAAGAAGGAACTCTATTTATTGAAATTAACAAAATTGATTTGAGTTCATCAAAAGAAAAATTAAAAATTGGAATTTATTCTAACGGAAAATTAATTGAAAAAACTTCAACTAATTTTTCAGGACCTATAAAAATTAATTAAATGAAGTTTAAAATTAGTTGGCCTGCGGGTATTGTAATTGCATTAGCATCATTTATGATTTTTATACTATCATTTTTGTATAAGGCAGTTTTTATGCCAGAATATGGACATAACTTGGTTTCAGAAGATTATTATAAAGATGAATTAAATTATCAACAAGAAATTGATAAATTGAATAATGCGGCTGAATTAAAGCAAAATATTATATGGAAAAAGGTGGATTTAGGTTTATTAATTAGTTTTCCTTCAGAGTTTGAAGCTTCAAAAATTAAAGGAACTATAGCTTTTCAAAGATTATCTAATGATAAAATAGATTTTCTATTACCTATTGAATTAGTGACAAATGATTTGCTTATTCCTAATGAAAAGTTAGTTGAAGGACGGTGGAATGTTAAAATTGAATGGACTGTAAATAATAATAACACTTATTTATTTAAGGAAAAAATAATGTATTAATATGCTTTGGACTGCACTTGTTTTAGGCTTAGCAGGGAGTTTTCACTGTATTGGTATGTGTGGACCAATAGCTTTTGTATTACCTATTGATAGATCTTCAAAAATGAAAGTGTTTTTTCAAACATTTTTATATCATATTGGAAGGTTAATTAGTTATTCTTTAATTGGATTGCTGTTTGGATTTATTGGTAAAGGATTGTATTTAGCTGGTTTTCAGCAACGTTTATCAGTTTTAATGGGGGTTTTTATGATTGTTACTATTATTATTCCAATTTCTTTATTTAACAAATACAACTTTTCAAAACCACTTTATAAAATTATTAGTAAAGTAAAATCAAAACTCGGTTTTTATTTAAGTAAAAAGTCGAATAAGGCTTTATTTTTAATTGGGTTTTTCAATGGTTTTTTACCTTGTGGTTTGGTATACATGGCATTAATAGGCTCAGTTTCAACTGGGAACTCGTTTCAAGGGGCGTTATACATGGCAATATTTGGTTTAGGGACAATACCAATGATGAGTGCTGCAATACTATTAGGTAATTTTGTAAGCGTATCATTTCGAACAAAAATTCAAAAAGTAATACCAGTTTTTGTAGTGATTATAGGAATATTATTTATTTTGCGAGGATTAGGATTGGGAATTCCTTATATTTCACCTTCCGATGCTAAATTGCAACTCTCTAATAATCCAACGGAGTGTATAACTGTTGAAAATGATGATTAATAATGAAAGAAAAACAAAAATTAACTCTTAAAGATTTTGAAAAAGCATCTTCAAATAATGAACTTTTACAAATAATTAAGCAAAAGAAAATTTCAATTGATAAAGTAAATAAAAAATTATTTTATGAAGAGGAATTACGTCGTTTACAGATTGAATTAGTGAAGCTACAGCGTTGGGTATCTAAAAACAGAAAACGAGTTGTTATCCTTTTTGAAGGACGCGATGCTGCAGGTAAAGGAGGCACTATACGTAGATTTACAGAACATCTAAACCCGCGGTCAATGCGTGTGGTGGCGTTAGCTAAACCAACAGAAGTTGAGCAAGGACAATGGTATTTTAGACGCTACATTCGTAGATTGCCTAACCCAGGGGAAATAGTGTTTTTTGATAGAAGCTGGTATAATAGAGCTGTTGTTGAACCTGTTATGGGCTTTTGCTCAGAGGAACAATATCAAAAATTTATTGTACAAGTACCTGAATTTGAGCATATGTTGTATGAAGATGGAACAATTATTATTAAATTCTGGTTTTCTATTTTAAAAGAAGAGCAATTATCGAGGTTTAAATCTAGAATATCAACTCCATTAAAACGTTGGAAATTTAGCCCTGTTGACCAAAAAGGACAGGAACTTTGGGATAAATACACACACTATAGAGAACAAATGTTTAGTAAAACACATACAAGTTATAGTCCATGGATAACTGTGAAAGCTAACGATAAAGAAATTGCAAGATTAGAGAGTATAAGATATGTTTTATCGCAATTTGAATATGATGGAAAAGATGAGGCTTTAACAACTTTATTGCCTGATCCGAATGTTGTAATGAGATATTATAGATCGTCTAAAAGATTAAATTAAGATGGAGGAAAATGGATTTAAATTAACTGATGATGATGTTGCTATTCTAAATACAAATAAAGGGTTAAAAGCTTTGTTAGCAAAAGAACCATATAATTTAGAAAAAGCGGTTAGATATGTTAAATATGAAAAAAAATTAAAAAAGCTACAAGTTGAATTGATAAGATTACAATTTTGGGCAATTGAAAAAAATGAACGAATTATTGTGATTTTTGAAGGTCGTGATGCTGCTGGAAAAGGTGGTGCTATTAGACGAGCAACTGAACATATGAATCCTCGTCATCTACGCATTATCGCATTGCCAAAACCAACTGAAGATGAAAAAACACAATGGTATTTTCAGCGGTATGTTAGGCAATTTCCAAAAGCGGGGGAAATAGTTTTTTTTGACCGTAGTTGGTATAATAGAGCTGTTGTTGAACCAGTAAACGGGTTTTGCACAAAAGAAGAACACGAAATATTCATGAGTCAAGTGAATGATTTTGAACGTATGATTACTGAATCGGGGATACGTTTAGTTAAAATGTATATGTCAATCTCTAAAAAGGAACAAGTCAAACGTTTTGAGGATATTAAAAGCAATCCATTGAAACAATGGAAAATGACTGCAGTTGATGAAAAAGCTCAAGAATTATGGAATGTTTATACAGAATATAAAAATAAAATGTTTGAAAAAACAAAGGAAGGAAATATCCCATGGAAAATTATTAGAGCAAATAAAAAAACATCAGCTAGGGTAGTTGCTATTAATCATATATTAAATAGTATTCCTTATGATAAAAATAAGGAAGTCTAAAAAGTAAAAGAAATAGGGTTTAATTTTAAAATTAAACCCTATTTCTTTTAAGCTTAAATCTTAAATTCCTGTTTTAATTCCTCAGTTAATACATCTTTATGTACCATAACCGAAATGGTTTTAAGTTTAAAAAAAGCTTTACTCATATATACGTATCCTCTATTACCAATACGATCACCAGTACTTCCCCATGAATTCTTTACTTTATAATATTCAGTGTCGTTTTGGTCTTTAACTAAACCTACAATATGCATTAAATGGTCGTCTGTAGTATTGTAATTTTCAAATTCTTGTTGCCTTAATTCTGGTGTAATGTCATTTTCTTCAACAATATAGGTTAATGATTTTTCATTATTATCCACATTTTTAGGAATGATGGCAACACCAAATTTTTGTGAAAATGTTTTTTCAGAAACATCACAATCTAATGCTAACGAATAGCCTTTTTTTAGGGCATTATCAACTTCAGAAACTAATTGTTCTAATTTAATATTGTAAAAAGTTCCATTTGAAAAATTATCAGGAATGTTTAAAACAAATTTAGTGTAATATGGTTGATGAATAAATGACGTTAGTGTAATATAATCTGAAGCATTTACTTTGGTCATTTCTAAAAATGATGTTGGTGTGTAAAAAGTATCATTGTACATAAAATTTTCTGATACTTTTCCTAAATGCACATCTAAAATTGAATCTACAGCAATTCTCCAGTTTGGGTACTCAGATTTTTTATCATTTTTAATATAAGCATCTAATACTTTTTGAAGTTCAGGTACAATTTGTGCGTGATTGTGTTTTGTAGCTTCACCTTGCAACCCAGAATAGGCGCTATCAGGAACCAATCCGTTTTTTTGAATAGAATTCATAACATCATGTGCCAAACCACCTTCACTAAATTGAATTTTTCCTTGACGCATTACATAATTCCAGGCTTTAGCAGTATAAGTGTTTCGTACAGTATACATTTCAGAAATATCAATCAATTCACCAGAATTTCTATAAATTTCCGATTCTAAAAATGATGAAGCTGAAAAACTCCAGCATGTTCCTGTATTTCCTTGACTTTTAACAGCTGATGCTTCAATATCAATAATAGGTGTAAAATTGTATTTTTCATCGTTTGGAATGTTAACTTTTACAAAGCTATCTTCTTGTGCGAAGAGTGAAATTGCAATCGCAAAAAAAGCGATTGATAGTATTGTTTTTTTCATTGTTTATTTAATTTTCAATTGTTGGATCAATATAAGTTCCATCTCTTTTATTTAGAACTCTTTCAATATTTTCGTAATATCCATCAGCATTTGGATCGCCTTCTGGTAATTTCATATAACCATTTTTATAATATCTTAATGCTAATTTTAGTTTGTTTCCTGTTTCATAAAAACGGCCAATATAATAATCTCCAATTGGAGATTCTTTATATAATTTATTAATCATTTCACCAAAATTCAGTAAATAATCTCCATTTTCTTTATCTAAAATGATTGATTCAATAGCAAAAATATCTTGTTCTCTAATTTTTAAATTGCTACCAAACAAGTATTCAATTTCTACATATTTATTTTCTAAATAAGCAATTGCATCAGGTGGTGATAAATGCTTAATATTTGTATCAAATTCTTCTTTTGAAATAGCTGAATACATTTCAAAAATAAAAGCCAACGCACTTGGAATTGCTTGTCCAATAGATGCTGTTTTAGAGCTATTATCAAAAGAATCAAATTTGTATTTAAGTTTTGGATTATTGATTGTACTTAATAAAGTGTTTACTGTATTTATGGAGTTTTTCCATTTGTCTAAATTGTATTTAGTATTGCTTAAATAATAATAAATATTTTCACCATTTAAAGACGTTATTTTAGTTTGAAGCATTGTTGGCATATCCAATGCATAATATGGATTTATGTTAATGAATGCATTAAAAGCTGGGTAATCTTCAACTAAAAAGTAATTTGTGAAGTTTGCGGTTAATGTATTACCAACAATACTTTTAAAAGGTGAGATTCTATAATTTTCTTCAAAATATTGAAATAATTCACTTCTAATAAATCTATAAAATTTTTCACCTTGCTGTGTAGGGTAACTATTTTCTTCTAAATATGAACAATCTTCGTAACGTTCATTTCTATAGTTTTGGTTAATACCTACAATAATTTGTTCAGGTGCTTCTTCATTATTAGCAAAGAGTATCGCGTTTCCTACATATACATCAAATAAATATTCAGAATCGAGCACTATAGTTAGCGGATACATTTTTGTAGCATCTGTTTCATAGCTTGGCGGGATGTATATTTTTAAAAAACGTTCATTGTTTAGTTCCGTTGAGTTAAACTTTTTTACTTGTATGTTTTGAGAAAACATACAAGTTGAAATTAGTAACGTGAACATTAAAATGTGAAAGTGTTTCATGTCTTATTTTTTTAAATATTTTTATTAAAATCCAAAACCTAAACCAAACCTAACATAAGGGCCATCTTTGGCATTAAATACGGATAAGTTTAAATTAATCATTTCGGCACCTACTAACCAAAATCCAGCACCGTACGATGTTTTCCAATCTTTTGAATTTTCATTTTCTAACCAAATTCTTCCGTAATCAAAACCTCCAAATAAACCTATTTGAAGAGGTAATAAGTTGGTTTTAACTTTTTTTAAGTTAAAGCGTATATCAGTGTTTTGGTAAAATGATTTGTTACCAGAAAAACGTTGATTTCTATATCCTCGTAACCCGTCATAACCACCAATGCTTGCTGCATTATAGAACTCAAAATTATCACCAATTATTATATTACTTTTAAATTTTGTTGCAAAAACAATTTTTCCGTTTGATGTAATTTTGTGATTAATACTTAACGATGGTACAATGTAGGCGTGATTTTCTTTTTGATTATCAATATTACTTTTCCAACCAGTTTCAATTGAAAAACTCATTCCAGTTGTAGGAAATGCTTTAGTATCATAGTTATCATATGAATACGAAGTTTTAGCTCCTATATATGTTTTCCTTTTATCTAATATGTAATTAATAGTATTAATATATCTATTTGCTGTTTTTTCAACTTCAATACTCTCAAATATTCCACCAATTTTAAATTTTGCTCCCATGCGTCCGTTCCATATTAATGATGGGTCTGCAGCATACGTACTTAAACGAACTCTATTATAATCTTCATCAAATTCGTCTTCATAATTTATAGTTTCATTACCTTGTCCAAAATAATTTATAGTATAATTAGGGCTTGTATATTCAGTTTCTATTAAAAAATTCCAATTATTAAAAATAGAAGCAAATTCAGCATTGTATTTTAAATCAAAACCTTTGTTTGCAAAAAAGTAAGCTGCATTTAAAGTGTGTTGCTGCGTAAATGGATTCCTTTCAAAACCATATATCGTAAAAACATTATTAATTCCAATTTTAAATCCATCATCTGGATTAGATCCTATTGCTGGGATTAATTGATTTTGGCTGTACTTCAATTTTTTATAATTGTATGAGTTTGCATCATAATTATTAAATAGTTTTTGTTTGCCTTTGGTGGTTTTGAAAGTATTTTTTTTTGTTTTATAATCGTACAAGGTAACTTTTTTTCCATTCTCAATATTATATGTATCATTGTTTTGTCCTCCAATAATACGTATAGGAATTATAATATTTTTTACACCAGTTACATTAAAAACATCTTTATCATCTAAGCCATACACCCATATTTCTTTGGTTTCGTTTTTAGAATAGCTATTCTCAAATATTTGGCTTCCTTTTTCACCATTTTTAATATTGAAAACTTTTATTAAAGTTTTTCCACCTTGTAATCGCTCAATATCAAACCAATTATCTTTATCAGTTCCTTTTATAACAGCATATTTTGATAAATGCTGCTGATATACTTTAGCAATTTTTTGTAAGTTTTTAAGGCGACCTTTTAATTTTAATTTAATATCCGAAATAGTTTTATCTTTTACTTCATCAGGCATTTCATTAAAAGCGTTTTCAATATCTTCATCAGTAATATTATCTTGAAGATATTGTACTTGTTCTTTCCAATTTTTATATGTTGATATATTAATAAGAGCTTTGTCTAATGGGTAAGGCTCTAAATTAAACCACTTAACACTTCTCATTTCATCATCATACACTTGCATTAATTTTAATGTTGGAATTGCACGTGTTAAAAAGCCTAAAATAAACCCATCGTATTTTGAAAATGCCTGATCTCTGTCTCTTGGAACAGGTTTATAAATAGTTTTTTCACCATCTTTAAATTCAGCCCAGCGCCATTGGTCTTCGTGTCTATCCCAATCACCAATTAGCATATCAAACAAACGGGCTCTTATATAGCTTTCTTCATCTAGAGAATTATCATCAGATTTTCGTAAGTTTTTTAATAAATCTGAAGTACTAATCAACTTGTTTGAATATCCAAAACTTTCTAAATTACCATGGCCTGATGCTGCACGTTCTTCTATCATATATAATTCATCTCCATAATCAGTATTAAAGTCAAGTAACGCATTTTGTTTTGGAATGTAATACAATGTAGGGTTTGTGTGATAAATGTTAGCGGCATCAGCTAATTTCCCAATTGTAAATGGTGCATAAGGATGTGCGGTTGTATAAATATCTAACAATAAATTTTCAGTAAGTGTATTGTCAAATTGCCCTTCAATATATTGGTTTTTAAAAGCAACAGCTTGTAAATATTGAGTAGCACTTTTACGTAAAGCCCTCATAACATATTCTTTTCCGTTTTTATCTTCTAATCGAAGAGAACGGGATTGGTTTCCTCCACCTTTTCTAACAGGTGTTAACCCACCAAATAAAGTATCTAAAAGAACTGTTGGTGCTAAAATTTTTGTACCGTAATACTTTCTATAGTGTTTGCCCCATAAGCTTTTATAAAATTCCCCCTTTGAAACCTCTTTTTCTTCATAAATTGAAGCAGAAACAACTTTAGGGAAATTTGATGAGAAATTAATTTTGTGTTTACTTATGTCTGCTGGTTTAATTTCAGTTTTAAAAAGTAGTTTTTGTTTCCCCTCTTCTTCAGTATAATAATCAACCCAGGAAGAGCCATTTTTGTATACTGTTAATTTTGCATATCCTAAACCTCCAAATGAAAAATGGCCACCATTTATATTTCTTGTAGCCGAAGTTTTTGAGCCAGAACCACTAATTATTTGTGGAATATTATCTTTAAAAATGTATTGCAAATTATGGTCATGACCAGAAACAAAAATAATATTTTTATTTTTTTGAGATAGCGTAACCAATCTATTTTTAAGTTCTCTATATAAAGGATTCATCATGTCCTGTGGTGAAGCACCACTTGTTTTTCGTAATAAATTGGCTAGAGAGCCCAATAATGGTAAAGGAATTTTATTGTTTATTGGGTATAGTTGTTGTTTAAGCGAGTATTGCCCATTATGGGAGCCATTACTAAACATTGGATGGTGAATTGCAACTAGCGTTGTTTTATCTTCATTTTTTTTGATTAGACTTTCAAATTCACTAAAAAAATGTTTTCGTGTTTTAATTTCACAATCATCATTCATAGTTGGGTTGTTATCCCAGTTTTCTAAATACCATTGTGAATCAATAATAATTAAAACAATATTTTCTGAAATATTCACTTTTTCAATGGCACAACCATTTTTGGGTAAAAAAGTATTTTTATTTTGAAGTTTTTTAGTAATATATTTTTCTTGACGTGCAAGACCTTCAATTCCGTTGCTGTAATAATCATGGTTACCAGGAATAAAAATGGTTTGCCCTTTATAGTTTTCAACCAATTTTAATTGTGCATTTAATCGATGTTCAGCTAAATCACGCTCTGAATCTTCTTTTTTTGGTAATCCTTTTTCATAAATGTTATCACCCAAAAATAAAACAGTCGATTTTTTGGAAGCAGTAACTAATTCTTCTTTTAATAAATTAAAATGTAATAAATCTTTATTTAAGGCAGCATTACCGGCATCACCAATAAAATAAAATGAGTGCTCAATTTCAGAATCATCTGTTAATGTATCAATTTCAGTTTTCCAATTATCGTTTGTATACTGAGCATTATAAGTAGCGCAGCTCGATACTAGAAAACTAATAGTTAAAAAATATAATAGATGTTTAAAATACGTTTGCATTTATATCCTAATTTTGAAAGTCTAAAAGTACATAATTTTATGTATTTTTGGGGAATACTTAATATTTTGACATGTTAGAATCCGATTTTTTTAAGGAAATAAAAAGTTATGTTTTTCAATTAACTAAAAACCAACTTTCATCGCAGGTAGTTTATCATAATTTTAATCATACCGTAAATGTTGTAAATGCTGTAAATGAAATTGCATTGGCCGAAAATGTTACAGAAGAAGATTTAGAAATTTTGTTAATAACTGCTTGGTTTCATGATACAGGATTTATTAATTCTTTTGAAAAGCATGAAGAAAAAAGTAAAAAAATTGCCAAGGATTATTTGGAGGCTATTAATTTTTCTGAAGAAAAAATAAATAAAGTATTAAGCTGTATTGATGCAACCAAAATGCCTCAAAATCCAAAGAACAAATTAGAAGAAATTATTTGTGATGCCGATTTGTACCATTTAGGAACTGATACTTTTTTTGAAAAGGCAAATTTACTTCGATCAGAATGGGAATTGTTATGTAATAAGCATTTAACTGATATTGAATGGTTTACTGAAAATGAACAATTTTTAAGTAACCACAAGTATTTTACAAATTATGCTTTTAACAAACTAAATTCAAATAAAACTGCGAATTGGTTAAAGGTTAAAAAAGATTTGAAAAAAACGATTGCTAAAAGTGAAGATTCAAATATTAAATCCAACTCTAAAAAAGAGTTATTAAAACTTAAAAAAGATAAAATTGAACGACCAGAAAGAGGAATAGAAACACTGTTTCGGGTAACGCTTAAAAATCATATTAAATTAAGTGATATTGCAGATACAAAAGCAAATATTTTGCTTTCTGTTAGTGCAATTATTCTTTCAATAGCACTGTCTACATTGTTTCCTAAATTGGATAAAGCAGATAATTATTATCTTATTTATCCTACTATGTTATTTTTATTTGTTTCGGTTGTAACCATGATATTTTCAATATTATCAACCCGTCCAAAAGTAACCTCTGGTACTTTTACAAAAAAAGATGTTGAAGATAGAAAAGTGAATTTATTATTTTTTGGAAATTTCCATAAAATGCCTTTAGAGGATTTTCAAGTTGGAATGACGGAATTGATGAACGACAGAGATTATTTATACAAATCTTTAATGAAAGATTTGTATTTTTTAGGTATTGTACTTGATAAAAAATACAGGTTGTTAAGAATAGCTTATAATATTTTTATGATAGGAATTATTGCTTCTGTAATTACTTTTATTATAGCTTTCCAACTAATGAAAAACTCTTAATTTTAAGAAATTGTAAATTAATTTAAAGTTTCATCTTTTATAACATTCATTAAATCATTAAGTGTTATTGTATCTTCTGAAGTGTTATTATAATTAACGGAAACTCTTAGTGCTTTTAACCCAAATACACCTTGTAAATCTTTTAATTCAACATTTTCAATGGTAGGTAGTAATTGTTTTTTTGATTGAAGATGTTTAATGTATTTTATATATTCATCAGCATCACTTTTTTGACTGTAAACAATGGCTATTTTCCCCGGTTGAGTTAACCTTTCAGTAGTGTTTTTTATAAGAGCTTTATCAATACGTTTTTTAATAATTTCATACCTAATATTATAAGCGCCATCAACATCAAATTTCTTTTCATCCATTCTAAATTTAATAGCTAAAGGAGTACTATGTACTAATATTAGCGATGCTATTTCTAAAGGATGCTCTAAGGAATCTTTTAAGTTATGAGCAATATTTTCTACTTCACACATTAATTGTAATTGCCAAAGCCTAAGGTTGTGCAAATACATTTCATTATAAACGGAGTTTTGTACTAAAGACTGTCCAATGTACATGTTATAGTCTATACCATCTGTTTTGTAACGCTCAAAATAATGTGGAAACATTTTTTGAGCTTCTACCTGTTTACTATCGATAAATTTAGCAAGTTCATCATTTAAAATAGTGACACTTTCCTCATATTTTTTCCTCTTATCATAAACAACTTGAAGTTGTGGGTCAATTTGTTTCGTGTAATTATCTACTTCTTCTTTTAAACTTTTATCTAAAGTTTTTAAATGGTTAAATACAGGGTAAATTTCTTTTTTTAAGAAATCAGTTAGAGATACTTCATCTCCAGAGTTTAGCCCTTTTTTTATGTTAACTAAGCATTCCTCAATTCTAAATAATAAGTCACTATAAATTGGAAGATTAAATAAAGCAGCTGCTCTTTCAATTACAATTGAAGCAAGTTTAAGTTGTTTAATTAAATCTGCCTGAATTGCATTATTTCTAGCGGTTGAAGAACCTTTAATATCACTTTGACCATATAAAGGAATAACATTTTCAAAAACGATACTTTTTAAATTTGTTGAAGTTTTATTCCCAGCCTTTAAGTTAAAAAGATAATTTTCAGCTTGTTCATAAAATTTCCACTTAACAGTAGGGTGTAAAGAAGTGTAATTTTCTTGAATAACAGATTCTAGAGAGTTTTCAAACTCTTCCATATATCGTTTAACTGCAATTTTAAATACAGGAACAACATCTTCAAGTTTGTAGGCATTTATAGAGTTTAGTTCATATTTTTTTGTTGAAACTAATTCTAAAACACCCAATAAACCTTCTTTTAATTGTAATGGAACTAAAATTACACTTAATATATTTTGACTTTTTAAAACTTTGTAAAATCCATTGTAGTCAGTATTTCTACCATATTTTTCAATATCTGAAATTGCTAATAGTTCATTATTTTTAAAAACTTTATTAATAATTCCTCCACAGAAAAAATCCTTACATTCTTTGGTTGAGCAATCATCTAATTGAATAAAACTTTGCTCTTTTTTATAGTTTTTAAATTGTAATCCATCATTATTTGAATTATAAGTGGAAAATCCAATTTTTATAGTGTTTGAACTATATAAATTAGAGATGCTATTTTCTAATTCAGAAAAACCATGTTGATCTTTTTTAAGTAGGTTTTCTCTAAGATTAGATAATGATTGATCTGAAGTTACATCAAATAAATTCACAATACCAAACCCTTTAAATTCATAGCTGTTAGGTGGGAATTTCTCTCTCCAAACATCAATATTATTAAAGTTATCTAATAAGATTTTTACATCTTCATCTGTAATAAGTTTTGTGTCTTTTAAAGGTTTTACTTTAAAAAAATCACCATTAAATAATGTTCTGTAATGTTTAGTGATACCCGTTTTTAGGTTTGGTATATCATAAAAAAATGGTCTTCCAAAATCTATCTTCACATTATAGTGGTATGCTAATATAAATGTACAAGCAAGTATATAAATGTTAGATTCTTCAAAATTGCGCAATTTTAATTCAAAGTCATCTCCAGCATCATCCAGTATTTGTTGAAACCGTTTTGAAAGTTTAAAAGTTGTAAACTCAAAAGGTATGCTTGCTGCCTTTATTTCATTGCTTTGTAATAGATCAGGGAATAAAATATCTAATAATTTACCAATTTCTTTTCGGTATATATCTAAGTAGCTAAAATCTTCAAAACCTTCTCTTAATATGGTAAGATCTTTATATTCTTCTAATAGTTGAGTAGCGGAAGAGTGTAAATAATTATTTTTGTCTTTTGCTGTTTCTTCAAGATATTCAAATATAGCTTCAAAACTAATTTTTTGCTTTAAAGGTAAATCTGTAGTTTTAGTATAATTTGAAGGAATTATTTTCATCTGTAATATTTTAAATCGATGTATAGTAAGCTTCGTCGCTAAATATATGGCAAAATTACAATTTTATTTACTAAGGTAATTCTTTTCATTTTAAAAAATAACATTCATAATCTTTTAAATTATTAATTTTTTAAACCATTAAAATAATTTATTTTTACGCATAAATTTATCAAAAATGAAAGAAATAAATTGGGTAACGGTAAAAGAATTTGAAGATATCACCTATAAAAAATGTAATGGAGTTGCTCGTATAGCTTTTAATAGGCCTGACGTTAGAAATGCTTTCAGACCAAAAACTACGAAAGAATTGTATGATGCTTTTTATGATGCTCAAGAAGATACTTCAATAGGTGTTGTGTTACTTTCTGCTGAAGGACCTTCAACTAAAGATGGGGTTTATTCGTTTTGTAGTGGTGGAGATCAAAAAGCACGAGGTCATCAAGGTTATGTAGGTGAAGATGGCTATCATCGTTTAAATATATTGGAAGTTCAACGTTTAATTCGTTTTATGCCAAAACCAGTAATTGCTGTGGTTCCAGGTTGGGCTGTTGGTGGCGGACATAGTTTGCATGTAGTTTGTGATTTATCTTTAGCAAGTAAAGAGCATGCAATTTTTAAACAAACTGATGCCGATGTTACAAGTTTTGATGGAGGTTACGGTTCTGCATATTTGGCAAAAATGGTTGGTCAAAAAAAGGCTCGCGAAATATTTTTCTTAGGAAGAAATTATTCAGCTCAAGAAGCTTATGAAATGGGAATGGTAAATGCAGTAATTCCTCACGATGAATTAGAAAATACAGCTTATGAATGGGCTCAGGAAATATTGGCAAAATCTCCAACTTCAATTAGAATGCTGAAATTTGCTATGAATTTAACTGATGATGGTATGGTAGGGCAACAGGTTTTTGCAGGTGAAGCAACGCGTTTGGCTTATATGACAGATGAAGCAAAAGAAGGAAGAAATGCCTTTTTGGAAAAGCGTGCACCTAATTTTGAGAAAAAATGGATTCCATAAATAATTGACAATTAATAAAGAAATTTATGAAAATAATTTGCATTGGACGTAATTACGCAAAGCACATTGAAGAATTAGCAAATGAAAAACCAGAAAATCCGGTAATATTTTTAAAACCAGATTCTTCAATTTTGGCTAAAAATCAGCCTTTTTTTATTCCGCCTTTTTCTAATGATATTCATTATGAAGTTGAAATATTAGTAAAAATAAATAAAGTTGGAAAATATATTGATGAAAAATTTGCCAATAAATATTACGATGAAATTGGTTTAGGAATCGATTTTACTGCGCGTGATATACAAGATAAATGTAAAGAGAAAGGTTTGCCTTGGGAAAAAGCCAAAGCTTTTGATGGAAGTGCTGTTATTGGTGAATTTATACCAAAAGAAAATTTGGAAGATTTAACCAACTTAAAGTTTTCGCTTCATAAAAATGATATGTTAGTACAAGAAGGAAATACAAATGCAATGCTTTGGAAAATAGATGAACTTATTGCTTATGTTTCTCAATTTTTCACATTAAAAAAAGGCGACATTATTTTTACTGGAACTCCTGCGGGTGTTGGTAGAGTGGTTGAAAATGATATTCTTGTTGGGGCAATCAAAGAACAAGAAATGTTTTCAATAAAAATTAAATAAATATTAAAACGTAAACAAAATAGTTTCTAAAGGTTTAATTTCTTTGTGTCTATGTTGTTTTAAAATTTCAAAGCCGTAATGTGTATTTACAAGTTTTTTAAAGTCATATTTTAATCTAGGAAATTCTCTCAGTAATTTATCAAAATTTTTAGTAGCTGATTTTTGCATAAAATAATGTAAAATTTCAGTGTAAGATTTTGTTAACGGAAGATTAAATTTATCGCTATTTAAAACTTTGATAAAAAATTGTTCTTTTATTTTACAATTTTTCAGGGTAGCAATTTTTAAACCATATTTGTTTATTAAAATCCATGACAATCTTAATTGTGTTTCATGGTTGAACAATTCTGCACTTAAAGTACAGTTTTCAACTTTTTCAAGTAATTCGTTGTCGCTTAATTCATTAGTAGTTAACATAGCAGTAGGGTTTTTATAATTCTTCCTATTAGATAGATGCAATTTTATATCAAAGGTTGCTTTTAAATTAGTGTTTTTCTGATATTATTAAGTATAAATGTAAATAAATTAAGAATTACTTTTTTTAGTACAATTATAGCTTCTTTATGAGGGAATGAAATTATTCTATTAAAGTTAATTAATTGTGGTGTTTATCTCTCAAAATTTATGAATTTTAACGTTATAAATTACTGTTAAACTAAATCTTATTAAAAAAAACGTTATATTTTTACTTTTTAATTTTTGATGATAAGATGCAAGCAGAAATAATCACAATAGGAGAAGAAATTTTAATTGGACAAATATTAGATTCAAATTCTAAATGGATTGCAGAACAGTTAAATACAATTGGAATTTCAGTATATCAGATTACTTCTATTCAAGATGATAAACAACATATTTTAAAGGCTGTAAAAGAAGCGCAACTTAATTGTGATATTGTTATTGTTACAGGTGGGTTAGGGCCAACAAAAGATGATATAACAAAATTGGCTTTGGTAGAATATTTTAATGATACCTTGATTTTGAATGAAGAAATTGTTGAGCAGATTAAAGAAATGTTTGCAAAAATGAAATATCCCTTTACGGAAGTCAATAAACATCAAGCATTGGTTCCATCTAAATGTATTCCTTTAAAAAACGAATTAGGAACTGCTCCTGGAATGTGGTTTGAAAACAATGCTAAAATCGTGGTGTCATTGCCTGGAGTTCCAAATGAAATGAAAGGGTTAATGCAAAATAGTGTATTACCTAAATTAACAGCTGCATTTAAATTGCCCTATATATTTCATAAAACAATATTAACTTATGGAATGGGTGAAAGTATGGTTGCCGAACGGATTGAGCATTGGGAAGATAATTTACCCACTTATATAAAATTGGCTTATTTACCATCATACGGAAAACTACGTTTACGATTAACAGCTAAAGGAATAGATGAACAATTACTAAAGGAAGAGATCAATAATGAAGTTGATAAGTTGTTTAAGTTAATTCCAGATATTATTGTTGGTTTTGAGGAAAATGAAACAATTGAAGCTGTTTTAGGTAAATTGTTAACTGATAAAAAACAGACATTAGCAACTGCTGAAAGTTGTACTGGAGGTTCAATTGCTAAAAAAATTACTTCAATAGCAGGTTCTTCAAGTTATTTTGTAGGTTCAATTGTTGCATATCACCCATCAATAAAAATACAAGAATTAAATGTTGATGAAGAATTAATAACAAAATATTCAGTAGTAAGCGCACAAGTTGCTGAAGCTATGGCAAAGGGAATTCAGCAAAAATTCAATACAACTTATGCAATAGCAACTACTGGAAATGCAGGGCCTACGGCAGATAAGACAGACAAAACAGTTGGTACGGTCTTTATTGCAATTGCAACTCCAACCACCATTTTTTCGGAAGAATTTTTCTTTGGGAAGCCTCGTGAGAAAGTAATTGAAAGGGCATCTAATAAAGCATTAGAATTGCTAAGAAAAGAAATTTTAAAAAACAAGTAAAATAAGTTTGTGTATATTGTTTTAAAATTTTAATTTTGCATCTCGTTTTGAGAATATACTAAAAAGGTACAAGAGATATGTCAAGAGTTTGTGAACTTACTGGAAAAAAAGCAATGGTTGGGAATAATGTTTCTCACGCATTAAATAGAACTAAAAGAAAATTTGACGTTAATTTAATTAAAAAACGTTTTTATATTCCTGAAGAAGATAAATGGCTAACGTTAAAAGTAGCTGCGTCAGCTTTAAAGAATATTAATAAATTAGGAATTTCAGCTGTTATAAAAGACGCAAGAGAAAAAGGTTTCTTAAAAAAATAATTATAGTACGAAATGGCAAAGACTAAAGGAAATAGAATCCAAGTAATTTTAGAATGCACAGAGCATAAAGGTACAGGTTTACCAGGTACTTCTAGATATATTACTACGAAGAATAAAAAAAATACTCCTGATAGAATGGAAATTAAAAAATTCAACCCTATCTTGAAGAAAATGACTGTTCATAAAGAAATTAAATAATATAGGATCATGGCAAAGAAATCAGTAGCATCATTACAGACTGGATCAAAAAGATTAACTAAAGCTATTAAAATGGTAAAATCTCCAAAATCTGGAGCTTATACTTTTGCTGAAGCTATTATGGATCCTGCAAACGTAAAAGATTTTTTGAGCAAGAAATAATACTTGTTCATAAATATATATAAAAGCTACTTTCATAAATGAGAGTAGCTTTTTCTTTTTATATTTACATTGTAAATTTTTACAAAATGAGTTTATTTAAAAAAATATTTTCGAAAGAAAAAAAAGAAACTTTAGATAAAGGTTTGGAAAAAAGTAAAACTTCATTTTTTTCTAAATTATCTAAAGCAGTTGCTGGTAAAACAAAGGTAGATGACGATGTGTTAGACAACCTAGAAGAGATATTGATTTCTTCTGATGTTGGTGTAAAAACAACGCTTAAAATTATTGAGAGAATTGAAGCAAGAGTTTCTGAAGATAAATATTTAGGAACCGATGAGTTAAATAAAATTCTTCGTGAAGAAATTGCTGGTTTATTGGCAGAAACAAATGTGGGTAATGAAACCGATTTTAGTATTCCATTAAATAAAAAACCTTACGTAATTATGGTGGTTGGTGTTAATGGAGTTGGAAAAACTACTACTATTGGTAAACTAGCGTCACAATTTAAAAGGTCAGGGAAAAAAGTAGTACTTGGTGCAGCTGATACATTTAGAGCTGCTGCCATTGATCAATTGCAGATTTGGGCAGATAGAGTTGGAGTTTCATTGGTTAGACAAGAAATGGGGAGTGATCCAGCATCTGTTGCATTTGACACTTTAAAATCTGCAGTTTCTCAAAATGCTGATGTAGTTATTATTGATACAGCAGGAAGGCTTCATAATAAGGTTAATTTAATGAATGAATTAACCAAAATAAAGCGTGTAATGCAAAAGGTAGTTGAAGATGCACCACATGAAGTATTATTAGTTTTAGATGGATCAACTGGTCAAAATGCTTTTGAGCAAGCAACACAATTTACATTAGCAACTGAAGTTACTTCTTTGGCAATCACTAAATTAGATGGTACAGCAAAAGGTGGAGTGGTAATTGGTATTTCAGATCAATTCCAAATACCGGTTAAATACATTGGTGTTGGTGAAGGAATTGACGATTTACAAGTTTTTAATAAAATTGAATTTGTAGATAGCTTTTTTAAATAGAAAAATATATAATCAACAAAATAGGAAGACCTCTTGATGTAGTAAACATTAAGAGGTCTTTTGTATTATATTTTATACCTTAGTTTAAAATTTTTAATAATGAAAAAAATAGTATTTATTTTAGGAATCATTTTAATAGTAATTTCTTGCAATAAGAAAGAATTACCGGTTGTTTTTACAACTTATGATGAAACTTCAGAAATTGCTGAACAGCAAAATCATAAAATTAAGAGAATGCAATTAAAACTCATTCAATCTAAATATCTAGATATGAATGAAGTCTTTAAGCCATTCGAAGAGGATTTAGCTTATTTCTCAGAAAAAGATTATTTTAATCTAGAACCATATATTATTGAAAAAGATATTCCATCAATACAAGAATCTGTTGAAAATGGAATTTTATCATATGAAAAGATTGTATTGTTTTATTTGTATAGAATTAGAAAGTATGAAAGTAACAATCAATTGGCTTTGCATACTATAATTTCATTAAATCCAACTATAATTAGCGAGGCACGAGAAAAAGATAAAAATAGACCTTATGATACTTCATATTCACTTTATGGTTTGCCAATACTTTTAAAAGATAATATTAATACCGTTGGAATGCCAACTACGGCTGGTGCGTTTGCATTGCAAGGAAATATTAATACAGAAGATGCTTTTATAGTGCAGAAATTGAAAGAGAAAGGAGCACTTATTTTAGGGAAAGCTAATTTAAGCGAGTGGGCTTACTTCTTTTGTAGTGGTTGCCCAGTTGGTTATAGTGCTGTTGGTGGACAAACATTAAATCCATACGGAAGAAAAATATTTGAAACTGGTGGTTCAAGTGCAGGAAGTGGAGTTAGTGTTGCAGCTAATTTTGCAGTAGCAGCAGTAGGAACTGAAACTTCTGGTTCAATTTTATCACCTTCAAGTAAGAATTCTGTAGTTGGATTGAAACCAACAATTGGGTTATTGAGTAGAACAGGAATTGTACCTATTTCAAGTACTTTGGACACACCAGGTCCTATGACTAAAAGTGTGATTGATAATGCTATTTTTTTAGCAGCCATGATAGGAGAGGATTCCGAGGATAATACAACAAAGAATACGGATAAGAATATTGATTATTTAAAAAATTTAACAAAATCAACTCTTAAAGGAAAGAGGTTTGGTGTAATTAAACAATTATTAGCAGATTCAATTTATTTAAAAACCATTGCTAAAATTAAAAGAGCTGGTGCTGAAATTATAGAATTTGATCCTCCTAAACTGAAATTGGAAGGTTTTATTACGTTATTAAACATTGATATGAAATATGATTTACCTAATTATCTTAAGAAATATGCAGATAAGAATATTTTAGTAGCTTCTGTTGAAGATGTTATCAATTTAAATCTTCAAGATTCATTAAAGAGAGCACCTTATGGTCAACAATTACTTGAAGGAATTGTTGCTGATTCAACTTCATCTTTGTCATTTCAAAAAATTAAACAAAACTTGCATGAAAATGGTGTGATATTTTTTAGTAAGCCAATGGATTCACTTAATTTAGATGCCGTTTTATCAATAAACAATTACCATGCAGGATTTGCTGCTGTGGCAAAATATCCTTGTTTAACAATTCCAATGGGGTATGAAGATTCTGGTGAGCCAATTAGTTTAACCTTTATAGCAAAACCATTTCAAGAACAAAAATTATTACAAATGGGTTATGCTTTTGAACAATTAACAAAAGTTCGTAAACAACCAAAAGGCTATTAACAAAGTAGTTACGTAAAAAGATTAGTTTACCACTAAAAATTAGTATTTTTGCGCTCCTTAAATATAAAAGATGAGAACCAAATCGAAGAAAGAGAATAAAATTAATGTAGTTACTTTAGGATGTTCTAAAAACGTGTACGATAGTGAAGTACTAATGGGACAGCTAAAAGCAAACAATAAAAATGTGGTTCATGAAGATGAAAATGACGATGGAAATATTGTTGTAATAAATACATGTGGTTTTATAGGAGATGCAAAGGAAGAATCCATTAATACTATTTTGCATTATGTAAACAAAAAGGAATTAGGTGAAGTTGATAGAGTTTATGTATCGGGTTGTTTAAGTGAACGTTATAAACCAGATTTACAAAAAGAAATTCCAAATGTTGATGAATATTTTGGAACTCACGATTTGCCAAATTTATTGAAAGTTTTAGATGCAGATTATAAGCATGAATTAATTGGTGAACGTTTAACAACTACACCAACACATTATGCATATTTAAAAATTGCTGAAGGTTGTGATAGACCTTGTTCGTTTTGTGCAATTCCTTTAATGCGTGGAAAACACGTATCAACTCCAATTGAAAATTTGGTGATTGAATCTACAGAATTAGCAAAGAAAGGAATTAAAGAATTAATTTTAATTGCGCAAGATTTAACATATTACGGTTTAGATATTTATAAAAGAAGAGCATTAGCTGATTTACTAAAAGAACTAGCTAAAATTGATGGAATTGAGTGGATTCGTTTGCATTATGCGTTTCCAACAGGTTTTCCATTAGATGTTTTAGAGGTAATACATAATGAACCTAAAGTTTGTAATTATTTAGATATTCCTTTACAGCACATAAATGATGAGATTTTAAAATCGATGAAAAGAGGAACTTCTCATGAAAAAACTACTAATTTAATTGCTGAGTTTAGAAAATCGGTTCCTAATATGGCGATTAGAACTACACTTATTGTAGGTTATCCAGGAGAAACTGAAGAAAATTTTCAAGAGTTAAAAGATTGGGTACAAGAGATGCGTTTTGAACGTTTAGGAGCTTTTGCTTATTCACATGAAGAAAATACTACGGCAGCTGATTTAGAAGATAATGTTCCTGAAGACGTTAAGCAACAACGTGTGAATGATATTATGGAAATTCAAAGTCAGATTTCTTTTGAATTAAATCAAGAAAAAGTAGATAAAGTCTTTAAAGTTTTAATTGACAGAAAAGATGGAAATCAATTTGTTGGTAGAACAGAATTTGATTCACCGGATGTTGATAATGAAGTTTTAATTGATGCTACTAAACATTATGTACAAGTTGGTAAGTTTGCAGAAATAAGAATTACTTCAGCAACAGAGTTTGATTTATATGGAGAACCAGTTTAAATTTTAAGTAATAGAATAAAATGATTATTAATTTAAGTTATATAAAATTTATATGTTAGTGGTTGGAATTCATGTTTGGATTGGTTTTTTAGCTTTTGTATTTATTATGCTAGCGTTAGATTTAGGTGTTTTTCATAGAAAATCTCATATAGTAAAAATAAAGGAAGCACTTATTTGGAGTGCAATTTGGATTTCTATAGCAATGCTGTTTAATTACGGTATTTATGTTTATATGGGCAAAGAAAAGGCCATTGAGTTTTTGACTGGTTATGTTATTGAAAAATCATTGAGTGTAGATAATCTATTTGTTTTCATTATGATTTTTTCGTATTTCAATGTGAACCCTAAATTTCAACATAAAATTTTGTTTTGGGGTATTCTTGGAGCACTTATAATGAGAGCATTTTTTATATTTGCAGGTGTAGCATTAATTGCTAAATTCCATTGGATTATATACATATTTGGAGGTTTTTTGGTATTTACAGGAATAAAAATGCTTTTTCATAAAGATGAAAAAATAGAACCTGAAAAAAATCTTTTAGTGCGTTTATTTAAAAAATTTATGCCTGTAACTACTGAAGAACAAGGTGATAAATTTTTTGTAAAAATTAAAGGAAAAACTTTTGCAACTCAGCTCTTTATAGTTTTACTGTTGGTTGAGTTTACAGATTTAATTTTTGCAGTTGATTCAATCCCTGCAATTCTTGCTATAACAAATGATACCTTTATTATTTTTACGTCCAATGTATTTGCTATTTTAGGTTTAAGAGCATTGTATTTTGCTTTGGCAGGAATTACTCAATATTTTCACTATCTTAGTTATGGATTATCTGCAATTCTTGTTTTTGTTGGAGTAAAAATGTTAATTGTAGATTTGTATAAAATACCAATTATCTATTCTCTGTTTGGAATCTTAGGTATACTAATTATATCAGTCGTATTTTCTCTTATTTTACCTAAAACTGAAGAAGAATTAATAGATTAGAATTGTTTAATAACACTAAACAATTTAAGCTTTAAAAAGGACCATTTTTAGTTCATTTTATTAAATACCAATAAAGGTACGTTGGTATAAAATGAATAATTTTCAGATTTACTGCTATAAAATAATTTTTCAAAAAAACTTCTATTTTGACGGGTAAACATTACTAAAATTGAGGGCTTAAATAATAATACAGACTCATTAATTTTTGAAATTAAATTATCTGAATGGTCACAATCTATCAAATGTAAATCAATAGCACCCTTAGGGTATTTATTTATAAATGTTGCAATGTTAAATTCGTTATTTACTTTGTTAAAAGGGAAATTAAAATGTAATAACTTTACTTTGGCTTCTAATGGTTTTGCAAAGGTCATTACTTTTTTTAGTTCACTTTCAGTATTTATAAAATCTGAAGTGTAAAGTATCTTTTTTATTTTTTTTGTTCTATAATTGTTAGGTACTACTATAATTGGAACGCTTGAAAAATTAATTAGATTAGAAGTTGTTGTTCCCAATATTTTATGAATAGTCCCAGCTCCTCGTGCACTAATACAAATAAAATTATAATTATTTTTTAAAGCGTATTCTCTGATGTTGCTATCTGTAAAAATAGATTCTTTAATTACATATTTAACATTTTCAGGAACAGTACCCTTAATTTTATAAATAGATTTCACATATTGAATAAGTTTTTTTTGTGTTTTTTCTTTTTCAATTCTTTTTTGTGATTTAAAAGTAGCTTCGCTCCATGAAAATGGTTTAATAAAAGTATAGGAATGAAAGAATGTCAATTCAAATTTTTGCTGTTTTGCTAGCTGAATTGCAAAACGTACAGCTGTATTTGAGTTGATAGAAAAATCAGTAGGAACAAGAATTTTTTTCATCGTTTACCTTTTTGAATACTTAAATTTACAAAATTTTAATCAAATTTTATAATTTGCTTGTTATCAGTTGTGTTAAATATATAACGTGTCGCTTTATCTATGATTCTTAGAATTATACAAATTTTGTGTTTTATAGAATGAGTTAAAAATTTGTTAGATATTTTGTACAATTGCGTCAAACAACCTAAATTGTTTACTTTTAACAATAATTTATTTAAATAGTAATGGGAGGAAACGAATTACCGGATTACGATTTTGAAAAACATTGGAATAATGCTTATCAAAAAACACCTATTGATGGTTTAGGTTGGTATGAAGAAGATCCAATTCCGTCAATGGAATTAATTTCAGCATGTAATTTACCAAAAGATGCACAAATTTTTAATGCAGGTGTAGGTGCCGCAACATTAATTGAACTTTTATTAAATAAGGGCTATACAAATATTATTGTAAATGATATTTCATCGGCTGCTTTAACTGAATTGAAAAATAATTTAACGGAGCATAAACATTCTCAAGTTCAGTTTATTGCTGATGATTTAACCAATCCTTCAGAATTATTAAAGCTTAAAAATGTTGATTTGTGGCATGATAGGGCTGTTTTACACTTTTTTACTACTGAAAAGCAACAAAAAGTATATTTTGATTTGATTAGACAAGCGATTAAGCCAACTGGTTTTGTGATTTTAGCCGAATTTAATTTAGAAGGCGCAAAAAAATGTAGTGGTTTAGATATTGTTAATTATAATGAAGAAATGTTGCAAGAGCGATTAGGAACTGATTTTAAGTTACTAAAGTCGTTTAATTATACCTATACTCAACCTTCTGGAGGTTTAAGAGAATATGTATATACTTTATTTCAACGCACAGTTTAATTTTGAGAAATGAATATACTTAAAAATTGCATTTACAATGAATGTTATAACAATATGAATGACATCTGTCAAATAAATATTACTAAAAAATAACGGATGAAAGTACACCATATTCCATTTAAAAAGACGGGTTATTTTTCAAAAATAGTTTGTGATTATTTAGATAAAAAAGATGATTTATCTGATTTTTATGGAAATTTTCCTGATTTAGAAGGATTTAAAAAACAAATTGAAACTAAGGAACTATCATTCCAATCACAATCTAGGAATCTTTTAGTTGATGTTCTAAAAAGTCAATTTGAAAATACTGAAATTTCAGATAAAACACTACAAAATATTGAATCCCTTTCAAGCGATAATACATTTACTATTACAACAGGGCATCAATTAAATATTTTTACAGGACCGTTATATTTCTTGTATAAGATAATTTCAACGATCAATTTAACGAAAGTATTAAAAGAACAATTTCCAAAAAATAATTTTGTACCTGTTTATTGGATGGCTACTGAAGATCACGATTTTGAGGAAATAAATTTCTTCAACCTGAAAAATAAAAAGATAACTTGGAATAGAAATAGTAGCGGAGCTGTTGGAAGATTGAAAACTGAAGATTTTGATGTGGTTTTTAAGGAGTTTTCTAAAGAAATTGGTAATTCTAATGATGCAAATTACTTAAAAGAACTATTTAAAAAGTCTTACTTAGATCATAGTAATTTAAAAGATGCAACTCGCTACTTGGTGAATGAACTTTTTGGAGCATACGGCTTAATTATTATTGATGGTGATAATGTGCAATTAAAAGAACAATTTGCGCCTTTTATTAAAGATGAATTACTAAATAACACTTCATTCAAAGAAGTGTCAAAAACAATTGAGAATTTAGGTGAAAATTATCCAATTCAAGTTAACCCAAGAGAGATTAACTTATTTTATTTAAAAGATAATTTAAGGGAACGTATTGTTTTTGAGGATAATAAATATAAAATTAACAATACAAATCTTATTTTTTTAGAAGATGAAATTTTAAATGAAGTTTCAAATAATCCTGAAAATTTTAGTCCAAATGTAATTATGAGGCCGTTGTTTCAAGAAACAGTTTTGCCAAATTTATGTTATATTGGTGGAGGTGGAGAGTTGGCATATTGGTTTCAATTGAAAAATTATTTTGATGTTGTAAATATACCTTTTCCTATATTGTTATTAAGAAATTCAGTGTTGTTAGCTTCTGAAAAACAAGTAATTAAGAGTTGTAAACTAAAAATTTCTTTACGAGAATTATTTCTAGAACAAAATTTGTTAGTCACAAAAAAAATAAAAGAAATATCAGCTATTGAAATTAATTTTTCAAAACAAAAGGAACATTTACAGCAACAATTTATGGCTTTAAAAGAGCTTGCAAGGCAAACAGATGTTTCTTTTTTAGGAGCTGTAAAAGCTCAAGAAAAAAAACAATTAAACGGATTACATAATTTAGAAAAAAGATTGCTAAAAGCACAAAAACGAAAACTTTCTGATGTTGTTGAAAGAATTAAAATAGTTCAAAATGAATTATTTCCAAATCAAAGTTTAGAAGAGCGAACTCGTAATTTTTCCGAAATTTATTTAATATTAGGAGATGAATTTATTCCTATGTTAATTAATGCAATTAACCCTTTGCAATTAGAGTTTACAATTATTGAATATTAGCTATTTGTATTCACTTGTATAATGCAATTTTACCGTTGGGTATTTACTTTGTGTCATCTGAATTGTAAATGCAGAGTCTGCTAAAAACACCAATTGTCCTTGTTTGTCAGTTGCCAAATAGCGTTGTTTTACACGCTTGAATTCTTTAAATTCATTATTTTTAGGGTCTTCTGGCTCTACCCAACATGCTTTGTGCATAGGTAAATTTTCATAGCTACATTTAGCTCCATATTCATGTTCTAAACGGTATTGGATAACTTCATATTGCAAAGCACCAACAGTACCAATAATTTTTCTTCCATTTAAATCTAATGTAAATAATTGTGCAACACCTTCATCCATTAATTGATCTAAACCTTTAAATAATTGTTTAGATTTTAGAGGGTCAGCGTTATTTACATAACGAAAATGTTCAGGAGAAAAACTAGGTACGCCTTTAAAGTTTAAAACTTCACCTTCGGTTAAAGTATCTCCAATTTTAAATGTTCCAGTATCTTGAAGCCCAACAATATCACCTGGGAATGATTCATCAACAATTTCTTTCTTTTCAGCAAAAAAAGCATTTGGACTAGAGAATTTTAATTTTTTATTATGGCGAACATGTAAATAGGGTGAATTTCTCTTAAAAGTTCCTGAAACAATTTTAACAAAAGCCAATCTGTTTCTATGATTAGGATCCATATTAGCATGAATTTTAAAAACAAAACCAGTCATTTGCTCTTCTTTAGAATCTACCAAACGCTCTTCAGACATTTTTGGTTGTGGGGTAGGTGCAATTTCAACAAAACATTCTAATAATTCTTTTACTCCAAAGTTATTTAAAGCAGAGCCAAAAAATACGGGTTGTAAATCAGCACTTAAATATTCTTTTTTATTAAATTTAGGGTAAACTTCTGAAATCAATTCAAGTTCTTCACGTAAAATATTGGCAGGTTTTTCTCCAATTATTTTATCTAATTCTGGAGTTGAAATATCTTTAAATTCAACACCTTCAGAAACTGTTTGTTTGTTATCACCAGAAAATAGATTGATCTTTTTTTCGTAAATATTATAAATTCCTTTAAAATCATAACCCATTCCAATGGGGAAACTTAAAGGAGTGACTCTTAATCCTAATTTTTGCTCAACTTCATCTAATAAATCAAAAGCATCTTTACCTTCACGATCCATTTTATTAATAAAAACAATCATTGGTATTTTGCGCATTCTACAAACTTCAACCAATTTTTCGGTTTGCTCTTCAACACCTTTTGCAACATCAATAACCACAATAACACTATCTACAGCAGTTAAAGTTCTAAAAGTATCCTCAGCAAAATCTTTATGTCCAGGAGTATCTAAAATGTTTATTTTTTTGTCTTTGTAAATAAAAGCAAGAACAGATGTAGCTACAGAAATACCACGTTGGCGCTCTATTTCCATAAAATCGGAAGTTGCACCTTTCTTAATTTTATTATTTTTTACAGCACCAGCTTCTTGTATAGCGCCACCAAATAATAATAACTTTTCAGTTAAAGTAGTTTTACCTGCATCGGGGTGCGAAATAATTCCAAATGTACGTCTGCGTTCTATTTCTTTTAAAAAACTCATCTTCAAATTTTGAGGTGCAAATTTAGGGATTTAAAGATTAAAGATTGAAAAAATAAAAGATTAAATATCGACTTATTTCAGTGTTTCAAATAATTAAGTTTCAATTGAAAATTGTAAATTTGTTGCAATTCAAAATATAATGATAGAAGAACAAGTTATTTTAGTAAATGAAAAAGATGAGCAAATTGGTTTAATGCCAAAAATGGAAGCTCATGAAAAAGCAGTATTACATAGAGCATTTTCAGTTTTTGTTTTTAATGAAAAGAACGAGTTAATGTTACAACAAAGAGCAGCGGATAAATATCATTCGCCATTATTATGGACAAATTCTTGTTGTAGTCACCAACGTAATGGAGAAAGTAATATTGAAGCAGGTAAGCGTCGTTTGCAAGAAGAAATGGGTTTTGTTTGTGAGTTAGAAGAAGTAACTTCATTTATTTATAAAGCACCGTTTGATAATGGTTTAACTGAGCACGAATTAGACCATATTATGATTGGTTATTACAATGATAATCCAATAATTAATAGGGAAGAAGTTGAAAGTTTTAAATGGATGACTGTTGAAGAAGTGAAAAATGATATGTTAGAACATCCTGAAGTTTATACAGAATGGTTTAAAATTATTTTTGAAAAGTATTATAGTTTTATAAGTAAAAACAAAGCTTAAATGAAAGTAACCGTTAATAGAAAAGCACATTTTAATGCAGCTCACAGATTGTACAATGCTGATTGGACAGATGCAAGAAATGCAACGGTTTTTGGTAAATGTGCCAATCCAAATTACCACGGACATAATTATGAATTAGTAGTTTCAGTAAAAGGTGAAATTCACCCCGAAACTGGTTTTGTAATGGATATGAAAGTTTTAAAAGCTTTAATTGAAAGTGAAATAGAAGAAAAATTTGATCATAAAAATTTAAATGAAGAAGTAATTGAATTTAAAACCTTAAATCCAACAGCTGAAAATATTGCAGTAGTAATTTGGGATAAACTACGTGCTAAAATTGATGATAATTTAGAGCTTTCAGTGACGCTTTATGAGACTCCAAGGAATTTTGTAACTTATTGTGGTAAATAAAAAAGAGACTTACAGAAGCCTCTTTTTTATTAAATATTATTTTTTCTTACAAGTATTTAATCCTAAAATTGGATATAAAGGGCAATAACCTACCAAACTAGTTAATACAAATACACCAGCAAAAACAAGCAATACAATTGCTAATGTGCCACCACTTATAATTCCTTGCCAATATAAAACGGCAATTACTATTGCAATTAGCACTCTAATAATTTTGTCTACAGATCCCATATTTTTTTTCATAATAAAAAACACTTTTAGTTAAATTAAAAATTAAAGTTACTCTTTTTTTTGTTTATTTAATTCATCTTGTAGTTTACGCATTGCTTTTTGCTCACGCTCTAAAGCGCTTTTTCTGTGAGTCTCAAATTCTTCTTCTAGTTCTGTTAAGTCTAGTTTGGCTTGAGTGGTAATGCTATTACTGCTTTTATATTTAAAAATATAGTAGAATAATAAAATTAGTAGAATACCAATTATTGAAAACATTAAGGTTTTAAAAAATGATTTTTCAAACTCAATTCCTAATAAGGAAATACTTTGCTTTTCATTGGTTAAATTGGTGATATTACTTTCATGATTTACTATTGAAGTTTTTAAACTGTCAATCGTTTTTTTCTGAGAATTAATAATTGTATAACTTTTTAGAATTTCATTTTTCGACTTTGATAAAGAGTCTATTACGTTAGCCTCTAATTCAGTTAACCAATTTAGTTTTATATTTTTATATTCTTTATAACTGAAAGATTTATTGATAAGATAATCAAATTGATTTTTTACAGATCCTGTATCAATAAACTTTTGGTTAGTTTGGCTAAATAGCGTAGTTAAGGAGAAAGATAAAATGAGAATAGATATGATTTTCTTTTTCATAATTTTAATTAGTTTTATTAAGTCACTAACGAAAGTTAATGATAATTTATTACAATTTTAAAGTGATATTTATTGGTATTTGTTTTATTGTTTAATTAACCTTTATTAGTGTTAAATCTATTATTGAAATTTTCTAAAAATAGTTTAATATTCGTTGGTTGGATTGCTATGTTATCAAGAACAGTTTTCCAGATTTCATTAAGCATTATTTTTATAATAATTATCAAGTTCTTTAATAAGCACTTCTTTAGTCTTTTTATCTAATAATGAATATTGAAATGAATTTTTCGCCAACTGGTAGAGATCAGTTTTAGTTAAATTTAAAGCCTTTTGAATTTCAATATAATTTTTATTTACTTGTCCACCAAAATAAGCAGGATCATCAGAATTTATAGTCACTTTTAAACCTAAATCCATCATTTTTTTCAACGGATGATTTTTTAAATCATCAACAACTTGCAATGCAGTGTTTGATAATGGGCAAACGGTTAAAGCCATATCACGTTTAATAATTTCAGCAACTAATTTTTCATCTTGAAGTGAATTATTTCCATGGTCAATGCGCTTAATTCCTAAAATATCAATTGCTTCCCAAACATAATCAGCAGATCCTTCTTCACCGGCATGCGCAACAGGAATATAACCTTCTTTAACAGAAGCTTCATACACATTTTTAAATTTTGATGGTGGATTCCCTTTTTCGGAAGAATCTAACCCAACAGCAGCAATTTTACTTTTAAAAGGAAGTGATTGGTTTAATGTTTTAAAAGCATCGTCTTCACTTAAATGACGTAAATAACTCATAATTAATAATGAAGAAACGTTTAATTTTTCTTTAGCATCATCACAAGCTTTTGAAATTCCGTTTATTACAGTTTCAAATGAAATACCACGCTCTGTATGTGTTTGTGGATCAAACATAATTTCAGTGTGACGCACATTTTGAGTTGCGCATTTTAGTAAATAGCTATAAGTTAAGTCGTAAAAATCTTGTTCGGTTGTTAAAACCCCAGCACCTTGATAATAAATATCTAAAAAGTCTTGTAAACAATCAAACTTATAAGCTTCTTCAATTTCTTTAACTGAATTATATGGTATTTTAATGTTATTTCTTTTTGCAATCTTAAACATTAATTCTGGCTCAAATGAGCCTTCAATATGTAAATGCAATTCTGCTTTTGGTAAATTTTCTATAAATGTTTTCATTTGTATTTCTTATCTTTTTTTAAAGGCAGTAAAATTCGTATAAATTATTTGATTAGAAGAAACTATTTAGTTTGTTCATTTCATATTGCAAAACTAACTAATTATTTTTAGGGATATTTGTTAAAAATTAAATATGAAAAAATATGTCATTTTTATTTTGGGAATAATTGGAGTTCTGTTTCTAATTTAAGATTTAATTGCAGTTTATGGGAAAAAAATAGAAGTTGGGGATAAACTACCTTCATTTAAACTTTAGAATCAAAAAGGAATTGTACAGTATTTTTTTAATATTCAGTTTAATGCAGAAAAACACATTGAAAATTCGCTTAAAATTTTAAAGGGTTTAAACATTTCTCAATAATTATGATTATTATGGATGTAAATTCATTTTATGTGAAATTTAATAGTTAATATTTAATATTTTGATGAAATAATTAATCAATTTCTTGTAAATTTGCAGCGATAAAAATAAATAGAAATTATGGCAAGCATTAAAAATTTAAAAAAAGATATTAATTACGTTTTAGGAGATATTATTGAAGAGTGCTATACTTGGGAATTATTAAACCCTAAAACTGATTCTAAAGCTACTGATGCTATTATAGATGAAGCAATATTAGCATTTGATTCTTTAGTTGAAAAAATAAACATAAAAAATGTTGAAAATAAAAAGGCACATTTTAAAAACATAACTTTAGAATTAGAGGAGATAGCTAATAGTTTGCTTGAAAAGATAAACAAACTGTAAGTTTTACAAATTAAGTGTTAAAAATATTTATTTTATATATTTATTTTTTGTACTTTTAATGTAATAAAAATAGATATTAAACGTTTTTAATTTAACCAACTAAAATCTTTTAAAATATGGCAAGAGCAATGTTTGAGTACACAAAAACCGTACTTGAAAAAGTTAGTTTCAATAAAGACTTATTTAAAAAAGAATTAGAAAAAGCAATAAATAGATTATTACCTTATGAGATTAAAGAATTGTACTTTTGGTTAAGAGAGTTTACAATAAATAAACCAGATTTACATACTTGTTTATTATTAGTTAAAAATTAAAAAAAAAGGAGCTTTTAAGCTCCTTTTTTCTTGTGTATTGGGCTAATTATTTTTACATCGTTAAAGGCAATTACGCCTCTTACAATTCCATCAATAACATTTTTTAATGCTTCTATTAATTGAATTTTTAGCTGAGATTTATGATAAATAATACTAACTTCTCTGGCTGGAACAGGTTCTTTAAATTCTCGCAAATAAATTTTATCTTCTTGATTTAAATCTAAAGTTTGTAAATAAGGTAGCAGCGTCATACCTAAACCTTCTTTAGATAGTTTAATTAATGTATCAAAACTTCCACTGTGTAATTGAAAATGTTGGTTTTTACGTCCAAATGTACTACACAAGTTAAGAATACTGTCTTTAAAACAGTGACCATCTTCTAATAATAAAATATCATCAATATTTAAATTGTCAACATCAATTGATGTGTTTTTATATAAGCGGTGTTCTGTTGGTACAAACCCAACAAATGGTTCATAATATAGCACACGCTCTTTTATCATTTCATTTTCTAAAGGTGTTGCAGCAATACCTACATCAATATGGCCATCAGATAATTTCCTTATAATTTCTTCAGTAGTTAATTCTTCAATCTTTAAATTTACTTTTGGGTATTTTTTTATAAATGTTTTTAAGAAAATTGGCAATAGAGTAGGCATTACAGTTGGAATTATTCCTAATCTGAAATCTCCACCAATAAATCCTTTTTGTTGATCTACAATGTCATTGATTCGATTGCTTTCGTCTACAATAATTTTTGCCTGTTCAATAATCTTTTTACCTATTTCAGTAAGTTGAATGGGTTTCTTCTTTCTATTAAAAATTTGAGTGTCTAATTCTTCTTCAAGCTTCTGAATTTGCATACTTAGTGTTGGTTGAGTAACAAAGCAATGTTCTGATGCTATAGTGAAATTTAGATGTTCAGCTACCGCTAAAACATATTTAAGTTGTGTAATAGTCATTGTTATAAGTATTTTTGATAAAGATATTAAAACTATCAATAATAATTATATAATATCGAATTTATTTTTGAATAAATTTGTTTAGAATTAAAAATAGAATAAAAATTTAACAATAAAAGAATAATTATGAGCACAACAATTT
>NZ_CALAEQ010000158.1 GCF_937891065.1 uncultured Lutibacter sp. | reverse complement strand
GGTGTTATTCCTCCAGACGCAACGCTAATTTTTGATGTTGAGTTGATGAATGTAAAATAGAATAGTTTTAAATATATTATATTAAAAAAGCATTGATTTAAAAATCAATGCTTTTTTTTAAAATAACACCCATCACAGTGTATTTCAACAATTAATACATTAATGATAAATTAAACCACTAACGAAAAAGATTTATTTTATTGATACAAACAAATATTCTATTCAATATAAATCATTAAACCTCCAATAATTTATATAAGACAAAAATACATTTAACTTATATATTAAAATAGATTCTCCTAATTGTATATTTAACAACCATTCAAGTAATATTTCATCATCTAGAATGCAATTTTGCATTCTAGATGATGAAATAACTAATTTGATTATCTATACGCTAGTATTATAGTTGCTATAGTAAAAACAGAAATACATAAAGAAGCACAATTATTAATTAAAGATCAATGGTATTAAAAAAATAAAGTCATTTTCAGCTTATGAAATGAAAATGTTATAAACACGCTATCAAAATTTAATAAAGAATAAATACAAACTCCCAAATATGGGCAAATTGGTTAAATACTTATATGCATAAAATTTAAAATCGATAAAACATTAAAAGGTTTAGAGTATTTTTTTATTTTTACATATCATTGCATATAAAGCATATAGCTAAAAATTAAAAATGCTCTCTTCAAAAGAATATAATATGAATCTTAAACGAGCAATAAATATTAACTTATGAAATTAAAAAACCTTTTAAAATTTGTTGTATTATCAATCTTTATCAGTTGTGGAAATGATTCAAATAGCGAAGCATTTATTGAAAAAGCAACTGGAAGATATTTATACAATTCCGATGAAATTATCAAAATTTATTTTGATAAAAATGAATTACTCATGGAATGGCGAGGAGCAAAAAGTATTAAGCCATTAAAAGTTAATGAAACTACTTTTTTTGTGAAAGAAATGAATGAAAAAATTCAATTTTTAACAAATCCTGAAAATCAAAAATACTATATCGTTTTAATTTCAAAAGAAGAAAACAAACCAATAACTTTTAACTTCGTAAAACTTGAAGAACACGAATATATTCCAAGTGAATATTTAAAAAATAAAGAATTTAATAAGGCCCTAGAAGGTTATTTAAATATTCAACAAAATGATTCTTTAGACCCTACATTAGATGAAAATAACTTCAATTTATTAGGATACACAGAATTACGAAATAAAGAGTATACAAATGCAATTCATATTTTCGAAATAAATGTTGCATTATATCCAAAAAGTTCAAATGTTTATGATAGTTTAGCAGAAGCTTTTATGAAAAGTGGTGATACTTTAAAAGCAATTGTTAATTATAAAAAATCATTAGCATTAGATTCTGGAAATAGATCAGCAAAAAATTATCTTAAAAAATTAGAAAAATCAGATAATTAGAACTAAAAAACACCTATGAAAACATTACAACAATGGTTTGATGATTATGCTATCAGTCATCAACATAAAACAAACCAATCTATACACTATATTTGTGTTCCTGCTATTTTTTTTAGTATTATTGGTTTGCTTATGAGCATACCTTCTACTTTAATTTCAAACTACACCAAAATTAGCAATCCTTTTATTGAAAATTGGGCTTCTCCTGTTTTAATAATATTACTTATATTTTATATTCGTTTGTCTTTTTCAACATTTGTAAGAATGCTAACATTTTCAATAGTATGCCTTGTTGGAAATTATTTTTTATCAACTGTTCTGCCTTTGTTTTATTTGTCATTAACTATTTTTATATTTGCATGGATAGGGCAATTTTATGGACATAAATTAGAAGGAAAAAAGCCTTCATTTTTTAAAGATTTACAATTTTTATTAATTGGACCTGTTTGGGTTTTTGAAAAACTATCTAAAAAGTAATTTTATTTTAAAAAAAGAATGAAATACATTACATTAATTCTACTATTCTTATTGACACTTTCAATATCCGCTCAAAAAACTGATTATCAAATAATTAACACTTCTGTAAATTCTAAGTATGCTGAATTAGGCATTACCTATTTAAGTGATAGTACGGTGTTATTTGCTTCTTCAAAAAAAATTGAAGATGATGAAATTTTCAAGAAAGATAGACGAAAAAATAATCGTCAACTTTTTTTAGAGCTATATCACGGATTAATTAGTGAAACTGGTGATATCACTCAAGCTACTAGATTTTCAAGTGAGATAAATAATAAGTTTTTTGAATCTGATATCTCATTTACTCCCGATTTTAAAACAATCTATTTTACCTGGAATAATTTTTACGATACTCAAAAAAGAACAGATTCTGCAAAATGGAAACCATTATACATTTTCAAAGCTTCAATTGATGAAAATTTTAAACTTTCAAATATATTACCGCTCACTTTTAATAGTAAAGACTACTCTGTTAGAAGCCCTGAGGTAAGTAAAGATGGGAAACAGTTATATTTTGTTTCTGATATGCCAAACGGCTATGGTAATTTTGATATTTATGTGTCTACCATAAATTCAAATGGCAGTCATGGTTCCCCTAAAAATTTAGGTGCTAATGTTAATACTGAATTTGATGAACTTTATCCGTTTGTAAACAAAGAGAAGACTCTTTACTTTTCTTCAAATGGACATAAAGGAAAAGGAAGTTTAGATGTTTTTAAAAGTGAATTTAAAGATGGTGATTTTCAAAAGGCTGAAAATTTAGAAGCTCCTATTAATAGTAAATATGACGATTTTGCTTTTGTAATTAACAATGACACTAATTCTGGATATTTTACTTCAAATCGTAAAAAAGGAAAAGGAAATGTAGATATTTACTCCTTTAAGCCAAAAGAAGAAGAAAAATGTACGAAACAAATTACTGGGTTTATCTTGGATAAAGAAACAAAAAAACAAATTGATAGTGTGCTTGTTTCTTTATACTTAAATTCAGTTATAAAAGAATCTAAAACTATAGCTAAAAACACTAATTATAGTTTTGAACTAAAATGCAATGAAAATTATACAATAACTGCAAATAAAGAAAAATATGATGAAACGATAAATGAAATTGGTATTTTAAAAGCTCGCAGTAAAAATATAAACAAAAATATTTTATTACAACCAACAGTTGAATTTATCACGGTTCGCGAACAAAAAATGATTAAAACGAATCCTATTTATTTTGATTTAAATTCTTCAAATTTAAGTTCTATAGCAATAATAGAATTAGATAAAGTAGTCAGAATCATGGAAAAAAATCCAACTATTATTATTAAATGTGGTTCTCATACTGATTCTCGGTCTAGTGGTGAATACAATATTAAGTTATCCAAAAATAGAGCAAAATCAACGGTAGACTATATAATATCGAAAGGAATTTCATCAAACAGAATATCTAGTGAAGGATTTGGAGAAATGCAATTAATTAATAAGTGTACAAATAACACAAAATGTAGTGAGGCGGAACACCAAATGAATAGAAGAACTGAGTTTGTAATTATTGATGAATAGATTCTAAATCTTATCACAAACATTTGTATTTATGCGTTGTTTCTTTATAGTAACTCAATTAAAATTTTCACTTTAAAATGCTAATTTAAAACAATACTTCTATTATTTTTGAGTTAATTATATAACTAATTATACTTTAACCCTAGATTTTATATGAAACAACTACTCCATATATTTTCCCTTTTATTTATAACTTCTCTTTTTTCACAACAACAAGATTTTGAAGTTTTTAATACCTCCATAAATTCAAAATATGCAGAATTAGGAGTTACATATTTAAACGAAAATACCGTGTTTTTTGCATCATCAAAAAAAAATGATGATGATGATAAACTTTTTAAAAAAGATAGGCGGAAAAATAATCGGCAGCTTTATCTAGAATTATATAAGGCAGTAATTCTTGAAAATGGAGATTTATTGGAAATTAATAAATTTTCAAACGAAATTAATAATAAATTTTTTGAATCGGATATCACATTTACTTCTGACAGAAAAACCATTTACTTTACTTGGAATAATTTTTACAGTACTGAAAAAAGAATTGATTCAGCTAAATGGAAAACCCTGCAAATAATGAAAGCTGATATTAATGAAAATTTAGATATTTCAAACATTGTACACTTACCATTTAACAATGAAAAATATTCAGTTAGAAGTCCTAAAATAAGTAAAAACGGTAAACAATTATTTTTTGTTTCTGATATGCCAAATGGTTTCGGAAAAACAGATATTTATGTTGTAGATATTTTAGGTGAAAATAGTTATAGCAATCCAAGAAATTTAGGTCCAAATGTAAATACCAAAGAATCTGAGTTGTTTCCATACATAGCTAAAAATAAGACACTTTACTTTTCTTCATACGGACATAAAGGCAAAGGCTCATTAGATATTTTTAAAAGTAATTTTGAAAATGGGAACTATCAAAAAACTGAAAATTTACCAAGTCCTTTTAATAGCAAATATGATGATTTTGCTTTTGTAATTGATGAAGTAAAAAACACAGGATATTTTACTTCTAATCGTAAAAAAGGAAAAGGAGATGTAGATATTTATGCCTTTAAACCAAAAGAAGAAATAATTGTATGTACAAAGGTAATTACAGGATTAATTACAAATGTAGAAACTCAAAATTCTATTGATAACGTGCATATTTCTTTATATTATAATGATGTTTTACAAGAAACTAAAATCATAGTTAAAGACTCTAAATATAGTTTTAAGTTGAATTGTAATGAAAATTATAAAATAGTTGCTGAAAAAGAGAACTACAACACTATAGAATTCAAAATTGTTCCTGACATCAATATGAACAATGAAATTTCAAAAAATTTAGAAATAGCGCCAATTGAATGCAATCAATTAATTACAGGAAAAATATTGAATAGTGAATCAAATTTACTACTCGAATTTGTGCAAGTTTCAATATATCAAAACAACATTTTAAAAGAAACTAAAAACGTTACTAGCGAATTTAATTTTAATTTAGAATGTAATGAATCATACAAAATAGTTGCAGAAAAAGAAAAATTTACAACTAGTGAAGTGGAATTTCAAACGAACAACAACAATGCATTTGAAACAAGTAAAACATTGTTATTAGCTCCAATTGAGTGCAATCAATTAGTTAATGGAAAAATACTGAATCGTGAAACAAATTTACCAATTCAATTAGTGCAAGTTTCATTATACCATAACAATATTTTAAAAGAAACTAAAAACGCTTCTAACGACTTTAATTTTAATTTAGAATGTAATGAATCATATAAAATAGTTGCAGAAAAAGAAAACTTTACATCTAGTGAAGTGGAATTTCAAACGAACAATACTAATACATTTGAAACCAATAAAACATTGTTATTAGCCCCAATTGAATGCAATCAATTAGTTACTGGAAAAATATTGAATCGTGAAACAAATTTAACACTCGAATTTGTGCAAGTTTCATTATATCAAAACAACATTTTAAAAGAAACTAAAAACGTTACTAATGAGTTTCATTTCGATTTAGAATGCAATAAATCATACAAAATAGTTGCAGAAAAAGAAAATTTTACAACTAGTGAAGTGGAATTTCAAACGAACAATAATAATGCATTTGAAACCAATAAAACATTGTTATTGACACCAATTGAGTGCAATCAATTAGTTTCAGGAAAAATATTAAATAGTGAAACAAATTTACAACTGGAATTTGTGCAAGTTTCAATATATCAAAACAATATTTTAAAGGAAACTAAAAACGTTACTAACGACTTTAATTTTAATTTAGAATGCAATTCATCATACAAAATAGTAGCAGAAAAAGAAAACTTCACAACAAGTGAAGTAGAATTTCAAACGAATAACAACAATGCATTTGAAACAAGTAAAACATTGTTATTAATTCCTTTAGAATGCACTCAAGTTTTAAGTGGTTTTGTTTTAGATAAAGAAACAGACTTACCAATTTCAAAAGCATTAGTTACTATTTTTAAAAATGATATATTAATTGACACATTAACTTTAAATAACAAAGCTAATTTCAATTATAAATTTGATTGCAACACAGCTTA
>NZ_CALAEQ010000157.1 GCF_937891065.1 uncultured Lutibacter sp. | reverse complement strand
TTACCCAACGTAATAAATTCCAAACTGAACCAGCTTTATCATTTGTTCCAGATCCACGAGCACCACCAAAAGGTTGTTGTCCAACCACGGCACCAGTAGGTTTGTCATTAATGTAGAAATTACCGGCTGCATTTTCTAATTTATTGGTTGCTATATCAATTACGTAACGGTCACCACTAAAAATTGCACCAGTTAAAGCAAATTCTCCTGTTTTATCAACAACATCTAATATTTCTTCCCATTGCTCGTCTTCATATATGTAAATGGTCATAATTGGGCCAAATAATTCATTAACCATTGTTTTATATTGAGGGTTTGTTGTTACTATAATTGTTGGTTCAATAAAGTACCCAACTGAATCATCATAACCACCACCAACAATAATTTCGGCATCAGCATCTTTTTTAGCTTCTTCAATACAACCAGAAAGTTTTTTGAAGGCTCTATCATCAATTACCGCATTTATAAAGTTTGAAGTATCTTCAGGAGTTCCCATTTTAAATGACTTCACATCTTTTATAACCGATTCTTTAATAGCTGGCCATAAACTTTTTGGTAAATAAGCTCTTGAAGCAGCTGAACATTTTTGCCCTTGGTATTCAAAAGCACCTCTTGAAATTGCTGTTGCAACTTCTTGTGCATTTGACGAAGGGTGTGCCCAAATAAAATCTTTTCCACCAGTTTCCCCAACAATTCTTGGGTATGTTTTATACAAATCCATGTTTTTTCCAATAGTTGCCCAGAAACTGTTAAATACTGGTGTAGATCCTGTAAAGTGAACTCCAGAAAAATCAGCACTATTTAATAAAACATCTGTAATAGTTCCTGAATTACCAGTTACCATATTTATAACACCATCAGGTAAACCGGCAGCTTTAAACAACTCCATTATTACTTGAGCAGAATATACTTGAGATCTTGCAGGTTTCCATATAATTACATTCCCCATTAAAGCAGGTGCAGCAGGTAAATTACCAGCAATTGCAGTAAAGTTAAATGGAGTAATAGCATATACAAATCCTTCTAATGGACGGTATTCCATACGGTTCCAAATCCCAGGAGAAGAAATAGGTTGATTGTTATAAATTTCAGTCATAAACTGAACGTTAAAACGTAAAAAGTCAATTAACTCACAAGCTGAATCAATTTCTGCCTGCATTACATTTTTAGACTGTGCAATCATAGTTGCTGCATTCATTTTATAACGGAATGGTCCAGCTAATAAATCTGCAGCTTTTAAGAAAATTGCAGCTCTGTGTTCCCAGCTTGTTGCAGCCCATTTTACACGTGCTTCAGCAGCAGCTTTTACAGCTAATTCAATATGTTCTTTTTCAGCAAGGTGGTATTTTCCAACACAATGTTTATGATCATGTGGTGGGTTAATATCAACTGTATTTCCTGTTCTGTATTCTTTTCCTCCAATATAAAAAGGAATGTCAACTTGTTCTTTGTACATTTTTTTGTACGTATCTAACAATGCTTTACGTTCTGGAGATCCCGGAGCGTATGACTTTACAACTTCGTTAATTGCATTTGGTACTTTATAAAATCCTGTAGCCATTATATTATTTTTTAAAGGTTTTTCTGATTAAATTTGACATGCAAAGTTACAAAATATGATTTACTTTTTTTAATCTAAACTAATACTCAATATTCAAATTTTAATAGCATGTGTACCGTTACTTTTTTGCCCTTACCTAACAATAATTTTATTTTAACTTCTAATAGAGATGAACAACGGTTACGTGAAACATTTGCACCAAAAAAGTATTTGGAAAATGGTGTTGAGATGTTATTTCCGAAAGATAAAACTGCTGGAGGCACTTGGATTGGTACAAGTTCGAAAAACAGATTAATATGTATATTAAATGGTGCTTTTATTAAGCATAAAAGAAAAGAAACTTACAAAAAAAGTAGAGGTATTATTGGTAAAGAAATATTGCAAACAGCTAATTTTATTGAATACATTGATAGCTTAAACTTAGAAGAAATTGAACCTTTTACCATGGTGATTGTTGATTGGAATGAAAACCAATTAAATTTATATGAATTAATTTGGGACGAACATCAAAAGCATTTTACAAAATTAAAGAATGAAGCTAAAATTTGGTCATCTTCTACTTTGTATAAGAATGAAATAAAGGGATTAAGAAAAATTTGGTTTCAAAACTGGGTAGCGGAAAATAAATTCACTTCTTCAACTATATTAAAATTTCATCATTCAGAAATTGGAGATAAAGAGCAATCGGTTTTAATGAAACGCTCTTATGTTGAGACGGTAAGTATAACTTCAGTAATAAAAGAAAATAATACTATTGAAATGTTGTATGAAGATATAATTCATCAACAAAAAACAACATCAACTTTTTAACCTACAGCAAAAGAAAGTATTGAAACAATGGTAAATCCTATAATGCCTAAAAATAGGTAAAAACTGTTTAATAGCATAAATTTTAATATTGTTTTAAATCTTTTCTGTTTATAAAAATAACGTAGCGCTTTGTATAAATAGAGTAAAAATAAAATTACCAATACCCAAGAATAAGATTCTAATTCAACAAATAAGTTGAGTAAATAAAAAATTACAAACAGCAAAAAGAATACAGTTTGAGTATGAAATACAAATACTAAATGCTCCATATAAGTAAACTTTCTTCTAAAATAAACGGCTTTTAAAAACAGTGTAAAAATTGGCAGAAAAATAAATAGAGAAATTGAGATATATGAGGTGAGTTTTTTAAAGTAACTTTTACCACCGTCAGACTGAACCTGTTTTATATTCTTTGTGATATTTATAACTTCTTGATAGTAAAATGTATTCCAAAATGTTTTTTCGTAGCCTAAACTATCCAAAGCTTGTTCATTATTGTAATTTGGAAATTTATCATTGAAGTGGTAAAGATCATTAATTTTATTAACTATTCCAATGTTTTTAATAGTGTCATTTTTAATATGGTAGGCATATTCTTTTTCCGATTTTTCATCCTCATTAATTAACCTAAAAACACTTCCTAGATCTGTAGCAACTTTTACTTTCGAAGAATCATTAGGGTTTGCTTTAATAATTTCTTCTTTAACATTTGTTAAAATTGAATCTAGCTGTTTTTTTTCTTTTTGAGAGATTGAATCTAAGTTTTTTGTGGCTGCAATAATGTTATTTACTGAGTTTTTATTTTTATCTGAATTGATAGTCAATCCTACTATTAAAAAGAAAATAATAGAAATATTTAAATATAATTGAAATGGGTTTACAAATCGAGCTCGTTTACCTTCAATATATTCTTTTGAAACTTTTCCTGGTTTTGTTAATAAAGGAATAAATGTGTTCCAAAAACGTGAGTCGTATGAAAAGAAACCAGATATTAAATTATTTATGAAGTAGCCAAAGTTTAATTTTTTAATGGTGTTTTTTTGTCCGCAAAATGAGCAAAAATTTTCATTTCCAGTAAATGGTTGTCCGCAGTTTAAGCATTCTAATCCTTTAGTTTCAATGAGTTTCTGATTAACTTTTGGTTTAAATTTTAGAATGCTAAATTTCATAGGTTATTTTTTAGTTGTGTACTTTTTATAGAGCACACATTTTCTAATTTGAGTTAAAATTAATAAAACTTCATTTCATTTATTTTAGTTGCTAATATTAGGAACTATTAATTGAAATGTTGGAATGTATACTTTAAATATTTTTGTGGTTGCAAAATTTACCATATTGTAAAAGCCAGACATAGCGCCAATAGGAGAAGTTAAAAAACAGTTAGAGGCATAGGTATGTATTTGACCTGGTTTTAAAATTGGTTTTTTGCCAATAACTCCAGAGCCTTCAACTATTTCAATATTGTTTAATGAGTCAAAAATTTTCCAATGGCGTTCTAAAAGTTGTACGGTTTCATTGCTTTGATTTTCAATAGTAACCTGATAACTAAAAACATAGTATAGTTTATAATTCCTATAACTTGTGGTTTGGAAATTAGAAATTACGGAAATTTTTATGCCATTTGTTACTTGTTGTACCATAGCTATTTACCTGAGAAATGAATAACTTCAAATATACTAAAAATTCTAATAAATTAGTTGTTTATTTTTTCTGAATTTCCAAAGCCAACACCAATTACTTGTGTGTATCTACTTCCAAATTTTGTATAATAAACTAAAACGGTATAATCATTTTCTGTTTGGTAATAAGAACCATCAATATCGCAATTGTTTAGGATATTATTTTCAGTTTTAGTCATATACTGATAATTATAAAATCCTTGTTTTAGAAGGAGAGAGGCTTCATATAAACCAGTTTCTGTATTGTAATTGAGTTTATTGGTTTCGTTTAACTGCCAATTGTTGAAATTTCCGCTAATGTAAAGTTCTTTACCTTCAAGATTTTGTGAGGTTTTTAAAGAAAAGTAAACCCAACTATAATCAGCATCGGTATTGCTATTTATACCTTGCAAAGTTCTAATAATAAAATTCCCATTTACATCAGGAAATAAGGTGTAAGGTTTATCAACTCTTTCTTCATTTGTATATAAATATGTATTGTAAAGTTCATTCCCTAATTCAACATTTGCAATATTTAAAGTAGAACTTCTAATGACCTTAGAATCGAAATATAAAAATTCGTTTCCTCCCCAAAAACTGGTTTCTTTGTTGTATTTATAAAGTAATTGAGTACCTCTATAAAATTGAGGTTTTAATCCGCTTATTGCTGTTTGCCAATTGTTATTTTGAAGAATAACAGGCACTATTTCTTTATCAGGATTGTTAATTCTAAAGTTTGGGTTGTTGATAATAAATTCAACCGATTGTTTTGTATTAATGGTTGAGATATCTCTGCTTTTATAAACAGTAACACCAACAGTTACTTTTGGTTCGTAAACCACAAAATGACGCTTAAAAACAATTTCATCATCATCGTTTAAAACCGTTAGCAAATAGTTTCCTGAAATTTTAATTTTGGTATTCTCGTTTGGAATAGTTAAGGTATAATTTGTGTAAGGTTGCAGCGTATTAAAAGAATTTTCATAATTCCGAATTCTATCTTCAGCATATCCTTGAATAAATTCAGATTCAGATAATTCTGAAGGTTCCCAATCTATACTGCAATGTTCAATTTTGTAGGTGTAATCTTCTTCATTGGCATTTAAATCATCAAATGAAAGGTTAATTCTTTCTCCAAGTCTAATAATTGGTGTGTATGTATTTGAAACGGAAGATTTAAATACTATGGATTTAATATTATCAGGCTCCGTAAAATTAGATTGTGAAAAGCCTAATTGAACAAAATAGTAAAAACAGAAAAGTAAAAAATATTTTTTCAAAAAAATAGGTTTTTAGTGTTGATATTATCAATATGTATACCAAAAGACAAAGTGTAAAAGTAATAAAACTAAAATTGATTTAGAATGATTATTAATGTTACATAAAAACTTGATAAAAATCATAAATCCTAAGTTAGAAATTGTTATTTTTGCTCCGTTTTTAAAGACTATTAAATAAACTATAAATATGTCACAGGACATTCAAATTAAAAAAGGTTTAGACATTAAGCTAAAAGGTGAATCTGAAAAAATCACTGAAAATGCTTTGTTTAGTAATGTTTATACATTGAAACCTGAAGATTTTCACAGTATTATTCCAAAACTCTCAATAAAAGTTGGTGCTAAGTTAAAAGCTGGGGAATCGGTTTTTTATAATAAAGCCAATGAAGAGATTAAATTTCCTTCGCCAGTAAGTGGTGAGGTAATTGATATTGTACGTGGTGAAAAAAGGAAAATATTAGCAGTTAAAATCCAAGCTGATAGTGAACAACAATTTTTTGATTTTGGAATAAAAGATCCAAAAACAATGAAAGCTGATGCCATTAAAAGTCATTTGCTAGCTTCTGGTTGTTGGCCATTTATAATGCAAAGACCTTATGCTGTAATTGCAGATCCTGCAAAAACACCTAAAGCAATTTTTATTTCTGCTTACGCGAGTGCTCCTTTAGCAGCTGATTACGATTATGTATTGGCGGGAAAAGAGAATGAGTTGCAAGCAGCGGTTACTGTTTTAAGTAAATTAACTTCTGGTGAAGTTCATGTTTCTGTAGGGAAAAGTGCTAACTCACCATTTGAAGGATTAAACAATATTACACTTCATAAAGTTTCAGGGCCGCATCCTTCAGGAAATGTTGGTACTCAAATTGCGAAAATTGACCCTGTAAATAAAGGTGAAGCTGTTTGGACTATTGCACCTCAAGATTTAGTAATTATTGGAGAGTTATTACTAACAGGTAAATTTAATGCTGAACGTATTGTTGCTTTAGCTGGTTCATTTGTTACAACTCCTAAATATTACAAAACTAAAATTGGAGCTACTATTTCTTCAATTGTAGATGGTAAATTAAAAGAAGGAAATTCAAGAATTATTAGTGGAAACGTTTTAACGGGAACCACTCAAGATTTAAAAGGAAACTTAGGTTATTATAACAATATGATAACGGTAATTCCAGAAGGAGATGATTATGAGTTTTTTGGATGGACAATGCCTGTTTTCAAAAAGATTTCAACTTCTAGAGCACTTACTTTTTCTTGGTTATTCCCTAATAAAAAGTTTGATTTAAATACGAATACGAATGGAGAGCATAGAGCATTTGTTGTTACTGGTAATTATGAAGAGGTTTTTCCTTTAGATATTTATCCAATGCAAATTCTAAAAGCTTGTATGTATAAAGATTTAGATGAAATGGAGCAATTAGGAATGTACGAAGTAGCTCCTGAAGATTTTGCTTTAACTGAATTTGTTTGTGTTTCCAAACAACCACATCAGGAAATCATAAGAAAAGGTTTAGACTTAATGTTAAAAGAAATAGGATAGGTTATGGGATTAAAAGAAAAATTACATAATATAAGAGGAAAAGTTAGTGGAACAAAATGGCAAACTATGTTTGGTGCTGTTCATACACTTTTTTACACTCCAAATGAAACTACACATTCAGGAGGTCATATAAAAGGTGCTGATGATTTAAAAAGATTAATGACAAATGTTATAATACCTTTAATTCCGGTATTAATTTTTGCAATGTTTAATGTTGGGTTTCAACAGAATATTGCAATTAATGGGTATCAAGAAGGAATGTCATTCTTTAGCGGAGAATTCTGGAATTTTGATAATTTCTTAATTGGGGCTACTAAATTAGTTCCTCTATTACTTGTTTCATATGTTGTTGGTTTAGGAATTGAAATTATTTTTGCAACAATTAATAACCACGAAGTAGAAGAAGGTTATTTTGTTTCAGGAATGTTAGTTCCATTAATTATACCAATTGATACACCACTTTGGATGCTTGCAGTTGCAGTTGCATTTGGAGTAGTTATTGGAAAAGAAGTATTTGGAGGTACTGGAATGAATATTTTAAACCCAGCTTTAACAATACGAGCATTTTTATTCTTTGCATATCCAACTTGGATGAGTGGAGATAAAGTATGGGTAGCTGGCGCAAAGGAAAGAGCTAGTGAAATTGTAGAAGGAGCTAATCTTGATGCTATTTCAGGGGAAACAATTTTAGGAAGTTTAGCACAAGGAAAAGAATTTGCATACTCAACTTGGGATATGTTTTTTGGTTTTATTCCGGGATCAGTTGGTGAAACATCGGCTTTCTTAATACTATTAGGAGGTTTATATTTAATATTTACCAAAGTAGGTAGTTGGAGAATTATGCTTTCTGCTGTAATTGGATCTTTAGTAATGGGACTTATTTTTAATGCAATTGTAGATGCGGGAATAATAAACGAAACTAGTAAGTTTTATGGCTTAATGAGTACTGAATTTTGGCATCATTTATTACTTGGTGGTTTAGCCTTTGGTGTTGTATTTATGGCTACAGACCCAGTGACAGGATCACAAACAAATAGAGGGAAATGGATTTATGGTTTCTTAATTGGATTTATTTCAATATTGATACGTGTTTTCAACCCAGCATATCCAGAAGGTGTAATGTTAGCAATTCTATTGATGAATGTATTCGCTCCAACTATTGATCATTATATAGTACAGAGTAACGTTAAAAGAAGGCTAAAACGTTTAAAAGCAAAAACAGTATAACAATGGCAAAAAACACAGAGAGTAACCTATATACAATACTTTTTGCAACCGGAATGGTTGTAGTAGTAGGAGCATTACTAGCTTTTTTAGCATCATCATTAAAAGAAAAAATTACTGAAAATAAGCGTATAGAAAAACAACAAAATATTTTATATGCTATGGGTGTGAATGAAAATGACGAAACTAGCGTTGAGTTTGTTTCAAAAAGCATTGTAGGTAGTGAGTTTTCAAAATATATTACCAAACAATTGGTAATTACAGGAACTGATGCTGTTGAAGATGAAAACGCATATTTAATAGACCTTAAAAAAGAAGAAGCAGCCTCAAAAGCTGAAAATAGAGAGCGTAAATTACCATTATTTATAGGGAATAAAGAGAATGTTCAATATTACATTATACCAGTAAGAGGTAAAGGTTTATGGGATGCAATTTGGGGTTATGTAGCAATAGATAATCAATTGGTAGTTCAAGGTGTATATTTTGACCATGCTGGTGAAACACCAGGTTTAGGATCAAACATAAAAGAACGTTTTTTTATGGATGACTTTAAAGGAGAGCATTTTTTAGATGGAGATTTATTTAAAGGAATTTCTGTTTCTAAAGGAAATGCTGATCCAAAAAACTTGGATAAAACAGATTTTGAGGTGGATGCAATAGCAGGATCAACTATTACAGGTGATGGTTTAGCAGCAATGCTGAAAAAGGATTTAAAAATGTATGTGCCTTATTTAAAAACATTAAAGCAATAATTTATGGGACTTTTATCAAAAAAAGATTTAAAATTAATAACAGATCCTTTAGCAGATGATAATCCTATTACTATACAAGTATTAGGTATTTGTTCTGCATTGGCAATTACGGCAGAGTTGAAAGCTTCTATTGTAATGTCTGTTGCAGTATTATTTGTTTTAGGAGTTGGAAACGTAGTTATTTCATTAATGAGAAATATTATTCCATCTAAAATTAGAATTATAGTTCAATTAATTGTTGTTGCTACCTTAGTAATTATTGTTGATTTAGTATTAAAAGCTTTTGCTTATGAATTAAGTAAAACACTTTCTGTATTTGTAGGTTTAATTATTACAAACTGTATTATTATGGGTCGTTTTGAAGCATTTGCTTTAGCAAACGGACCTTGGAAATCATTCTTAGACGGAATAGGAAATTCATTAGGATATGCTGTTATATTAATAATTGTTGGATTCTTTAGAGAACTTTTAGGTTCAGGAACATTATTAGGAATAAAAGTATTAGGTGATCCTATTGAAAAAACAGGTGTGTATGCTTTTGGTTATGAAAACAACGGATTTATGTTGTTGGCTCCAATGGCATTAATTACTGTAGGAATTATTATATGGGTACAACGTTCAAGAAACACATCATTAATTGAAGATAACTAAATAATATGGAACATTTAGAATTATTTTTTAAAGCAATATTTATTGATAACATGGTATTTGCAACATTCTTAGGAATGTGTTCATACCTAGCCGTATCTAAAAAAGTATCAACAGCTGTAGGTTTAGGAGCCGCTGTTATTTTTGTAATGGCTATCACAGTGCCTTTAAACTGGCTATTAGATAAGTACATATTACAAGAAGGAGCACTTAGTTGGTTAGGTGAAGAATATGCAGTATACGATTTAAGCTTTTTATCTTTTATTATGTTTATTGCAACCATTGCAACAATGGTGCAATTAGTTGAAATAATAGTAGAGAAATTTTCTCCAGCATTATACAATTCATTAGGTATTTTTCTGCCTTTAATAGCTGTAAACTGTGCAATTTTAGGAGGGTCATTATTTATGCAATCTCGTGAGATACAAACTTTAGGGTTAGCATTTAATTATGGAGTTAGCTCAGGTATTGGTTGGTTTTTAGCAATTTTAGCAATTGCTGCTATTCGTGAAAAAATTAGATATTCAAATGTGCCTGCTCCGCTAAGAGGATTAGGTATTACATTTATTATTACTGGTTTAATGGCAATTGGTTTTATGAGTTTTGGAGGGATGTTAACAGGTGGTGATGAAGAAGTAGTGAAAGAAGAAACAGCTTCAATTGAAACTTCTGTGAAAGTTAATGAACCTACATTAGAAGAAGAAACAATTAAAGTAATTGATAGTGTTTCTGTTGACGAATTAGAAATTAAAGAAGAAGAATAATGATATTAGCAGTAAATACATTAGGAACAATTATAGCAACAGTAGCAGCATTTTTAGTGATAACACTTTTATTGGTTGCACTCTTATTATTTGTAAAACAAAAATTATCACCATCAGGCCCTGTGAAAATCAGAATTAATGGTGAAAAAGAAATTGTAGTAGCTTCTGGGAGTTCATTATTGACAACATTAAGCGCTGAAAAAATATTTTTACCTTCAGCATGTGGAGGAGGTGGTACTTGTATTCAATGTGAATGTCACGTTCATTCGGGTGGAGGTGAAGCATTACCTACTGAAACTCCTCACTTTACTCGTAAACAATTAAAAGATGGCGCTCGCTTATCTTGTCAGGTAAAAGTGAAGCAGGATATGGATATATCTATTCCTGAAGAAGTTTTTGGAATTAAAAAATGGGAAGCAACTGTTGTTAGAAATTACAATGTAGCATCATTTATTAAGGAATTTGTAGTTGAAATCCCTGAAGATATGGGATACAAAGCAGGTGGTTATATTCAAATAGAAATACCGGCATGTGATATTGATTTTAAGGATATGGATATTACAGCACACCCTAAAGAACATGAAACTGCAGATAAGTTTCAGATGGAGTGGGATAAATTTGGTTTATGGGATCTTAAAATGTCTAATAAGGAACAAGTTGAAAGAGCATATTCTATGGCTTCTTATCCTGCTGAGGGAAGAGAAATTATGTTAAATGTGCGTATTGCAACTCCACCTTGGGATAGAGCTAAAAACGGTTGGATGAGTGTAAATCCAGGTGTTGCTTCATCTTATATTTTCTCTCGAAAAGCAGGTGACAAAGTTATAATATCAGGTCCTTATGGTGAATTCTTTATAAATGAATCTGAGTCAGAAATGTTATACGTTGGTGGTGGTGCTGGTATGGCTCCAATGCGCTCGCATTTATATCATTTATTTAATACACTTAAAACAGGTAGAACAGTAACGTATTGGTATGGCGGGCGTTCTAAACGTGAATTATTCTATGCAGAGCACTTTTATAAATTAGAAAAAGAGTTTCCAAACTTCAGATTTTATTTAGTCTTATCAGAACCAATGCCAGAAGATAATTGGGTGAATAAAAAAGATTTTACTGATAAAGAAGGAGATGGATTTACAGGATTTGTGCATCAAGCAGTTATTGATGAATATTTATCTAAACATGAGTCTCCAGAAGATTTAGAGTTATATTTCTGTGGACCTCCATTAATGAATAAAGCAGTTCAAAAAATGGGTGAAGACTTTGGTTTAGCTGATGAAAATATTCGTTTTGATGACTTTGGTGGGTAACTTTTTTAGAATTAACATGTTACACTGAGCTTGTCGAAGTGTTTTATAATAAATTAAAATCCGGTACTTTTGTATCGGATTTTTTATTTAATTTTTATTCAAAAATGAGCAGACAACTGACAAAACAAGAAATACATAACCTAGCAATGAATATTGTAGGGAAAGATTTGGAAGTCAAAGGGTACGAATTTATAGCTATAAATAGCCAACTTAAAAGGAATCCTCAATTTGTGTGTATAGATAGAAATAACACACGATATTTTGTAATAGTTAAAATAGCTCCAATTTCAGAATTCGCAATAGCATTTGATGTTATTTGGATGGAAACGTTTAAAAAACATGCTAGAATTAATGATGCTAAGGTAATATTTGCAGGTGTTGGAATTGGGAGCAAGGAAAATAAAAATAGATTTCCCAATTTCAATGAAGAATATTTATTACAATATGAAGGGTTTCAATTCTTAGATATAGAATTGAATTAATAAAAAAAACACGCCATTGGCGTGTTTTTAAATAAATTTAAGATACTAATTACTCAACTTTACTTTCCATTAATTTAAAGAACTGATCTAATTTAGGCATTAAAACAATTCTAGTTCTTCTGTTTCTAGCTCTACCTTCAACAGTATCATTAGTTTCCAAAGGCATATATTCACTTCTACCTGCAGCAATTAAACGGCTTGGCTCAATGTTAAAATCACCTTGAAGTACTCTAATAACAGATGTTGAACGTTTAACACTTAAATCCCAGTTATCTTTCATATCTGCAGTACTAATTGATTTGTTATCTGTATAACCTTCAACCATAACTTCTAATTCAGGTTGTGCAGCAATAACCTCAGCAACTTTTTTCAATACTTTTTTTGCATCGTTTGAAATAATATGGCTTCCACTTTTAAATAATAATTTGTCTGCAATTGAAATGTAAACCACAGTTTTTTCAACATCAATTTGAATGTCTTCATCATGGTAGCCATCTTTCAACACACTTTTTAATTTAAAGCCTAAAGCTAAATTAAGAGAGTCTCTTTTGGTAATAGCTTTCTGAATATATTTAATATATTCATCTTTTTTCCCCATTTGAGATAATGTTTCTTTAATGTTATCAGAAGCTGATTTAGATAACACTGTTAAATTATCAACATATTCTAATGTTTTTTCTTTGTCCTTTTTTAAATCAAGTACTCTTTGTTCAAGAGCAGAAAGTTTACTTTCACTTTCTATTCTACATTTCATTAAGTCAGCTTTAGTATCAACTAATTCCTGGCTTTTTTTGTTATAATTTCCTTCCAATTCTGTGTATTGTTTTTTAGATACACATGAACTTAACACAACTGAAGTTGTGATTAACAATACCAATAGTTTTTTCATAAGTTATAAGTTGTTTTATTTTTGTGTAAAATTAATTAAAAGATGATTACAATAATATATTTTTATAACATTTATGAAGAATTTAAGAAATATTTTCAAACTATATTTGTAACCTTATTCTTTAAGAAAAATTTGTAAAAATGAAAAAAACTAAACA
>NZ_CALAEQ010000156.1 GCF_937891065.1 uncultured Lutibacter sp. | reverse complement strand
ATAAAATTATATTTCGATTTAAAATTTTCATTAACAACTTTTGGAAAATGATAGAGAATTTGCATAAAAAACTCACGCCAAATTAACTCGCTTGTAAATATAGGATCTTCTTTAATTGTGAAATCAACTAACTTTCTAACACTTATTAATCCAAAACGTAAGTGAACTGATAAATTAGATGTTTCTATGGAAGGAACATCTCTAGTGTTTACATAATTTGAAATACAAGAATCATTTATTGACTTAACTTTTATTGAAGACTTCACAAAACCAATATCAGACAAGTTTGGAAATGTAAATACAGCTTTTAAAAAATTATTTTTTAATGTTTCAGAAGGGAATTTTTGAATGTTCCCATTGTAATATCTCTGCAACCATTTATTTTTATATGGAGTATAAACGGTATATGGCAAACCATCATTTTTCACAATTTCATTTTCCTCAAAAATAACCTGATCTTTAAATGATTTAAACGCTACACCTTTTTCATTTAAAAAAGATTTTAATTTCTCATCTCTTTTAATTGCATAAGGCTCATAATCTTTATTTATATAGACTTCCTTTATCGTGTAATTTTCCAATAGGTTTTTCCAAACTTTAAAAACAGTACCTATTTCAATTTTAACAGCACTCCCTATTTTAAGTAGTTCTTTATTTATTACATTTAAAGTTTCATAAATAAAAGAAACTCTCGCATCATTTTTTGGTAGTTCATTTAAAATGTCTTCATCAAAAATAAATACTGGAAGCACTTTGTAACCAGATTTCAAAGCATTGTACAATCCGCAATTATCATGCAACCTTAAATCACGTCTAAACCAAAAAACAGCCACTTTTTGTTTATGCATTAAATTTCAACTTAAATTTTTCTATTAAAACTATTGTTGGAAACAACATATTAAAAGCATAAAAAACATCCTCAACAGGAATTGTAAATAAACGTATTCCTAAATTTTCAGCATTGTTATACCAAACAACTTCCTGTTGAATAAAACTTCCTGTTAAAATTCCGTTTACAATAAAAAATGGAATTAATATCACCAAAAAAGTAATGTAGAATTTTTGTAATACAGTGTTTTTAGTAATTAATGAATAAGCCAATAAACCTACAAAAACAAGCAGATTTATAAACGTATACCATTTCTCTGCATTAAAAATTATTACAATAGTTGCTACTAAAAACAAAACTATAGATAAATATTTTGTGAGTTTTTTAGATAGCTGAAGATTTGGAAAAAAATAACCAATTGCATAATGAGTAAAAACACTTGCGTATGGTATGCAAATGAAAAATAAAATTTCTTCTATCGGCAATCCAAATATAAGTTTGTTTAAATGATATTGAGGATTGAATCCCCAAACACCGTTTTGAGTAAATAGTATATCCCAAATTAAAAAAGGAATTGCCACCAAAAATATTGCTAAAAAAACTGATTTCCAATATTGGATGTAATTCATTTTTTTTTCAAAACTGTACAAAAAAGGTATTGAAAAACTGGCAATATTTAGAGCTAGATATAAATACATTATATCTTAAAATATTTAAAAGGTACAAACAGCATTCCAAAACATTCGCCATCCTCTTTTCCTAAATGTTTATGATGCACTTTATGCGCTTTTCTGAGTCCTATTAAATATTTATTATTGGTTTTATTAAACCAATTAAAACGCCTATGAATTAAGACATCGTGTACCAAAAAGTAAGCAAGTCCGTAAAAAAATATTCCTAATCCAATAAAAAACAGAAAATTTAATCCATCTTGAAATCCGAAATAAAACAATAAAATACTTGGTATGGCAAATACCACAAAAAAAACATCGTTTCTTTCAAACCAATTTTGATATTTTGGCTGATGATGATCTTCATGAAAATACCACATTAAACCGTGCATTACATATTTATGCGTAAGCCAAGTTACGCCTTCCATAAGTAAAAATATAACAATTGTAATAACTATAAACATTAGTGTATTTTAATTAATTTTTGTTTAATTTTTTTTGATCTTTCAACACTTAAATTACTAACTAACAACATATTATTAAGTATTTTGATTTTAAAATCACTTTTTAAATTACTTGATTCTATTCCATTAATAATTAGCAAATAATCATCTTCAATATTTTTGTGATATCCTAAAAATTCAGGCATTTTACTTTGAAGTAAAAACCTTAAATATCTAATTTCAACATTGCTTTTGTTGTTATTTATTAAACTATCTAACTGTTTTTTTCCTTTTTTAAAATATTTGTATTTAGTTAAAGGGAATTTTACAAGTTTAGATTTCATAAAAAACATAACCGCTGTATAACTTTTTGCTTCTACCGTTTCATTTTCCTCTAAAAGTTCTATAAAGTAGTTTGCCTGTTCTATAGAAGTAATTTCAGGGAATGTATTTCGAACCTCCTCAACTTCAGAAATTGAATTACCAACAGCAATAAACATTAAAAGAACAACTAATTTCATTTAATAAATCTACAATAAATTTAGTTTATACACCACAAAAGATTTAGCCAGCAAACTGATTTTAATGGGATTTGAAACTCTTATTCTTGTATTCATAATTTTTTCTGAAGGTGTTTCTTTTAACTTTTTAAGCAATCTTCTATAATAAATATAGGCTGTATAAACTCCGAATTTTGCTTCAAGAGGCAGCATTTTTATACCTTTAAATGCTTCAGAAAAGTCCTCTTCAATTTCATCAATAATCTTATTTTTTGCTGAAATATCCAATTTCTTTAAATCTATTCCTGGAAAATAAGAACGATTTAACACTTCATAATCATCTTTTAAATCTCTTAAAAAGTTTACTTTTTGAAAAGCAGAACCCAAACGCATCGCATAACTTTTTAAATGCTCAAATTTTTCTATATCTCCGTTTACAAAAACTTTTAAACACATTAAACCTACAACATCAGCCGAACCATAAATATAATTATCATATTCTGCTTTTGTTTCATAGTCGTTTTTATTTAAATCAAGTTTCATACTTGTTAAAAAAGCCTGAATTAAATCGTCTGTAATTTTGTGTTTTTTAACTGTAAGCTGAAAACTATTCAAAATAGGATTTAAACTTATGTCAGCTGCATAAGCTTTGTAATAGTCATTTTCAAACTCATTCAATAATTTTTCTTTTTCATAACCGTGAAAAGAATCTACAATTTCATCGGCCAACCTTACAAAAGCATAAATACTATAAATATCTTCTCTAATTTTAGGAGCCAGCATTTTTACTGCTAATGAAAATGAAGTACTGTATTTTTTTGTAACCAATTTACTACATGCAAAACCGGTTTGATCAAATAGCTGTTTCATAATTTTTTTTGATTGATTTATTTTTAGTAGTAGCATTTTTTATCACCATTTGTGACACAATTTTTCCCGAAATTATGGATGGCGGTACACCAGGCCCTGGAACCGTTAGCTGCCCAGTGAAAAATAAATTTTTTACTTTATCACTTTTTATTTTTGGTCGTAAAAATGCAGTTTGTGTTAATGTGTTTGCCAATCCGTATGCGTTTCCTTTGTATGAATTATAATCTGCTATAAAATCGTTTACACAATAAGATTCCTTTAAGAGAATTGAATCACTAACTTTTTGATTTGTTAATTTTTCTAATCGTTCAATAATTTTCACAAAATAACGCTCTCTAATTTCAGGAGTATCTTCAATTCCTGGAGCAATTGGAATTAAAAAAGTAGCCGCTTCCTTACCAATAGGGGCAAAACTATTATCGGTTACACTTGGGAAACTTGCGTAAAAAAGCGGCTCCTTTGGCCATTTTGGCGTATCATATATATCTATTGCGTGCACATCAAAATCTGTATCGAAGAACAAGGTGTGATGTGAAATATTTTTTATTTTTTTATTGAAACCTACATAAAAAAGCAATGATGATGGTGCAAAAGTTTTGGTTGACCAATAGTTTTCAGAATACTTTCTGAATTTTTTATCTAACAATGTTTCTGAATGATGATAATCTGCACCACTTATAACAAGATCAGCTTCTAAAAATTTACCATTAACTTTAACTCCTGTTGCCTTGCCATTTTCAACAACAATTTTTTCAACATTTTGATTGGTTTTTATGGTAACACCTAATTCGGTTGCTAATGACATAAAACCTTTAACCACTTCAAACATTCCACCTTTTGGATGCCATGTTCCTAAACCAAAATCGGCATAATTCATAAAACTGTAAAAACTTGGAGTATTGGAAGGCTTTGCGCCTAAAA
>NZ_CALAEQ010000155.1 GCF_937891065.1 uncultured Lutibacter sp. | reverse complement strand
AATGAAAATTAAGTTTATTTACCTTTTAATAGTGCTTATTGCTTCTTGCAAAGGAAAAGGATCTGAGAAGCAAACAGTTGTTTTCAATATCCATACCCTTTCATATTTAAAGGTTTATAATAATATAATGTATGCTCATTTTAGTTAAATCTTAATTATGAAAAAATCAATAATTTATATTTGTTTGTTAATCTCATTCTCAATTTTGTCTCAAAACAAATTAGTAGAACAAACCAATTTAACACAGACAATAAACTGGAATAATGAAATTATTTACCATGTCATGCAACGTAGTTTTTATGATAGTACTGGAGATAGACATGGAGACCTTAATGGGTTTGTAGAAAAATTAGATTATCTCAAAGAACTTGGAGTTACCGCTATTTTGTTTACACCGTTATATGAATCTGGCTTTTATCATAATTATTTTCCAACGGATTATGAAAAAATAGACCAAGAATATGGAACAAAGCAAGACTATATCAACTTTGTAAAAGCCATTCATAAAAAAGGATTGAAATTCCTTATGGATATGGAAACTCAATATGCACAAAGTGGTCATATTTGGTTTGAGGATTCTTATAAAAATCCAAAATCTAAATATTCTGATTTTATTTATTATTCAGATTCATTAAATCAATATCCTGAACAAATTTTTATGCCTGCCAAATCGCCAATGTATGAGTTTACAACATGGCCTAGTAATAAGTATAATATTGTTTTATTAGACTTAAATAATAAAGGTGTAAAACAATGGATGATTGATTTTTATTCCTATTGGGTTGACCCTAATAAAGATGGTGTCTTTGATGATGGCGTTGATGGCTATAGAATAGACCACATTATGGACGATCTAGATTATAAAGGTATTTTTACCAATATGTACAAGGAGTTTTGGCAACCTATTTTTAAATCGTGTAAAGAAATTAATCCAAACACTTTTGTTTTAGGTGAGCAATCTGATTGGAATGAATATGGTGATCAAATGGTTATTAATAGTGGTGCAGATGCAGCTTTTAGTTTTCCATTACGATTTGCAATTGCGGGTGAAGAAGGAACTCAAGACATGTATATAGACCCAAAAATAAAAGGTGTTACTATGGATCCAAACCGCATCCATAAAATAGTTAAAGAAAGTCTTTCGAAATTTAGGGATCATATTTATACTGTAAATTTCTTAGAAAATCATGATACCGCAAGATGGGCTACTGTCGTAAATGGTAATGAAAATCAAAAGCGAAGTGCAGCCATATTGAATCTTCTTTTACCAGGAATTCCATCAATATATTATGGTCAAGAGCTTGGTGTAACAGGACAAACGCATGAATGGGGTAGTGATTGTAACCACATTCCTGTAAGAGAAGCCTTTCCATGGACTGCTGATTATAATGATTCAGGCAATGCATTATGGTATAGAGATTCAGGTCCTTGGTGGGATAATTCGTATTGGAAATCTGAAGATATACATAAATTCAGTCTAGAAAACCAACAGAAAGACAAGAATTCGCTTTGGCATCATTACAAGAAACTTTTTGAATTAAGAACTAAATATGACAGTTTTAGGTTAGGTGATTATTTGCCTTTATTCGAAAACTTAAAAGGGATTATAGCTTTTGAACGAACATATAAAAATCAAAAAGCATTGGTAATAATTAATACTCTGAATAAGGCTCAAGAAATTCAATTAGATGATGCGCCAAATACGATACTATATTCTGATGGAGTTATTGTTAACAATTCAAAATTATTATTAGAACCTTATGGATTTACAATTGTTTTGGATAAGCCTTGAAAAATTTAGATATTATAGAGAAGCAAAAAGAACTTTTCAATTAAGAACAGCTTCAATCAAAAATTTATACAATCATACATAATGTTTAGAAAATTTAAAATTCGATTAAAACTTAGTTCAAAAGTGAGCGAGTTAATACCAATTATCTTTCTATTTTTATTAGCACTAAGTTGCAATAAATCTGAGAAGCAAAAAGTTGTATCAAAAGATTATACTCAATTCGTAAATACTTTTATAGGAACTGACGGTACAGGTCATACTTTTCCCGGACCTTCTATGCCTTTTGGAATGGTGCAACCAGGACCAGATAATAGAGACGAAGGTTGGAGTCACACAAGTGGTTATCAATATAAAGATAGCCTACTTTTAGGATTTTCACAAACGCGATTAAACGGAACGGGTATTAGTGAAATGGGTGATATTTTGTTAATGCCATATAATGAAACAAAAAAAGATTTAAGTAATCGCTATTTTAAAAATACTGAAAAAGCTGAAGTTGGATATTATTCTCTTTTGAAAAAAGATTCAGTAAAAGTTGAACTTACGGCTACAAACCGAGTTGCAGTGCATAAATATACATTTCCAACTCAAGAAGCTAAAGTATTAGTAGATCTTCAACACGGACTTCGTTTTATTTTTGAAGAAAATCAAAAAGGATTGGTGGTAGAAAGTGATGTTAAAATAGAAAACAACACCACAATTTCCGGCTACTGCGCTACTTCCAATTGGGTAAAGCGGAAATATTTTTTTACGCTTACCTTTGATCAGACTTTCATTAAATCAGAAGAACTTGAAAAAGGAGTATTTGATAAGGCGCCTAAATTTGAATTATCATTTCAATTAAATACCTCCAAAATATTAAAAGTAAAAATTGCATTATCCTCTGTTAGTGTTGATGGAGCAAAACAAAATATGGTTGCTGAAATGCCGCAATGGGATTTTGAAAAAGTAAAACAAGATGCAAAAAATGTTTGGAATGCCTATTTAGGACGTATTGATATTGACGCCCCTTCAAAACAAAAAGAGATATTTTATACTTCTCTATATCGGGTGTTTTTACAACCTTCAAATATGGCTGATGTTGACGGAAAATATAGAGGTGCTGATGATAAAATAGTACAAGCTCCAAATAATGAATATTATTCTACTTTATCTATTTGGGATGTTTATCGTGGTGCATTTCCCTTATTACAAATAATTGCTCCAGAAAAAATTGATGGTATTGTAAATTCAATGCTAATTCATCAAAAAGCAACTGGTTTTTTACCAATATGGACAGTTTGGGGACAGGATAATTATTGTATGATTGGTAATCATGCAATTCCAATGATTCTTTCAGCTTCTAAAAATGGTTTTAAAGGTTTTGATAAAAATGAAGCCTTAAAAGCAATGATCGAAACATCAACAAACAGTCATCAAATATCAAATTGGGAATTGTATAATATGTACGGTTACTACCCTTTTGACAAGGTTGATAACGAAGCTGTTTCCAGAACATTAGAACACGGTTATGATGATTGGTGTGTTGCTGAAATGGCAAAAGACTTAGGGAATTTAAAAACTTCAGAAATATTTACCAAAAGAAGTAATTATTACAAGAACTTATATGATCCTTCTTCAAAAATGATGAGAGGAATGGATACAAAAGGAAAATGGAGAACACCTTTTGATCCGTTAATAGCTACTTCACCAATGAATAATCCAGGAGATTATACAGAAGCCAATGCTTGGCAATACTTTTGGACTCCGGCACAATATGATATTAATGGAATGAAAAACCTTTTGGGAGGTGAAGACGCATTTACAAAGCAATTAAATGATTTCTTTACCATCGAAGCCAAAAACCCAAATAAATTCTTGGGTCAGGAAGCTATGATTGGGCAATACGCACACGGTAATGAACCGAGTCATCATATTGCTTATTTATACGCTTTTTCAAATTCACCTAAAACCGGACAGAAATATATCCATAAAATTATCAATGAGTTTCATAACAATACACCAGACGGAATGATTGGAAATGATGATTGCGGACAAATGTCGGCCTGGTATGTGCTTTCGAGTTTAGGTTTTTATCCTGTAAATCCTGCAAATAGTGAATTTGTTTTAGGAGCGCCTCAATTAAAAGAAGCTACAATTAACCTAAAAGGTGGTATTAAATTTAAAATAACAGCCAAAAACATATCTGAGGAAGCGATTTATACAGAAAAAGCTATGTTAAATGATAAAGTCATTGAGAATAAAATCATAACCTACTCTCAAATTATGAAAGATGGGTTTTTAAAATTTGAAATGACAAAAAACTAATTTACAATAAAGAAAAACTTATATAAAAATGAAAAAAATAGTATTCATAACTTTACTATTTACATTGCTTTCTAATGCTCAAGAAGTAAAAGTAACCACTGGAAAAGTACAGCGATTTGAAAATTTTAAATCTGAATATATTGATGCAAGAACTATTGATGTTTGGTTGCCAGATGGCTATTCTTCAAAAGAAAA
>NZ_CALAEQ010000154.1 GCF_937891065.1 uncultured Lutibacter sp. | reverse complement strand
CAAATATAATATGCTATTTATTATTAAACAAGTTAATTCATACTATTTTTAATAAAAAAATATTAAATCTATCTCTTAGATTTAACCCTTTAAAAGCTCACTTTTTGCCGATGCTATACAAACAGATGCGAATTCTAAGATAAAAACAATATCTTTTCTCCTAAATAATCAGATTGTAAATCTTGCTACTACTAATTAAGTAACAATTCTAATTTCTCTATTAATACTTTTTCTGGGACTACTCCATTTAATGTATCAACTACTTCCCCTTTTTTTAAGAAAAATAAAGCGGGTATACTTCTTACTCCAAACTTTGAAGATAACTCACTATTTTTATCTACATTCACTTTTTGAATTTCAATGTTACCATCATATTCCTTCGCTAATTTTTCTACCGTTGGTAATAATGACTGACAAGGACCACACCAATCTGCATAAAAATCTAGTAATATAGGTTTATCTTGTTCAATTAATGTGTCGTAATCTTTACGGTTGAACCTGTATTTGGCACCCTAACTCAATTTATGGGACTCAGAAAAATAAACACTATTGGCTTACAGCAAGCAAATAAAGTAATGCACCTTTCAGCAATGGCTTATAACTTGAAAAAGTATCTAAAATTTATCTCCAAAACTGTAAAAAGTGATGCAAAAGCAATGCATCTTTTTGTTTTAGAATTAAAAGCCTTATTTACATCTCAAATAAGTGGATTGGTTGGCTTAAAAAATTGAAGCTCCAACACGATTATTAAAAACAAAAACCCCTTAAAAAGGAGTTTTTGAAGTATGTGTTATGATTTTTTAGTGCCTTGCGCAACGATTACCATTGTTAGCTTTAGTTTTGGATTGTTTCCTCAATAATCTCTATCAGTACAAACGGCCATCGTTTAGCGTAGAATGTTATTAACCCTCCATTTATCCTTTTTTGATGAATTGGAATACGTGCCCAAATATATTTAGAGCTATGAGGGTCTTTGAATGGTTTTTCAAAGTCGTATTGCCCTGACAAACTAAATCCCATAGATACCCCTTTATGCGTAAATGAATTTCTCAACTCAAATAAAAAATTCTCAACTAGCTAAATCAACACAAATTACATTAAATACTATGATACTTTTTGTAAATAATCATTAACAATATCCAATTTAATACCACTATATTCCACAAATTCTTCTGAATTAATTAATTAATTCATCGCAAATTGAAATTCTTTGTGTTTAATGTCATTTATCTTCTTATATAGAAATCTATCTATTCTTTTTGATAATTTATCTTCAATATTATTTGCTCTTCCTTTCTTTTTATATTTCATTTTTCCGTTTGCATTTATTAAAATTTGAATTGGAAAAACTTTAAACATATTTGTTTGATACATGTTGAATACCTTCTCATTTTCATCTTTAGATAAATATTTATAATGCGAAAGTTGAACTTTTAATAAATTGAATTCATTGTCATCAATTTTATCAGTAACGGCAATAAATTGTACATTATCATTTTTATATTTTTTAGCTAGTTTGTTTAGATTTTCAAATTCGTTAGGGTTTTGAAAATCCACAATGCTAATTACAATTATGTTTTCCTTAGAATCATACATTGATTCTTTATTGTTATCAAACGATGACATTGCTAATTTCTGTAATCTGTTTTGACCATATATGTTTACTGATAAAAAAATCACTATAAGCATACTAATAATTTGCATATTAAGTTTCATTATTTTAGAGTTTTCTTATTTATAATTCTTAATTCTTTTATCAATCATTTCAAAATTTGAAGCTTTAACATTTAAATGATTTAGTGACGCTTCTAGCGTACTTAAGACTTTATATTGTAGATTATTTGATGAGTAGATTGTTGATGTTACAACTTGCTCAGGAGTTTCTGTAAAGAAGGAAATCAAAAAACTTGTATCTAGTTTCGTGCTTTTGTGTATACAATTACTGAATCTTTCAACCTCATCAAATGTCATATCAATCTTTGACAACCTAAGGTCAATTAAGATTTTATAACTTATTTTAAATTCAACATCAATATTTAATTTTTTTATAAGTTCTTTAAGTCCTTTAAATGTTACTTCATTTTTAAATATTATAAGCACTAATTGTAGTTCCTTCAGTATTGCATATTTATAATTACTCATTATTATTAATAATTTTTATAACAAATTGCTATGCATATCATTTAGTGCCTCTATAGCTGTATTACCATAACCTCTTACAATTTCATAGCCATCTGAATCAATTAGTGATACAACATGTTCTTTGTTAATTAACTCAAACTTTAAATGTTTGAGTAGATTTGAATTGTTAATTATTCCTTCTATTTTTTTAGTATCATTCATAGAGACTCATTTAGTAGTTATTAAATTAATACTCCCAACTTTTGTAAATGGCATTGGTTTCTTTCATATCCTCATATAACCAAACCATTCTATCTAAATACCAACTTTTCCCTAAGTATGTTAGAGATATTCCATAGAATACTCCCCAAACGGAATAATATACAATTGCCCAAATAGCCAATCCCAAACCTACAGATGAAACTATATTTAGGATTTTTAATAAAGGTGTTTTATGTGTTTTTGGAATTTCAATTGTATCCCGATTTAAGTAAACTCGCTCCCCTAATACTGCTTTGGATGCCCAATTTTTAGTAGATGTTGCTTTGTTAAAAAAAATTGGGTTTATAAACATCCATAATATTGAAATAATGATCGGAACTAAACACCACCAACCTATCCATAGTCTTGACCAAAAAGCAACGATTATAATTGGTAACACAGAATATCGAGTCCATACACTCCAAGGATTCGCATGACGCATCCAGTTCTCATCATTTAAGTTGAATAGGTTAGCGAGTTTTCGTTCTATAGTCATATTAATTAAAATTATTCAAAGGTGTAACTATCTTTTACTACTTGTGATAATCTAAAATAACCGAAGGCATAATTTTCTGGACTCGTTGTGTTTGTGCAATTTCCTTTTAATGGTACTGGTGTTGTACTAAAAGGATCACCTAGACTTTCATATTGGACAATTAATAAACCTATATAATTGTAATATTGTTCAGATATACCATAAAATTCAACATCTACGATATCTCCAACTACAAATTCTTCCTGATTAATATCTTCATCTTTCTCTCTTTCATAAAATACCGTTGTTAGATTTCCATTTGTAAATTCATCTGAAATATCTAATAATATTGGTAATAAATCATTCTGCCTTTTAAGTTTGAATAAGTAATAATTTTCTTCTTCTATTGGATCATTAAAATCGGCATTTATTTCTAAAACCTCATTGTCAAAACCTTTTTCAGTTGTTTGATAAATAGCGTCAATATCTACTACAGACATCATGTTTTCATGAGCATTATATGTTTCACCTTCATATATTACTTCTAACGTATAGGATTGATTTATCTCAGGTATAAAATTTGAAACGGTATAATTCCCATTATTTTGATCTAAAAAAACAAATTCTGTACCATCATTGTCATTTGTTACTTTTACTGAAGCTCCTGTAACTATGCTAATTTCATCAGAATCAAAATACGGAGTTGATGTGCTTAATTTAATAGTTTGCTCATTTCCTAAAGTTCCTTTTTCCCAATCAATTGATGCTTCAATTACTAATCTTGGTGCTGCAACTTGGACTTCTACATCTATAACATCTGTACAAGACGTTAAAATAATGGTTAATAATAGTGCTATGTTTTTATAATATGTTTTCATTTTTATTAAAATTTAAAGTTATATGATACTGATGGTACAATTCCGAAAATTGAAGTTCTGGTAGCTTCGTTTGCACCAGTTTCTCTATTTTGACCGAATGATATAGATGCTGCGTTTTTACGATTGTAAACATTATTAATTCCAAAAACCCATTCACCTTTCCATTGTTTTTCAGGTCTTCTGTTTGGTGTATACGTTGCAGAAATATCTAGTCTATGATACGTAGGTAATCTATCTGAATTTCTTTCAGAATAACTTGCAATTCTTACGTCTTCATATTGATATTCTCCTGTTGGATATGTTACTGGACGCCCTGTTTGGAATACTAAATTAGAACCAAAAGTCCATTTATCATTAAATGCATAACTTCCTGTTAAAGAGATGTCATGTGTTCTGTCGTGATTCGATTTATACCAAGCTCCATCATTAATTCCTGGGCCACCTGCTGAACCACCTAAAGTACGTTGTTCAGATTTTGAATATGTATATGCTAACCATCCCGTAAATTTCCCTTCGTTTTTACGAAGTAAAAATTCTAATCCATAACCTCTAGATTCACCGTTTAAAATTTCTGTTTCAATAGTATTATTCCCTATTAAATTAGAACCGTCTATATAGTCAATTCTATTATCAACTGTTTTGTAATAAGCCTCAACTTCAAAAGAATATAGGCGATCTTTAAAGTTTCTAAAATAACCTAAAGCATATTGATCAGATAATTGTGGTTTTATAAATTTTCCACTAGGTGTCCAAACATCTAAAGGAGTTACAGATTGAGTGTTTGACAATAAATGAACATATTGAGCTGTTTTAGAATACCCTGCTTTAAAAGAAGATGATTCATTTAATTGATATGATAAAGAAACACGTGGCTCTAAATTGTTAAAAGTTATTATTTTTTCATCATTTTCAAATTCAGTTTCACCTATTGCAGTTCCTGCTTCATAAATACCTAATGTCTCATTAAAAACTACGGGTTTATTATCAGCATAATCTACTAATGATTGACCTCCTAATCTTGAAAAATTACTATATCTCAATCCATATTGAGCCGTAAGCTTGTCTGTAAGTTTGTGTTCTGCATTTATATACAATCCACTTTCAAAAGCCTTTTTTAAATCTAATTGTAAAGAATTAATAGGAGAACTTTCGGTTGTAGGATTTATTGCTCCTGGATCAAATTCATAATAAATAGCATTGGCACCAAAATCTAATTTAAATGCATCACTTGCATAATATTTAAGATCGTATTTTACATTGTAATTAGTTATAGATGAAACCCAATCAAATTCAAAAGCATCTATTGATAAGTCATAATCATATTTACTATAAATTAAAGATACGTTTGAAAATAATTTATCATTAAAGATATGGTTCCATCGTAAGTTTCCAGATAAATTTCCGTAGCTGCTTTCAAAACCTCCTGCCATATCAAAAGAATCTCTTCCAAAATATCCCGAAAGAAAAAGTTTATTGTTTTCATTTATATTATAGTTTGTTTTTAAGTTTAAATCGTAAAATTGAGCACTGTTGTCATTTTCTTCTGCAAGTTTCATAAACAAGTGAGCATATGAACTTCTACCTGCCAATAAGAATGAACCTTTATCTTTAAAAACAGGTCCTTCAACTGCCAGTCTGCTTGAAATAAGACCAATACCACCTGTTAATTTGAAATTTTTATTATTTCCATCCTTTTGACGAACATCTAATACCGATGAAACTCTACCTCCAAATCGTGCAGGGATGCCTCCTTTGTAAAGTTTTACATCCTTGATTGCATCTGCGTTAAATACTGAGAAAAAACCTAATAAGTGAGAAGTGTTGTAAATAATTGCTTCATCTAACAATACCAAGTTTTGATCAACAGCACCACCTCTAACATTAAAACCACTAGAAGCTTCACCATTATTAGTAACCCCAGGAAGCATTTGAATAGATTTTATGATGTCTACTTCTCCCAAAACAACAGGCATTTTTTTAATAGTGGCAACATTTACTTTAGAAACACTCATTTGTGGTTTCCTAATATTGACCATTTCAGTTTCTCCTGAAGAAATTACAATTTCATCTAATTGCATTGAAGCTTCTGTAATTTCAAAATCTATCTTTTGATTTTCTTTTAACTCAATTTCTTGAATCATATCTGAATATCCTAAATAAGATATTACTAACGAATAAGTACCCTTTGGAGCAGTAATGGAATAAAAACCATACTCATTACTCATAACTCCAATTGTTGTGCCTTTTAAATATACAGAGGCCCCAAAAACTGTTTCGCCATTATTTATATCCTTAATAATACCGCTCACGGTATTCGTTTCCTGAGCAGATATAATTGAGGTAAATAACATACATAACATTACTAATTTTTTCATTATTTTGATTTTAAATTATTTTACTATTTTATTGTTTATTTTATTTGAGTTCAAAATTATAAACACATTACCTGTTTAGAAGAACTTACCTATAAGTAAGGTGTTCTAGTTTATAAGGATGTGTAAATTTAATCTGATTTTCAGGTAGTTAAGTTTTATTAAATATTTTAGGGATCTTAAATCCGTCGGTTAATAATTCTAGTTATTTAGCATCTTATCATGCTTTTTTATCTGTTCTAAAAACTGTTTTACTACTAATTCACAAGAGATGTCTTTATCTCTGATTTGTTTCGTTAATTTTGTTGCGCTTCTAAAAATAATCTGAGTCATCGGGTTTTAATTTCTTTTAAGAATTACTTTACCATACATGTTTTCAAATTCACCTTGTTGATTTCGATCTACAAATTTTTCAGAGGATTCAAACTTTAACAATTCGCCATCAAATTCAATTTCAAGAAAAGCAGTGTTTCCATTTACTTCTAATGATAACAATGTAAAATCTTGATTAACTTTCCACGTACCACTAACAAATGAAATATCCTCTGTAGTTGTACAACTATATGCTTCAAGTTGCTCATCATAAGAAAAAGTGTTGTTTTCCTGGTAAAATGACAAATCTGATCTGAGTATTAATGTTGAATATCTACATGGAAGTTCTTCTAGAAGCTCTGTCGAATTTATACCATTGCTATTCATGTCATATAGTGGCTGATTGGAAATAAAACTTATGGCATTCCAAGTACCAGCAATTGTTTTTGGTTGCTCAGGTACATCATTTGTATTATTACAAGACGAAAAAGATATTACAGCGACAATTAAATATAAAATGTTGTTTTTCATGAAATCAAATTTTTAATGTATATGAATGACATACCGTGCTAATTTTGAACAAAGATGCGGTACTCTAAGAAAGAGAAAGTACTCGTATTCAAGGCATACAAAAACACAGGTTCTCGCCTATAAGAAAAAACAACTAAACATTTAATAATGTTGTAATTAGCTCAAAATAAATTATTAAAAATAAGAGTGTGAATTTACAGGGAAATCCAGTAATTGTTCCAGTAATTGGCTAAACACTAAAAAATTTCGTAGGTGTTTTTCCAGTAACTAATTTAAAATGCTTATTAAATGTAGATTTTGTGTTAAAACCACAATCATAAGCCAAAGAAATCATCGTATATTTTTTGTTATCTGGCAATGAAGCTAACCGAATAAATTCAGTGATTCGAAGTGAATTAATGTAATTATAAAAATTCTTGCCTTCCATTTCATTTATAACCTGGGATAAGTGGTTTGGGTGAACTTGAAGTTGTTTTGCAAGTTCAACTAGAGAAAGCGTGTCATTTATATATGTTAGCTTATTTTTCATTAGCTCATTCAAATTCGCATAAATCTCAGAGGCCATTTCCTCATTTAAACCAGATTTTTCATATTTTTCAGTTAAAACTTCTTTTTCTTGACTAATACTTATTGCTTGTGCATTTTCTTTTGAAGAAGTTAACACATTTGTAGTCGCAGATTCTTTTAATGATATCTGAGTTGAATAAATCATTTGCTGTTTTATTCCAAAAAAACCTAACAAGAAAACAAAAACCACAAAAGCTAATTGTCCTTGCATATCAAGCATCACATGGTCTTTAGGAAGTAATGTCGGTGACGTTATATCAATATAATAAACGAAAGCAACAAGACTAGACATAATAACCCATAACGAAGTAAGGAGAACAGCTAGTACTCTAATCCAATTTAAACTGATATTTTCCTCATAAGAAAACATTTTCCGAATCGTAATTTGATGTTTATTTAAGAGCCTAAATATAGCAACAAGATAAAGTGTTACAAATAATAAAATAATTCCAAGAACAAAATATTGATAAGTATTTGATGAGATATTAGTTACAAACTTTTCTTTATCCTCATAAGGAAGTTGGGCAAATGGAATAATACTAATATAAACAATAATGGTTGGTATAAGGTGAACTAACCATTTGGCTTTAAAAACGTTCTCGTTAGATATTAATGATTTTGTATAGACATACATTATAGAATAATATAAAACGAGCACTCCTGAAGGTAGATATCCATAATCAATGTAAAAAATAACACCTGCTTTGAAAGAAAAATAAACAAATGCTAAATGAACTGAAAAAAAGGAAAGCCATAAGGCCAATATTTTGTCGGATACTGATTTATGTTTCTTAGAAAGTACTAAAACAACAAAAAAAACAGCTTGAAAGGCACCTATCAATAATAATATTTCCATACACTGCTAATCAAGAATATAATTTGATTTATTAAATTCAATTGTTAACAAGAGAAGCTTTAAAAATATAGCTATAAAAATCCCTACTATAAAAAACATAACAATAAATAACTATTATTTGATTAAACTTAATTAATTCATTTGAAATCTATATTTCAAAAATACAAAAATAGTAAATTTAATTCTTACGATGTTGAAGCCTTTGAAGTATAAGAATAATTTAACAAAATAGACTTATTTATTCATATCAATTACAATTCTACCCGTAACCTTATGATTAGCAAGATGCGTTAATGCATCCTTCAATTCTTTAAGTTGTAATGGAATGACGCTGTCAAAAGGAATTCTAATATTGTGCTGAATCACAAAATCAAGCATCTCATTAATGGTTGTTGATGGTGCTTTTTCAGAAAATATATATGCAGGCCCAATGAATTTTGAAAAAATAGAACGTTTCATAATATAACTAAACATAGAAATTACTTCGCCCCAGCTAAGTTTTTTAGAGCCAATGTATTTCTCAGGTCCACAAACCGTTAAGAATTTTCCTTTTTTATGCAATACTTCTATAGATTTATCCTCCAAATTTTTTCCACCTACAGAGTCGAAGACCAAATCCATTTTCTTACCTTGATAATTCAGTATTTCACTGAAATTTTCCTTGGTGTAGTCAATAATAAAATCTGCCCCATTTTCTTTCACCATTTCAATATTACGAGTACTACACAAACCAGTTACAATGGCCCCTTTTGCTTTAAGCATTTGAGTTACCATACTTCCAATACCGCCAGAAGCTCCAATAACCAAACACTGGTCGTCTTTTTTTACTTTAGAAAATAGTATCATTCCATAGGCCACACAACCTGCAATTATTAACGAGACAGCTTCTTTATGTGACAATTCTATTGGTTTTAAGCGAATATTCATTTG
>NZ_CALAEQ010000153.1 GCF_937891065.1 uncultured Lutibacter sp. | reverse complement strand
CATGGTATTGTGGGTGGTCAAATACCTTTAGGAGCTGGATTAGCTTTTGCTGATAAGTATTTTAATAGAGACGGCGTAACACTTACCTATTTTGGTGACGGTGCCGCACGTCAAGGTTCACTTCATGAAACTTTCAACATGGCAATTAACTGGAAGTTACCAGTAGTATTTATTTGCGAAAATAATGGATACGCTATGGGAACTTCAGTTAGTAGAACTTCTAACCATGAAGATATTTGGAAATTAGGTTTAGGTTATGAAATGCCATGTGGACCAGTTGACGGTATGAATCCTATTAAAGTTGCTGAAGCTATGGATGAAGCTATTAAACGCGCAAGAAGAGGTGACGGACCAACTTTATTAGATATAAAAACATATCGTTATAGAGGACATTCTATGAGTGATGCTCAAAAATACAGAACTAAAGATGAAGTTGATGAGTATCGTAAAATTGACCCTATTACACAAGTTTTAGATCTTATAAAAGAAAAAAAATACGCTACTGATAAACAAATTAAAGCTTGGGATGCTGAAGTAAAAAATAAAGTTGAAGAATGTCAAAAGTTCGCTGAAGAATCTCCGTATCCAGATAAACAATTAATGTATGATATTGTTTATGAACAAGAAAATTATCCTTTTTTAAAACATAGATAAATGGCAGAAATTATAACAATGCCCCGCTTAAGTGATACAATGACCGAAGGAGTTGTTGCACAGTGGTTAAAAAAAGTAGGTGACAAAATTTCAGAAGGTGATATTTTAGCCGAAATTGAAACAGATAAAGCTACTATGGAGTTTGAATCTTTTAGTGAAGGTACACTTTTGTACATTGGCTTAAAAGATGGTGAAGGCGCTCCTGTAGATTCTTTATTAGCTATTATTGGAGACAAAGGAGAAAATATTGATGCTATTATCAAAGATTTTAACGTAGCTAATCCAAGTTCTGAAGACGATTCAAAAAAAGAGGAACCAAAAACAGTAACAACTGAGCCAACTAAAAAAGCTCCTGTTGTAGTTGAAGCTTCACAGCCAGCTGCAATAGTTAATACTGGTAGAATTATAGCCTCTCCATTAGCTAAAAAAATAGCTTCTGAAAAAGGAATTAATTTAGCAACTGTTTTAGGAACTGGTGAAAATGGTAGAATTGTCAAATCTGATGTAGAAAATTATGTTCCTGTTGTTGCAACAGCTAACATAAGTTCTTCTACACTCTCATTAGGTGAAGAAAGTTTTGAAGAAACTGCAAATTCTCAAATGCGTAAAACTATTGCGCGCAGATTAGCAGAATCTAAATTTACGGCTCCTCATTATTATTTAATGCTTGAGATTGATATGGACAACGCTATAACTTCACGTAAAGCCATCAATGAATTACCTGATACTAAAGTATCATTTAATGATATTGTAGTAAAAGCAAGTGCTATGGCATTAAAAAAACATCCAAAAGTAAATTCTCAGTGGTTTGACGACAGAACTCGTATCAATCATCACGTAAATGTTGGAGTTGCTGTTGCTGTTGAAGATGGGTTAGTTGTACCTGTTATTCGTTTTACTGACCAAAAAAGCATGACTCAAATTGGAGCTGAAGTAAAAGATATGGCTGTAAGAGCAAAATCTAAAAAATTAACTCCTGCAGAAATGGATGGAAGTACTTTTACAGTTTCAAACTTAGGAATGTTTGGAATTTCTGAATTTACGTCAATTATAAACCAGCCTAATTCTGCAATTTTATCAGTTGGAGCAATTATTCAAAAACCAGTGGTGAAAAACGGAGAAATTGTTGTTGGAAACACTATGAAAGTAACATTAGCTTGTGATCACAGAACTGTTGATGGAGCTACAGGTTCAGCATTTTTACAAACACTGAAACAATTTATTGAAAATCCAGTAATGATGCTTGCATAAAAGTAAGCATCTTAAATATTTTAAAAAAACATCCAAAAAATTCATAACATTTTGGATGTTTTTTTTATTTAAAATTATTTTGTAACTTTAGTAGCACTGTAAAGATAATGCTATGAGTTATAGACGTTTTACATCATCTCAATTTTTATTTGGATGTGAGTTTTATAAAAACAATCGAAATTGTCCATTTAATAAACTTCGCAAGCTAGCAATAGAAGAAAGAATTCATCATCTTAAAAAAATGACTTTTCAAGAATTAGATGAGCTCGATTTTTTTCATGAAAACTGTAAAAAAACAAGAAAATTACAACAAATTAGATAACTAATCAAAAAAGATTTATTCGAAGTTAAGTTTATTTAAACACAAAAAATCCTCAACTTAAGTTGAGGATTTTTAAATATTTTATTATAAACTAAATAATTACTTTTTAAATTTAGCGTATTTAGTTTTGAATTTATCAATACGTCCTGCAGTATCTATCATCTTCGTTTTACCAGTGTAAAAAGGATGTGAAGTTCTTGAAATCTCTAATTTTACTAAAGGATATTCAACACCATCTACATCTAAAGTTTCTTTAGTATTTACTGTTGAACGAGTTAAAAACACATCTTCGTTAGACATATCTTTAAATGCTACCATTCTATAATTTTCTGGGTGTATACCTTTTCTCATCGTAAACTCGTTTTAAATCTATTTTTATTTTTAAGACTGCAAATTTAACTATATTTTTGAAACTTCAAACAAATAATTTAGTTTATTTACATAAATATTAATAAAACGCTATTTTAAGTTATGTCTTACAAGTCAATTCTCTACATTTTTATACTTACACTTCTTATATCTTGTAAAAGTGAATATAAATTTGTTTTAAAAACACCCACTAAAATTCAATCAAATGAAGAGTTAACTATTTCAGTTTCTGAACAAAACAATAAAGCTATAGATTCTGTTCAATTTTCAATAGACTCCAAAAAAATAGTTGGCAATGCTAATTCTGCGACTTTAAATATTAGTGAATACACACTAGGAAGACATGATATAACAGCTATTGTATTTTACGAAAACAAAACTAAAAAAGTAACTCAAGTTGTTTATTTTATGGCAGATACTTCACCAGAAGTATATACTTATAAAATTATTAACACATTTCCTCATGATAAGGAAGCTTATACACAAGGCTTAGAATTTTACAATGGTTTTTTATATGAAGGAACAGGAAGAAAAGGGACGTCATCAATTAGAAAAGTTGAATTAGAAACTGGTAAAGTTTTACAACAACAAGATTTAGATGAAGCATATTTTGGTGAAGGAATTACTATTTTTAATAATAAATTACATCAACTTACTTGGCAAAGTGGTATTGGATTTGTTTATGATTTAGAAACTTTTGAAAAAGAAAAAGAATTTAAATACACTAAAAGCCGTGAAGGTTGGGGATTAACAAATAATGGTGAAAAATTGATTAAAACTGATGGTACAGAACGTATTTGGTTTTTAAATAACGAAACATTGATTGAAGAAAGCTATATTGAAGCCTACACTAATAAACAAAAAGTTGAAAAACTGAATGAGCTTGAATACATTAATGGTAAAATTTACGCCAATATTTGGCAAAAAAACACAATTCTAATTGTCAATGCAATTTCAGGAAAAGTAGAAGGAGTTGCAGACTTAAATGGTTTAAAAACTGAAATCTCAAAAATTCAAAAATTAGATGATCAAGACGAAGTTTTAAACGGAATAGCATATGACAAAGAAAATAACCGCATTTTTGTAACTGGAAAACATTGGAGTAAATTATATGAAATTGAATTGATGATAAAAGAATAGAAAATAAAATTTATTCTTTTCTTTATTTATATTTACAAAAACAACATAAATGCGCTATTATTTAACTTTTTCGCTTGTAATTATCTTGATGATTTTTTCTTCCTGTAGAAAAGATTTTTCAGCAGATTTAAGTTCAGGTAATCTTACATTTTCTAAAGACACCGTTTATTTAGATACCGTATTTACTAATATTGGTTCAAGCACTTATAATTTAAAAGTTTACAACAAAAACAATCACGCAATTTCAATTCCATCAGTTAAATTAGGAAAAGGTGAAGCTTCATTTTATCGTTTAAATGTTGATGGAACACCCGGTAAAACATTTGAAAATGTAGAAATTTCAGCAAAAGATAGTCTTTATATTTTTATAGAAACCACTATTGATTACAGTCAGGTTTCAAACCCAATATATACAGATGAAATTATTTTTGAATCTGGTACAAATTTACAAGATGTTAAATTAATTACTTTAGTTGAAGATGCTCATTTTTTATTCCCTTCAAAAGACGTAAATGGACTTATTGAGACTATAAATATAGGAATTGATGCGACAGGTAATAAAACGGCTATTAACGGTTTCTATTTGAACGATAACACAACATTTACAAATGAAAAACCATATGTAATTTATGGTTATTGTGCCGTTTCTGAAAACAAAACATTAACTATTGAAGCAGGTGCTAAAATTCATTTTCATTCTAACTCAGGACTCATAGTTGATAAAAATGCTACTTTAACTATTGAAGGTGAATTAAATAATGAAGTTTTAATTGAAGGTGACAGATTGGAAAATCAATATAGTAACGTACCAGGGCAATGGGGAGCTATTTGGTTGCGAGCAGGAAGCAAAAATCACAACATTAACTATGCAATTATTAAAAATGCTTCTGCAGGAATTATTATGGATTCCATTGGAAGTAACTCCACTCCTACTTTAATTATTAAAAATACGCAAATTTACAACAGTTCAAACTTTGGAATTTTAGGAAGAGAAACAACTATTGAAGGTGAAAATTTAGTAATCAATAATAGCGGCCAATCTTCATTAGCCTGCATTATTGGAGGCACTTATAATTTTACACATTCTACATTTACAAATTTTTGGAATCATAGTTTTCGGCAATATCCCAGTGTTTTAATTAATAATTATTTTACGTATTCTGAAAATAATAATCAAATTATTGAAACCCGAGATTTACGAGCCGCTAATTTCACCAATTGCATTATTGATGGAGGAGATAATTTAGAATTGGTTATTGATAAAGTTGAAGGGTCACAATTTAATTATTCATTTAAAAATAATTTGATAAAATTCAACGATTTTAATAATTCATATATTGATATTCCTGAATATAATTTTGAAGATGAAAGTCATTATTCAGATAATATCTTGAATGGAAATGCAGATTTTAAATCTCCTTATTCCAACGAATTAATTATTGGTGAAAATTCTGACGCTATTAAAAATGCTACTATATCTGGAACACTATTAGTCCCAAATGATATTTTAGGAGTCCTAAGAAGCTCTCCTGCCGATATTGGAGCATATCAACACATCTTATTTAATTAAATTTATGAAAAACGTAATAATTACAGGAACTAGCAGAGGCATTGGATTTGAATTAGCACAATTATTTGCAAATAAAGGTTATCAAGTTTTGGCTTTATCAAGAAATTCAAAACCTTTAGAAAACCTCAGCATCAAAAATATTACCACTATTTCTGTTGATTTATCAAAAGAAACTGATTTAAAAAAAGTTTCTGAATTTGTTTCAACCAATTGGAAAACTGTTGATATTTTAATCAATAATGCTGGAAAATTAATGAATAAACCTTTTGAAAAGCTAACAAATTCAGACTTTTTAGAAGTTTTCAAAGTAAATGTTTTTTCAGTTGCAGAATTAACACGTCAATTAATTCCGTTTTTTAAAAAAGGAAGTCATGTTGTAAATATTAGTAGCATTGGTGGAGTTCAAGGAAGTTTGAAATTTCCTGGTTTAGCAGCCTATAGTTCTTCAAAAGGTGCTTTAATCACATTGACCGAATTACTTGCAGAAGAATACAAAGAACAAGGAATTGCATTTAACGCTTTAGCATTAGGAGCTGTTCAAACTGAAATGTTAGAAGAAGCCTTTCCTGGTTACAAAGCTTCGGTTTCAGCAAATGAGATGGCAGATTATATTTACAATTTTGCGATATCTGGAAACAACTATTATAATGGTAAAATATTACAAGTGTCATCAACAACTCCTTAATATATGATGGAAATACTTTCAAAAAATATTCCTGAAAATGCTATTAATTTAGTTGAAGAAATTCTTGTAGATCATCCAATTCATATAAAAATTGTTAAAAACAGGAATACAAAATACGGAGACTTTAAACGATTTAGAGATGGCTCACTTCAAATTACCATTAACAATAACTTAAATGAATATCAGTTTTTATTAACTCTTATTCACGAAATAGCACATTTTATAACCTACAAACAAAGTAAAAGAGTGAAACCACACGGTATTGAATGGAAACTTAATTTTCAACATTTAATGCTACCTTTTTTACAACCAACAATTTATCCTCAAAACATACTTCCATTATTAGCAAATTACCTTAAAAATCCAAAAGCTAGTACAGGAGCTGATGTAAATTTAACGTATGCACTAAAACAGCATGATGAAATGTCAGAAAAGAGCTTTATCTTTGAATTAGCACACGGAAGTGTTTTTACATTCAATAATAAAGCATTTAAAAAAGGGAATAAAAGAAGAACACGATTTGAATGTATTGAAATAAATAGCAGAAAAAACTATTTATTTAACCAAAATGCCGAAGTAAATTTATTAAAACAAGATGAATAAAAATTATTACGCAGTAATTATGGCTGGAGGTGTTGGAACTCGATTTTGGCCTTTAAGCACCCAAAAGTTACCAAAACAGTTTCATGATATGTTAGGAACTGGAAGCACTTTAATTCAACAAACATTTAACCGTTTTGAGAATTTAATTCCTTCTGAAAACATTTTAATTGCTACCAATAAAAAATATGAAGATTTAGTTCAACAACAACTTCCAAAAGTTACTTCAAAACAATTATTATTAGAGCCTGCAATGCGAAATACAGCACCTTGTATTTTATATAGTGCATTTAAAATTTACAATGAAAATCCTGATGGAATTATGATAATTGCACCATCAGACCATTGGATTGATGATGAAGTTACATTTTTACAAAACATACAAACTTCATTTAATTTTTGTGCAGAGAATGACGCATTAATGACTCTTGGAATTAAACCTAGCTCACCAAACACTGGATATGGTTATATTCAACATGACACTTCTAAAAGCGACATAAAAAAAGTTTTAAATTTTACTGAAAAACCAAATTTAGAAACTGCTATTCAATTTCTTGAAGAAGGTAATTATTTATGGAATGCTGGTATTTTTATTTGGAGTGTAAAAAGTATTTTAAAAGCTTTTAAGACTCATTTACCAACAATGTATACGCTCTTTTCTAAAGGTGAAAAAAGTTATAATACAGCTTCTGAAAATACATTTATTGAAGATAATTATGCCTGCTCAGAAAACATTTCAATTGACTTTGGAATTATGGAAAAAGCTGCTGGTGTTTTTGTTTTACCTGTAGAATTTGGGTGGAATGATTTAGGAACTTGGGGCTCATTATATCAAAAATTAGAAAAAGACAATCATCAAAATGCGACTGTTGGCGGGCAAGTAATTTATAGAGATGCAAATAATAACATTGTAAGAACTCAATCTGGAAAACGTGTTGTAATACAAGGTTTAAAAGATTATATTGTGGTTGAAAAAGATGATGTATTACTTATTTGTCCTAAAAGTGGAGAACAAGAAATAAAGCAAATAACATCTGATGTAAAAACAAAATTTGGAGATGAATTTGTTTAATTATTTTTAATATGGAAACAACAAATAACAATAAGTCAAAGGAAAATACAACAACTCAAACACCTGAAAACAATACAAATCATTTAAGTGTTTGGGCTAGTATCAGCCAATTTTTACATGAATTATTAGATATCAGAGCTGATACAGATATAAAAGGTACTATTGAAGATATAAAAGGTAACATTTCTATGAAAGGACATACTGCTTGGGTATTGGTCTTTTCAATTTTAATTGCTTCAATTGGATTAAATATCAGTTCTCCTGCTGTAGTAATAGGTGCAATGCTTATCTCCCCTTTAATGGGCCCAATATTAGGTGTTGGTCTATCAATTGGAATTAATGATATTGATACTTTAAAACGCTCCTTAATAAACTTAGGAGTTATGATTGGCTTAAGTTTAGCAACTTCATTTTTATTTTTTTTAATTCCACTTTTTAGAGATGAAACTCCTGAGCTTTTAGCAAGAACTGCTCCAGACGTACGTGATGTTTTTATAGCTATTGCTGGTGGTTTGGCTTTAATTATTGCGATAAGCAGAAGAAATGAACAAACTAATACTATTGCTGGTGTTGCCATTGCTACTGCGCTAATGCCACCACTTTGCACTGCTGGTTATGGACTTGCTATAGGTAACTTAAATTATTTTGGCGGTGCTATGTTTTTATTTTCTATAAACACCATTTTTATAGCTTTAGCAACATTTGTAATTGTTAAATTTTTAAAATTTCCGATGTTAAAATATCTAAATTCAGCTAAAAGAAAACGTATTTCTAGGTTGGCTTCATTTATTGCAGTTTTAGTTTTATCGGGAAGCATATATCTTTTTTTAAATTTACTTAAAGAAAATCAATTTAAGCAAGCAGCTCATCATTTCATTAACGATGTAAAAGAAAGCGGAATAAGTATTATTGATGAAGTTGATGAAAATATCAATTATCAAAATAATAGTGTAAAGCTTATTGTTTATGGTTATAAAATACCTAAAGAAGAAATAGATAATTGGACTGCTAAACTTCCAAAATATGGATTAGAACAAACCAAATTAATATTTCAGCAAGGTGCTGATGATTCTGATATACGAAATGAAGTAAAAAATCTATCTGATTTATATGCTCATAATCAAAAAATAATCTCTTCTAGAGATGAATCTATCAAGGAAAAAGAAGATAAAATAAAATTATTGGAAACAGAATTGTCGAAATTTTACAATACACAAATTCCGTTTATTCAAATTAGTAAAGAAGCACAAATTAATTATAATGGCTTATCTAATTTAAGTTATGCTAAAATGGTTCACACAAATTTTAACACGACTGATACAATCACCATTTTTAATGCTAAATGGTACGATACTGTTCCGAATACAGCCAATCAACAATTATTATTAAAAAAGTGGCTTAAAACACGTTTAAAATTAGACACATTACAATTAAATAATAATTAAAAATCTAGAATAAATCCAAATCGTGGTAAAACATTTCCTGAAGTATTTTCAATTTCTTCAAGGTTGTATTTTGAAGAATCATTTGAGTTCACAACTTTAGTTCCATTTTCATTCAACAGAGGAATTAAATAAGATTGTGATTTAGCTTCACTTTTATATAAATTTTGAATATCTACATAAAAATTAAGTGACATTTTTTTCCAATACCATGTTTTATCTACTCGAATATCTAATTGATGGTAGGTTTTAAATCGCTCCGAATTTAGTTTAGAATAATCTAATATTCCGCTGTTTGAAACATCATAATTTGTAATTATTGAAGATGATTCAAAATCATAAGGTGTATAAGGCTGACCACCAACTAAACGAAACTTACCTCCAATTTCCCAATTTTTAGTTAACTTTTTACCACCTGTTATAGTTAACAAATGACGGTTATCCCAAGACGATGGAATATAATTATTTGATGAATCTTGAAACTCACTTTTTACAAATGTGTATGACAGTAAGTAGTACAAACCATTATACGTTTTTTTTTGTGCTAATAATTCAAAACCGTAAGCTCGGCCTTTTGATATTGATAAAACTTCTTCATTACCAATTACCCCAAAATCTGAACCTAAATTAGCCAAACTAATTTGATCTCTTTTCGAGAAAGGATAGTTATTATACTTTTTATAAAAACCTTCAAGAGAAATTTTTGATGTTGAGTTAGCGTTATATTCTAAACCTGAAACATAATGTGTAGCTTCAATAAACTTTAAACCATTATTTTTATTCACCAATTCATTTAAACTATTTCTATACCCCATTATTGTATATGCTGGTAATTGATAATAAATCCCTGAAGAGGCATTTAAACTAAGTTTCTCGCTTAATTCGTAAGACAATGAAACCCTTGGAGAAATCTGGTTAAACGGATTGCTTATTTCACTATTATAATTAACTCCATCTATTCTAAAACCAAGTGAAACATCTAATTTATAGTTTAAATAACTTTTTGAAAGCTGTCCAAACAAATTATACTTCAACATTGATAATTCAGATGAAAAATTAACCTCCGAAACACCCGATGAATTTGCGATTTTTTGAAAAGTGGTATTTTTATATGTTACATCTTCAAAACCAACACCAAAATTTAATTTGTAATTATTTTTTAAGGCTGAAGTGTTTTCAAATCGAAATTTATTTTCAATCTCTTTTGAAGTGTAATCGAGTAATAAATCTGTTGAATTACCTGTATTATCAAAATATTTTTTAGCATTATTACTCCATTCATTTCTGCTTAACACAATTTGTTGCGTAGCTTTTTCACCATAATGTTTATAAGATAGCCCAACGGTATAATTCCATTGTTCTTGAATAGGTATATTACTTAATATATATAAATTTCTTTTAAGTGTAGATTCATCCGTAACATTGTCATTTACATTTTCATTTAATTTAAAATTATCAATAGCACCCAATCCTATTATAGAAAATTCACTCTTATTAGACAATTGGTGTTTTACTTTAAATTGAAAATCATTATAAGTTGGTAAAAAAGGTAATTTTATAAGTTTAAATAAAAACTTTAAGTAAGATTGGCGCACAGAAGCTATATAAGTAGTTTTATCCCCCAATGGTCCATCAATTGTAATTCCGGCATCAGAAGTACCTAAAGTTGCTCTCACATTTAATTTATCAGGGTTTCCATCTTTCTGTGTAAATTCAATAACTGAACTCAATGCATTCCCTCTACTCGCTTTAAAAGCACTTGAGTAAAAATCTACTTTTCGAATTAAATCTGCATTTATAATTCCAACTGGTCCACCAGACGAACCTTGTGTTTGAAAATGATTAATAACAGGAACTTCAATTCCATCTAAATAAAATTTATTTTCAGAAGG
>NZ_CALAEQ010000152.1 GCF_937891065.1 uncultured Lutibacter sp. | reverse complement strand
GAAATGATGGCAGACAAACCATTATTTAAATGGTAATTTAAAAACTATATTATTTAAAAAAAAATCCTGCCTAGTGCAGGATTTTTTATTCATCATCTTCGTTGGCTCGTTCTAATAATTTATCATTAAAGTTTTTAGTTCCTTTTGCTCCCAATTTCTTAATACTTTCAACTTTTTTAATCAAATTTCCGCTACCGGTTAACTTTTTCATAGAAACATCATAAGAACCTTGTACAGTTTTTAGCTGGTTTCCAACTTTAATTAAATCTTCTGTTAAGTTTACAAATTGATCATAGAGTCTTCCTGCTTGTAAAGCAATTTCAATGGCGTTACGTTGCTGTTTCTCATTATTCCACATACTATCTATAGTACGTAAAGTAGCTAAAAGGGTAGTAGGTGTTACAATTACAATATTCTTTTCAAAAGCTTTATTATAAAGCTGATTGTCAGCATTTAATGCAACTGCAAAAGCAGGTTCAATTGGTATAAATAGCAAAACAAAATCTGGAGATTCAATTTTATAAATATCTTCATATTTCTTTTCACTTAACTGTTCAATATGACGTTTTAGTGAATTTACATGTTCTTTTATAAATTGCACTTTTTCAGTATCATCATCAGCATTAATGTATTGTTCATAGGCCGTTAATGAAACTTTTGAATCAATTACCATTTTTTTAGAATCTGGTAAATGAATTACAACATCAGGAAGTATTCTTTTACCTTCATCATTTGTAAAACTTTGTTGCACAAAATATTCTCTATCTTTTTCTAAGCCAGATTTTTCTAGAACACGTTCTAATACCAATTCTCCCCAGTTTCCTTGTGTTTTGCTATCACCTTTTAATGCTTTGGTTAAATTAATGGTTTCTTTACTCATTTGAAGATTTAAATCTTTTAACCCAACTATTTGTTGACGTAAAGCGGCGTGATAATCAATACTTTCCTTATGTGTATCTTCAACCTTTTTTTCAAAAGTTTGAATTTTTTCCTGAAGTGGATTTAAGATATTTTTTATGTTTTCTTTATTCTGTTCTGTAAACTTAGCAGATTTATCTTCTAATATTTTATTGGCTAAAATTTCAAAGTCTTTTGCGAATTTTTCTTGTAATTTTTCAACATCGGCTTTGTTATCTTGTAACTTTTCTTCTAAATATTTCAAATCTGAAACTTTATCAGAAAGCTTTAAATCTAAAGAGTGTTTTTCATTATTTAAAATACTTTTTTCTTCATTTAACTTATTGATTATATTTTCATTAAGTTGTTTATCTTCAAGTAATAGTTTATTTCTTATTTCTAATTCAGAAGTCACTTTTTCATAGCTACTTTTAATTAATAATTTACCCAAAAATAAACCAATGAGTATAGCTACAACAAATATGATTGCATTGATAATATATTGTTCCATAAATTAATTAAAATTAATAATTTGATATCCTTTTGTTTGATATTCAACCAAAGCTGTTAAAGCCGATAAAGCTACTTTTACATTGGGTGATTTTTCTTCTAGCTGAAAACCACTTGCCAAATAAGACTGCCCACAAACATATACTTCAACATTTGCTTTTTTTAATTCAGTAATTATTTCAGCATTCGGGTTTGGAATAGCATACCGATTTTGGTAAGCAACATTATCGATAGTACTTTTTGTAGCAGCACCATGTAAAATAACCACTGTTTTCATGTGATCTAATGAGATTCCTTGCTGCGCATGCATATTTAAATAGCGAGCAACCGCATTTAGTAGTGGATTAACTTTGTCATCTTGCGATTTGTCAGTAAAAATATCAAAAATCACTTTATAGGTTGTGTCTTTATCAAGCTCTAAATCCGGATTTTGAACTTGATAAACTTTTCCATATTTCTCAATTATTGGCCCTGTTTTAGTTTCAATTTCTTGAGCACTTATTATTGAAAAGTTTACCAGTAGTATTAAAATTGTAAAATATTTCATAATTGTAATTAATAATAATTTCAATTTTTAAAATTAAGATTTTTATATTTGTTGCCATAGCCAGACAATTAAAATTAAATCTGAGTTATTAACAACCATATGAAATTATTTGCGCGATTTATATTATACACTGTTTTAGGCTGGAAAACGAAAGGGAGTTTTCCTAGAGAACTTAAGAAATATGTTATTATAGGAGCTCCACACACGCATTGGCTAGATTTTCCACTAGGAGTTGCAATAAAATTTGCAGAGGATTTACCCGCAAATTATATTGGAAAAGCATCATTGTTTAAACCTCCTTTTGGATTTATTTTTAGATGGCTAGGAGGAACACCAATTGAGAGAAGTACAAGCAATAACAAAGTAGATGCAATTGTTGACGTTTTTAACACTCATGAAAATTTTATTTTAGCATTATCACCTGAAGGAACTCGAAAAAAAGTTGATAATTGGAAAACTGGCTTTTATTATATAGCAAAAGGAGCAAAGGTGCCAATTGTAATGTTCACATTTAACTTTAAAGACAAAGAAATTAAAATCTCCGAACCTTATTATTTAACTGATAATATGGAGGAAGATTTTAACTTCTTTTATAAATTTTATGAAGGTGTTCAGGGTAAAATACCTGAAAATTCTTAACCTTTGTAAAAAGGTAATTTTACAACTTCAGCTTTTAAATTTTTATTTCTAACCTGAATGTAAATTTCAGAACCAGCTTTTGAATTTTCAAGTGTGACGTAACCCATTCCTATGGCTTCTTTTAAAGAAGGACTCATAGTACCCGAGGTTACAATACCAATATTATCTCCTGCAGTATTTACAATACCATAATCATGTCTTGGAATACCTTTATCAACCATTTTAAAAGCTACTAGTTTTTTTGATATACCTTCAACTTTTTGTTTTTTAATTTCTTCAGCATTCACAAAGTCTTTAGTGAATTTTGTAATCCATCCTAAACCAGCTTCAATTGGTGAAGTTGTATCATTAATGTCGTTTCCATATAAACAAAATCCCATTTCTAAACGTAATGTATCTCTTGCAGCTAAACCAATTGGTTTTATTCCAAAATCAGCACCCGCTTTAAAAACAGCATTCCAAACTTTTTCTGCATCTTTATTTTTTATGTATAATTCAAATCCGCCTGAACCGGTATAACCTGTAGCTGAAACAATAACATCATCCATTCCTGCAAAATTTCCAATTTCGAAGGTGTAATATTTCATTGCAGCCAAATCAATTTTAGTTAATGACTGAAGTGCTTCTGCCGCTTTTGGACCTTGAACTGCCAATAAAGAATATTCATCAGAACTATTTATCATTTCTACACCTAAATCGTTGTGTTTTGAAATCCAATTCCAATCTTTTTCAATATTTGAAGCATTTACAACTAAAAAATATTCTTCGCTATTAATTCTATACACTAACAAATCATCAACAATACCACCATCAGCATTTGGCAAACAGCTATATTGTACTTTTCCGTCGGTTAAAACAGAAGCATCGTTTGAAGTTACTTTTTGTATTAAAGCAAGTGCGTTTTTACCTTTTAAGTAAAATTCTCCCATATGTGAAACATCAAAAACTCCAACGCTATTTCTAACAGTTTCATGTTCAATATTTATGCCTTCATATTGCACAGGCATATTATAGCCCGCAAATGGCACCATTTTAGCACCTAAAGATTCGTGAATGTGAGTTAAAGCAGTATTTTTCATTTCTTTAAATTTTGTGCTGCTAAAGTACTAAATCTTGAATAATTGGATTGGTATTAATTTACCTTTTTATCAACCTATTTGGTAAAAAATAAAATACTACCACTTCATTTTAATGCTACTTTGGTTGCAAATTTATTAGAAAATATTACTTAAGTTTAAGTCCTATTTATGAAGCATTTACAATAAATTTTACTAAATATTTAGAGTTATATATAAATAATGATACTAAATCAAC
>NZ_CALAEQ010000151.1 GCF_937891065.1 uncultured Lutibacter sp. | reverse complement strand
ATGTTTGTCGGTTCGTTATTTAGTTTAAATGTAAGCATAAATTTTATGAGGTGTTATAGCTGTGTGCTTTATTATCTTTCGTTTATTTATCAATTTACAGTTTATTATTTCTCGAAATACTTTTGTATTAGTGACTCCAATTCCTCTTTTTTAATAGGTTTTGTTATATAATCATTGCATCCTGCATCCAAAGATTTTTCCTTATCTCCGGTTAATCCATAAGCTGTTTGTGCAATAATGATAACATCTTTATTAAACTTCCGTATTTGACATGTAGCTTCATATCCGTCCATTTCAGGCATTCGAATATCCATCAAAATTAAATCAATATCAGGGTTGTTACGGCAAGTCTCAATGGCTTCTCTACCGGTTGTTGCTCTTAAAATTTCATTGCTAAACTCACATACATTAATGGAAATCAACATTTCTGAAATATCATCATCTTCAGCAATTAGTATTTTTAGATTTTTAATAATATTTTCTGAACTGTCAGTAACTTCAACATCTTTGGTATTAATTTTTTTCTTAAATTCAGGGTTGTAAGGCAAGGTAAAATAAAATGTTGAGCCAATACCTTCTTCACTCTCTACCCATATTTTACCATCAAGAATTTCAACGTATGCTTTAGTAATAGACAAGCCTAAACCTGCACCTTGCCTTGCCATTGTATCTGGTATGTCAGCTTGAATGAAACGTTCAAAAATGGCTTTCTGTCTGTCTTTTGGAATCCCAATCCCAGTGTCTTTTACGAAAAACTCCAATTCGGCTTTTCTACTATGATTAGTGGATTCACTAATACTTTTTAAAACATATCCAAATTCTATTGTCCCTTTTTCCGAGTATTTAATTGCATTTTTAACAAGGTTTGTCAGGATTGCAAACAATTTTTCACGATCAGTTTTAATGGTGGCTTCTTTTGCTAGTAAAGTGTTTTTGAAGAAAAGTTGCATTCCTTTTGCTTCAACTTCTGGTTTAAAAAAAGTATAAATGTATTCGATTTGCTCGTTTATATTGGATTCCTTAATGTCCACATTCATTAAACCAGCTTCTATCTTTGAAATATGAACAATATCGTTGATAATATTTAACATTCGCTCCCCACTTTTCTCAATAATTCCAATATACTTTTGTTGTTGATCACCTGAAAGATTAGGTTTTTTTAGGAGATCTGAAAAACCAAGAATTCCATTCATTGGAGTACGAATTTCATGACTCATATTTGCCAGAAAGGCTGATTTTAAACGATCACTTTCTTCAGCTTGTTCTTTGGCCTTTTTTAGTTCTCTTTGAATTTCAATCTTCTTGGTAATATCTTCTGAAATTCCAAGTAAGTATTTATGATTGCCTTTCTTGTCTTTTAGGGCTATTTTTTTTGTGTATAATTTTTTAATACCAAATTTAGTATTTATATTTTCTTCTTCAATAATTATTGGCTCATTTGTTTTAAATACTTCTCTATCTTTTGATGTAAAGAAATCGGCTTCTTCTTTTGGGAAAAAATCGTAATCATTCTTACCAATTAATTCTTCACTTCTATAGCCTAAAAGTTTTTCACCTGCCTTATTAAACCGTATATAACGAAAATCATCGGCATTTTTAACGAAAACCATGCTTGGAATATTTTCAAAAATATTAGTCAAAAAAGTTTCATTTTCTTCAGCTTCTTCTTTGGCTTTAATTAATTCTATTGTTTTTTGTTTAACTCTTTTTTGTAAAACAAAATTGAAAAGAAATGCAAAAAGCAATATAGATAGAACCACAATAGACACGATTAATAAAAAATCCGTTTGGAGATAGAATGGTTTAACGGTGTAAGAAAGCCAGTTTTTGTAAATTTTTCGTTTTTCGTTTTTGCTAATTGAATTAACTGCTTTTGTTAAAATTGTGTTTAAAGTATCAAGACTTTTGCGACTGGCAATTGCAAGTTCGTTTGTATAGTTAATTTCACCTGCTATATTTAAGTTGCTGATGCCTTCTTTTTCAATATAATATGTTGCAACAGCCTGCTGACAGACGAAAGCATCTGCCTGACCAGTTGAAACGGCTCTTAAACAAGCAATATCATCAGAAAATGGAATTAATTTATATTCAGGATATTTTTTTGACAGATATTCCTGGACTGCATATAAATTAGTTACCGCAATTTTTTTATCTTTTAAGTCATTAATAGATATTATTTCTTGTTGCGATACACTTGTAATAATTACATGATTATGAGATAATAAAAAAGAAGTAAAATTTAAATACTTTTCCCTTTCATCAGTCTGTTGCACTTCAAGTATAACATCAACATTACCTTCTTTTGTGTCATTTAGTAATTTAGCAAAATCAGATTCATATACTTTTTTAAATTTATAATCTATTCGTTTTTCGATTATAGAAAAAAAATCAATAAATATTCCACTAATTTTACCTTTTTCATTTACAAATTGATATGGCGGTGCGTTTGGTGAAAGCCCAACAACAAGATTTGGATGTTGTTTTAACCATTCTTTTTCACTTCTTGTAATAATATCTGAATTATTACAAGAAATTAGAAAAAATAATAGACTATAAATTAAACCAAGTTTTATAATTTTCATTGTTATATCATTTATTTATTTATTGGTAAGTCCACTATTCTTTTTGTAATTATATTATAAATCTACAAATTTATATTTGATGCGTTAAGTTATTGAGTACTGCTTTTTTTCTAAGCATTTGCTATAACGGTTTAGTATTAAGATTTGTGCGACTGGAAAATCGGAGATTTTTCGGTTGTAGCAAATCGTTTGT
>NZ_CALAEQ010000150.1 GCF_937891065.1 uncultured Lutibacter sp. | reverse complement strand
CCACAAAATAATATCCCAAAAATACCTTCTTCAATAATTTACACAGGAAAAGCATTACAATATATAGCTCCTTATTTAGCTACAAAATTTGCTATAAAATTATTTAGAACTCCAATCAGATTTAAAACTCCTGAGCGTGAAAAAATGATGGCCAATAGCGCTCAAAAAGAATTATTATTTATTCCTGAATTAAATAAACAGGTAATGGTTTATACGTACGGTTATTCCAAAAGAAAAGTTTTATTAGTACACGGCTGGTCAGGTAGAGGAACTCAATTGTATAAAATTGCAGATACATTATTAGAAAATGGATTTATGACTATTAGTTTTGATGGACCCGCACATGGTGATTCTACAGGAAAAACCACTATGATGAACGAATTTGTAACTGCCTCAAAAGCAATTGAAGAAAAATACGGTCCTTTTGAAATTGCCATTGGTCATTCTTTAGGTGGTATGGCTGTAATAAATAGTATTAAACAAGGGTTGCTCTTAAAAAAAGCCATTATTATTGGCTCTGGAGACATTATTACAGATATTATCATTGATTTTGTAAATAAGTTAGAATTAAAACCTAAAATAGTTCATAAAATAAAACAAGCGTTTTATAAAAAATTTGGAGAAGATATTGACAATTATTCAGTAAACACTGTCGCAAAAAAGGTTTTAATTCCAACATTGGTAATTCATGATACTGAAGATTATGATGTTCCTGTAAGTTGTGCTCATAATATTCGTCAAAACCTACAACTAGGAGAAATTTTAATTACAAACGGTTTAGGTCACAGACGCATTTTAAAAAATAGCCTAGTTATAGATAAAATAATTGAATTTATAAATAGAAATTAAGAATATGAAAAGAATAATTTTACTTTTAGTTTTAATAATCACTTATCAAAGTTATTCTCAAGAAAAAATAAAAAACAATATGAGTAAAAAAGTTACTAAAACAGAAGAAGAATGGAAGAAAGAGTTAACACCACAACAATATTTTGTACTTCGGCAAAAAGGAACAGATGCTCCTAGTGAAGGTGGTTTAACAGCTCACTTTGAAAAAGGAACATACCTTTGCGCAGCTTGTGATGCTCAGTTATTTGAATCAAATAGTAAATTTGAATCACATTGTGGTTGGCCTTCTTTTGATGATTCCATTAAAGGAACCGTAAATTTTGTTAAAGATAAAACTCTTGGAATGATTAGAACAGAGATTATTTGTGCTTCATGTGATAGTCATTTAGGACATATTTTTGATGATGGACCTAAAGAAACTACAGGGCAACGTTACTGTGTAAATACTACTTCTATTAAATTTGTAAAAGGAGAAAAGTAATTTCTAATTTAGAAAAAATTATTAAAATGCATGAGCATTACAAGTGCTAACAAAAAAACATCGACTTTCGAGTCGATGCTTTTTGTTTTTTATATGTTATAAAGTCTATTTATTAACTCCAACTCTCCAAACTTGAGATTTAATAGTTTTTGTTGAAGCCTCCCAATCTTTTAAAGCATTGTTCCAACTACCTTCTCCATAAATCTCTTCAAATTGTTTTTTTATACCACCATCATCATCGTCCATTTCAGCCCAATTTTTTAAGTCCCAAACAATGGCAACATCTCTACCATCTCCTTCTCTAAACTCATTATCATAAATACTTATATTGCCTTCTCCCTTTTTCTCATAAGATTTACGAACTTTTTCCATAAACTCTTTAAATTTATAATATTGACCTCTTTCTAAACCAATAAACCAAAGATTTTGATATTTTGGAGCAGCTGAATCATCACTACTATAAGACAGCTTATTATTATATTTCCAGTACTCTGTTTGTCCGTATTTTGCTACTGTAGGTGAGACGTTTTTATCCCAATGCGCTCTATGAGCTTCATCATCAGGTCGATTATCTAAATCTGAAAAAGTACAAGGTCCCATTACCCAAGCGTACCAACCAGTTTCTTTTCCTGTGATAATATTATCTAATGATGCCTTATAAACACCTTCTTTGTGATATTTTGCATTGTGTTCTTTTACTGCATTTTCAAATGCTTTTTCCATACCTATCTTAGGCATTATATAGATAACTTCAGCCATTCCATAGCTTTCCTTTTCTTCTTCTTGCGCAATAGCAGTTGAAGATGTTAACATTACAAATAATAGTAACATTGTAAAAAAAATTGTTTTTGTTCTCATGATTAAATAGTGTTAGTTAGTTAATAATATATATACCAAATACATTGATATTAAATGTTAATTATTGGGGTTTAATAAAAAGGGATGATTATTGAAAAATAAAAGTTTATTGTGTAACTTTTATTACATAGCAAAGCTAATATACTAAATACTAATCTATTAAAAAAATAAAATTGATTTAAATATATAATTGACTATTTATACTAAATTAAATACCCACAAAAAAGCACCTAAAACTTAAAATTTAAGTTAAAGATGCTTTCATAAATAAACAAACAAATATTATTTTAATTTAACCGAGCATAAACTGGTTTAGGTATTGTAATTTTTGAACTATACATTTGCCAAAGTTTAAAACCTCCTGCAACATTTACCACATTTTCAATGTTATTTTGATTTAAAATTAATTCAGCTAAATAACCCCGTAAACCTCTCTGACAAAAAATAATCACTGGTTTTTCTTGATTTTTAATAAAATCTATATGATTTCTAATTTCATTTAAAGGAAAATTCATTGCATTTGGGATGGTTCCTTTTTCATACTCAGCAACAGTTCTAGAATCAATTAATAAATAATCAGATAGCTTATCATTCATAAATTTATCTTCTAATTCTTCAACAGATATTTGAACACTTTTACCATTTATAATATTCTCAGCAACAAAACTACAAACAACAATAGGGTCTTTTGCAGGTGAAAAAGGTGGTGCATAAGCCAAATCTAATTGAGATAAATCTGTAATCTTTAATTTAGCATAAATTGCTGTACTTAATACATCTACTCTTTTATCGACACCTACTTCACCAAATAATTCCGCTCCTAAAATTTCTTCTGTTTCAGGGTTGTAATACATTTCAGTAAACAAATCTTTTTGATTCGGATAATAACTTGGTGTTGAGCCAGCTACAGTTAAAATAGTTTTAAATGGAATGTTGTTTGCTATTAAATATTTTGGATTTAAACCCGTTCTTGCCAATGTATAATCAAACACTTTTACAATAGCTGTTTTGTAAGCACCTTTAAATACAATATTTTTACCAACAGCATTTGCACCAGCTGCTCTACCTCCTTTATTTGAATGTGTTCCTAATGGAAAATAGTCAAATTCATTAGTTTGTAAGTTTTTAATTGAAACATTATCTCCCGCTGCAAATACATCTTTTATAGATGTTTCCATTCTTTCATTCACTATTAATGCACCATTATCAATATGCTTAGCCCCATTTTTAAGTAATAATTCTGTGTTAGGTTTAATTCCTACACTTAAAATAACAAAATCGGTTTTTATAGCTTCTTTTCCTTCAATTTTAACTGCTATTATTTTTCCAGTTTCGTCCAATTCAAATTCTTTAACAATACTTGAAGTTAACACTTCAATTCCTTCACTTTTTAAAATTGTTTCAGCAAATTTTCCGAATTTTGGCTGCCACATATTTAAAATTTGATGATCACCTTCTATTAATGTCACCTTTTTACCAGCTTCTTGTAAATTTTCAGCAACTTCAATCCCAATTAAACCAGCTCCAATAATTGTAATATTTTTAGAAGAACTTGCCAATCCTTCCTTCATTATTTTATCAAAATCTACCATTGATCTACACGTTGACCAATTTGTTGCAAGTTTGATATTTTTAATAGGTGGAACAATAGATTTTGCTCCTGTTGTAAAAATTAACTTATCGTAACTATAATCGTTATTTTTAGAATAAACTATTTTTTTCTCAACATCTATATTAATAATTTCTTCATTTGTTTTTACGTCAATATTAAACCTATCCTTCATTAATTGTTTATCTACCACAATTAAATCGCTACGATTTTCAATAACTCCTGAAAAAGCATATGGCATACCACAAGTTGCATAACTAATATTTTCTCCTTTTTCAAAAAGCAGTATTTCTGCGTTTTCATCTTCCCTCCTAGCTTTTGCTGCTGCTGAAGGCCCCGCAGACAAACCACCAATTATTATAATTCTTTCCATTTAGTTTTCTTAAATTTTATGCAAATTTTCAACAATTTTATAAGGTACATTGTAATTATTATTACAATAACGTTTTCATTACATTACTAACTAATTTGTATGTTAAAAAACGCTTCATTATAAATTTAATTATTATTAAAATGATTTAATGGATACAAATACTATTCAGTACAATTTCTTATATTTGCATTTCTAAAAAACGAAGCGAGAACCTATGTTTAATAATTTAAGTGATAAATTAGATAAAGCCTTTCACGTACTGAAAGGACACGGAAAAATAACCGAAGTAAATGTTGCAGAAACACTAAAAGAAGTTCGTAGGGCTCTTTTAGATGCCGATGTTAACTTTAAAATAGCTAAAAACTTTACTGCTACCGTTAAGGAAAAAGCATTAGGACAAGATGTATTAACTACATTAAATCCAGGGCAATTAATGGTGAAAATTGTAAAAGATGAGTTAACTAACTTAATGGGTGGTGAAACTGTAGGAATAAATCTTTCAGGCACACCAACCGTTATATTAATGTCTGGTTTACAAGGTTCGGGTAAAACAACATTTTCAGGTAAGCTTGCTAATTTTTTAAAAACTAAAAAATCAAAACAGGTATTATTGGTTGGTTGTGATGTTTATCGTCCTGCGGCAATAAATCAACTACAAGTTGTTGGAGAACAAATTGGGGTTGAAGTATATGCAGAAATAGGAAATCAAAACCCTGTCGAAATTTCACAAAATGCCATAAAACATGCAAAAGCAACTGGTAAAAATGTTGTAATTATTGATACTGCTGGTCGTTTAGCTGTTGATGAGCAAATGATGGCTGAAATATCAAACATCCACAAAGCAGTAAATCCTCAAGAAACATTGTTTGTTGTAGATTCAATGACAGGACAAGATGCAGTTAATACTGCAAAAGCTTTTAATGATATTTTAAATTTTGATGGAGTAATCCTTACAAAATTAGATGGTGATACACGTGGTGGAGCTGCTTTATCTATAAAATCGGTTGTAAACAAACCAATTAAATTTATTGGTACTGGTGAAAAAATGGAAGCTATTGATATTTTTCATCCGAATCGTATGGCTGAACGAATATTGGGAATGGGTGATGTTGTCTCATTAGTTGAACGCGCTCAAGAACAATATGATGAAGAAGAAGCCCGTAAAATTCAAAAGAAAATTGCAAAAAATCAATTTGGTTTTGATGATTTCTTGAAGCAAATTCAGCAAATCAAAAAAATGGGGAACATGAAAGATTTAATGGGTATGATTCCTGGAGCAGGAAAAATGATGAAAGATGTAGATGTTGACGATGATGCTTTTAAAGGTATTGAAGCTATTATTCATTCAATGACACCAACTGAAAGAAGTGAACCAAATGTAATTAATGCTAATAGAAAAAAGAGAATAGCAAAAGGTTCTGGTACATCCATACAAGAAGTAAACCAATTACTGAAACAATTTACTCAAATGAGTAAAATGATGAAAATGATGCAAGGCGGTGGAAGCCGACAAATGATGCAGATGATGAAAGGAATGGGGAAATAATTTTAACAAGGTAAACAATATGTTTGCCTTTTTTTATGCAAATTTTTAAAATTTATCAGAATGATTTTATTAGATGGAAAAAAAACTTCAGCAGATTTAAAGGCTGAAATTACAGAATCAGTTAAACTATTAAAGGCTGATGGTAAAAAGACACCTCATTTAGCGGCAATATTAGTAGGAACAGATGGCGCAAGTATGACCTACGTGAATGCGAAAGTAAAAGCGTGTGAATTAGTTGGTTTTAAATCAACATTAATTGATTTACCTGAAAATACTTCTGAAGAAAAACTATTACAGGAAATAGAAAAATTAAATAACGATAGTGATATTGATGGATTTATAGTTCAATTACCATTACCAAAACATATTGAAGAACAAAAAGTATTAAATGCGGTAAATCCTGATAAAGATGTAGATGGTTTTCATCCAACAAATGTTGGTAGAATGGCTTTAGATATGCCTTGTTTTTTACCAGCTACACCATTTGGTATTTTAGAATTATTAGAACGTTACAATGTTGAAACCTCTGGTAAACATGTTGTAGTTATTGGAAGAAGCCACATAGTTGGTCGTCCAATGAGTATTTTAATGAGTCAAAAACGTAAAGCTGGTGATGCAACCGTAACTGTTGCACATAGTAGAACTAAAAATCTAAAAGAGCTTACTTTGCAAGCTGATATTATTGTAGCTGCATTGGGTATTCCTGAATTTTTAACAGGTGATATGGTAAAAGATGGTGTTACTATTATTGATGTTGGAATTACAAGAATTGAGGATACTACCAAAAAAAGTGGTTATCGTTTGGCTGGTGACGTTCATTTTGAAAGTGTAAGTCCTAAATCAGCTTATATTACACCTGTGCCAGGAGGAGTTGGACCTATGACTATCGCTATGTTAATGAAAAATACTTTATTAGCTTGTGAAAGAAAATAAGTATTAAATTTCAATATTTTTTTACTTCCATTTATGTCGCATTATCAAAACTTGTTTTTTATAGATTGTAAAATAACTTTAAAAAGAACTCAAACATATCATTCTATCCCAAATGCAACGTATAATAATTGTTTGAGATCAATTCGATACCAACTCGTTATTTAATTATAGGCTTATACATTCCTCAGTTTCAAAAATGCGCTTGGTGATTGGCCCATAATAATTTTAAATTGCCTATTAAAATTGGACATATTATTAAAACCACTTAAAAATGCAACATCTGTAATACTTTTGTTTTCCTCTTCTATTAACATTTTACATGCATTCCCTATTCTTATTTCATTTAAAAATTGAAAATATGTTTTATTTGTTATTTTTTTAAAATAACGACAAAAAGCAGCCTTATTCATATTAATTGATTTTGCAACATTGTCTAAACAAATAGATGAATCACTAAAGTTATTTATTGAAAAATCATACACTTTTTCTAGACGACCTTTAGGTAAACTTGCAACGTTTACATAACCTGCACTTGCAATAAAATCAAACTTAGTATCCATTTCTAATAAATTTAATAACTCAAAGAAAAGAGTTATCCTTTTATAGTTGTCACCTTCATTTATTTCTTGCATTAACTTAAATACCTCCTCATTATTTTTAATAGTATTAAAAACCATTCCTCTTTTCCAATTATTAAATAATTTATTTATGGATTTAAATTCTGGAATATTTTTAATCATTGCATCAATAATTTCTACAGAAAAATGAAGTACATAAGCATCTATACCATTATCTGGATTATCTTCAGAATATAATTTAGGAACAAACATGTGTGGTAAATTTGCACAAAAGAGCATAAGTGTACCTCCTTCATAAGGTATTATTTTATCCCCAACATATGCAGTTCCTGAATTTTTCACAAAATAAAGAACCTCATATTCTTTATGATGATGCCATAAACTATAAGCTTGAGGGTAAATCTTAGGGTGAATAATAAATGACTTTTGGATAGAGTGATTTATTTTATTCAACAATATTGACTTCATAATAAATTAAAATTCTGATTAATACCTACCACAATGCAAATTTTATATTACAATCTGCAAATAATCTTCTTTTTCACACTTATAAATCATAATATCTTTACGAAATCGATTTCGTTAAATATTTATCATCATCAATTTATTGAAATTTTAG
>NZ_CALAEQ010000149.1 GCF_937891065.1 uncultured Lutibacter sp. | reverse complement strand
ATCGACATTATTATAATTTTTAAAAACATTTCCTTTTTACTTTAACGAACCAAATAACTCAATTAATTTTGTAGTTCTGTAGTTAAATATTTCTGTTAACTTAGGTTTTACCAATATTGGATGTACCATTCTTCCTATAAAACCAAATGGAACTTTATAATCTATTATATCTTCCATTTCAACTCCTCCTTCAATCGGTTGTATAAAATGTTTATGATGCCATAAAGCATAAGGACCAAATCGTTGTTCATCAACAAAATATTCTTTATCAACCACTTGAGTTATTTCTGTAACCCAATTTGTTTTAATACCTAAAACTGGTGTAACTATATATTGAATAATTTGCCCAGCAAACATTGGCTTATCATCACCCGAAATAATATCAAAACTCATATAATTAGGAGTAATGATTTTTAAATTTTTTGGATTGGATAAAAAATCCCAAGCCTGGTCAACTGAAATTGGCAATTTTTGTTTCGAAGATAAACGATAAACAATTCCTTTTGAAGAAAACTCCATAACCTTAATTTTTTAAATATGAATAAGCATTTAAACTAGTTGCAATAAGTAACCATAAAAAATAAGGTACAATTAATAAGGATTTTAATTTCATTTCAGAAAGAAAACTGAACAAATAATACCCAACAAGTACTGTAAGCAATATAATTATAATCAATCCCAAACCAATAGCGTGCTGATTAAAAATATAAAGTTCCACGATACATTTAAAATAAATTGAATGATAAACAATAACCAAAATGTATTGGTAACTTTTATATTTACCAAATAAGATAAATAGATTGAAAAACAGATCATTATGGTTGTCCATGCAACACCAAAAACCCAACCAGCAGGTGTCCAAGGAGCCTTATTTAATGTTAAATACCAATTGGATGTTGGGCCGCTATTCATTAGCCAACTACCAATACCAAGTGCTGAAAAATTTATCAGTAAAAACAATACTAACCACATCATTTGTTTCATTACAGTTGTTTTGTAATTTTACTACTCATAGGACCTGTAATTGAGTAGTAATAATCTATAAAATTACCATTTTCATCTATTAAGTATTTTTGAAAATTCCATTTTACCGAGCTACTTTTTACTCCGTTTAATTCTTTTTCAGTTAACCATTTATATAAAGGATGTTGTTTATCTCCTTTCACATCCACCTTTTCAGCCATTAAAAATGTGACACCGTAATTAACCTGACAAAAGGATTGAATTTGCATAGCATTTCCTGGTTCTTGACCACCGAACTGATTGCAAGGAATACCTATTACAACCAATTTATTATTGTATGTTTCGTGCAATTTTTGCAAATCGGCATATTGTTTTGTAAATCCGCATTCTGAAGCTGTGTTCACAAAAAGAATTTTCTTCCCTTTAAACTTCAATAAATCTATTTTTTCACCCGATAAACTTTTTATAGAAATATCGTAAATTGATGTTTTAGGTTTCATAAATATTGAATTATTTGTTGTTATTATTGTTAAAAAAAACAAACTAAATATAGTTGCTATTAATGCTATTGTTTTCATATATATTATATTTTAAAAGTTACAATACCACAATCCAACCTAATTATTTGCCCTGACATTCCTCCTGATTTTTCTGAAATCAAAAAATCTGCCATATCAGCAACTTCTTGTGGTATTAAATATTTTTTTAGCGGATGCCGCTCTGCAATTGCTTCTTTCATTGCATCATTTCTTAATAATTTTTCAGATAAGGTCGTATTTGTAATTGTAGGCGCAATAGCATTGATTCGAATTTTTGGAGCCAACTCAGCACCTAATGACTTTACAAGTCCTTCAACGGCAGATTTTGCAGAAGCAATGCTGGTATGAAAAGGCATCCCCAACTTAGTTGCAACAGTACTAAAAAGTAATATGGTTGCTTTATTCGATTGTTTTAATTGCGGTAAATACTTTTGTATAGCTTTAACAGCTCCTAAGAAATTAATTTCAAAATCTGATCGGAACTCTTCAATTTTAAATCTTGAGAATGGTTTCAAATTAATACTTCCAGGACAATAAATTAAGCTATCTACCTCATTTAAATCAGGCAATTCATCCACTAAAATATCACAGTTATAATGTAGTAAATTTTCATGAATAATTGAAGGTTTTGACCTACTTATATTTATAACTTTATGAGTGTTAAGCTGATTTTGTAAAATAGCTTCCCCAATACCTTTACTGCCACCAATTATAACAATTGTCTTCATGTTTTTATACTGTTACTTTAAAATTCAACCTTTTCTCAACTTTCTTTTTAATAACAGTAAGCCTTTTCATCAAATCCATTAAATCTGAATTTTTAGTCTTTTTATAAATTTCATTAATTCCTAAAATTAATGATTTCACTTCTTTTGAAGCTATAATACGCTCGTTCGTTGTTCTTAACGAAATTTTACGATGTTCAAATTCCAATGCTTTTTCAACTAAATCCATAATTTATAAGTTTAAATAATTGTGTAATTCTACAACTTTTTCAGGCAAATTAAAAACGCCACCATAATAACTTGTAACTGTTGCTGATGAATCATCTTTAATTCCTCTTGAAGCCACGCACAAATGTTTAGCGTCAATAATTACTGCAATGTCTTCAGTTTCTAAAATTTCGGCTAATTCTCTAGCAACCTGATTCGTTAAACGCTCTTGCACCTGCGGTCTGTTTGCAAAATACTGTACAATTCTATTAATTTTTGATAGCCCAATTACTTTTCCAGATGACACATAAGCCACGTGTACTTTACCAAAAATAGGAACAAAATGATGTTCGCAATTGGAATAAAACTGAATATTTTTTTCAACCAACATTTGATTGTATTGATATTTATTATCAAACAATGCAATCTTTGGTTTGTTAGCAGGATTTAATCCTGAAAAAATTTCATCAATATACATTTTAGCAACTCTTTTAGGAGTTCCTTCTAATGAATCATCGGTTAAATCTAATCCCATAACTTCCATTATTTGTCCAAATAGGTTTGCTATTTTTTCTTTCTTTTCTTCATCATTTATCAAAAAAGCATCCTCTGTTAATGGCGTTTCTATACCAGTATATAAATGATCGTCTCCTATTTCATCAAACGAAAAACTGTTTAATTTATTTCCATTAATAGGGAAATTCAACAAAGTTTCTTGGTGTTTCATAAAGTTTAATTTTTAGTTCGTATTTTTCCTCAATAAGAGGTCTTAAAATCATATAAATAACCCTTGCAATATTTTCGACAGTTGGATTTAAATCTTTAAATTCTTCAACATCTAAGTTTAAATTTTTATGGTCAAATTTTTCAAGAATATTCATTTTAATCAAATCCGATAGCTCCTTAGTATCTATAACATAACCCGTATCCTCATTAATGGAACCAATAACCTTTACTTCAAGTTCATAATTATGACCGTGAAAATTCGGATTGTTGCATTTACCAAATACACTTTTATTTCTTTCATCAGACCACCTTGCATTATGTAACCTATGTGCTGAATTAAAATGTTCTCTTCTAGTAACAGCTGATTTATAATTCATTTTTTTTGTTTAATTTATTTAATACAATATTAAACAATATAAAAGGCTTTTCAAAATAATGCGTATATCTTTAATTTATACTCTCATAAATATTTACTATAATCATCTATTTGATTTAATATTATTTTTTGTTTAATTTACATATTATTTCATTAAACAAAAAAAATTATGGTAAAAAATAAAAAAATATCACACAACGAAATCATTTCTAGCTATATGAGCTATGTGTTAGAAAATGAATCATCACCAAAATCAGTTTACGCATTTGCGAAAGCTTACAATTTTGATGAATCATTATTTTACAGCCATTTTGGCTCTTTTGAATCTCTGGAAAAAGCTATTTTTAAAACGTTCTTTAACAATGCAATGCAAGCTTTAGAAACCAGTGAAGAATACCCAACATTTGATACCCGAAACAAATTATTAAGTTTCTATTTTACTTTTTTTGAAAACCTTACAGCAAATAGAAGTTATGTTTTAATTGCACTGAATGATAATAAAAACCATTTAAATAAGCTAAAAACGCTAACGGAGTTAAGAAAGAGTTTTATACACTTTATAAACGGACTTGAAATAGAAACCATTGATTTTAAACAGAAAAACATAACGCAGTTTCAACAAAAAAGTATTCAGGAAAGTGCCTGGGTTCAGCTTCTAATGACATTGCAGTTTTGGTTAAATGATAGTTCTATATCATTTGAAAAAACCGATATTTTTATTGAAAAATCAATCAATACTAGCTTCGATATCATTTCTACAACACCTTTAAAAAGCATGATTGATTTTGGTAAATTTTTATACAAGGAAAAAATGAATTTAAACTTATAGAGAATGATAAAAAGTATTGATACAATTCCTATTTCTAAAATGCAACGAGCTTCTAAACTTATGCAAACTGGCGCAAAAGTTGGCGTAAACTATTTAAAATATTACGGAGATAAAATTATAAATCCAGAAATTGAAGCTAAAGAACGCTTAAATAAAAACAATGCCGAAGATATATACGATGGTTTAAAAAAACTAAAAGGAAGTGCTTTAAAAGTTGCCCAAATGCTAAGTATGGAAAAAAGCATTTTACCACAAGCCTATGTAGAAAAATTTTCGCTATCACAATTTTCAGTACCACCACTCTCCGCCCCTTTGGTTGTAAAAACATTCAAAAAATACTTTGGAAAATCTCCAAACGAACTATTTGATACTTTTAATTCTAATTCTGTAAACGCAGCAAGTATTGGTCAGGTTCATAAAGCAACAAAAAATGGTAAAAATTTAGCGGTAAAAATTCAATATCCAGGTATAGCAAATAGCATTTCTAGTGATTTAGCTTTGGTAAAGCCTATTGCCATTAGTATGTTTAACATTAAAGGTAAAGATTCCGATAAATATTTTAAAGAAGTTGAAGACAAACTAATTGAAGAAACAAATTACTTTTTAGAGATTAAACAAAGTAAAGAAATTTCAGCAGCTTGTGCTCATATTCCTAATTTACTATTCCCTAATTACTATGAAGAATTTTCTTCAGAAAAAATTATTACCATGGACTGGATGCATGGTGAACATTTATCTGAATTTACGGCACATAATACAGACCAAGAAAAATCGAATAAATTAGGACAAGCCTTGTGGGATTTTTATATGTATCAAATTCATCATTTAAAAAAGGTACACGCTGATCCGCATCCCGGGAATTTTTTAATTTCAGAAAATACTGAATTAATTGCAATAGATTTTGGTTGTATGAAAACCATTCCAGATGAATTTTATATTCCATATTTTGAATTGGCAAAAAAAGAAAATATTAACAATACTCAATTATTTAAAGAAACATTATTTGAGTTAGAGATATTAAGAAATGACGACTCTGAAGAAGAATTAACTTTTTTCACAGCAATGTTTTATGATATGTTAAGTTTATTCACACAACCATTCCATAAAGAAACATTCGATTTCTCTAATCCCGAATTCTTTAAACAAATTGCAGATTTAGGTGACCGTTATTCAAAAAGCACCGAACTTAAAAATATGAATGGAAATAGAGGCTCTAAACACTTTATTTACATCAACAGAACTTTTTTCGGACTGTACAATTTAATGTTCGATTTAAAAGCCAAAGACATAAAAATTAACAATTTTAAAAGTTTATAATGATTTATTTCAACACTAAGGAAATGAATTCTTTAGAGCACTTGTATAAAATAAACCTTATCAATAGTTGTTCTGGATATAAATCTGCTAATTTAATTGCAACAAAATCAATTGAAAACATAACAAATGTTGCTATCTTTAGCTCAATTACGCATATTGGATCATCTCCACCAATGCTAGGTTTTTTTTTGAGACCAACAACAATTTTAAGAAATACCTATGAAAATATAATGGAGGCTAGTTATTTTACAATTAATCATATTCATGAAAAAATATTAAAAGATGCGCATCATACATCAGCAAAATATGATAAATCCATCTCAGAATTTGACGTAACAAATTTAGAAACTGAGTGCAAAGATAATTTTTATGCGCCTTTTGTTAAAGATTGCCCAATTCAATTATCTATGAAATACATTGAAGAATATGATATAAAATCTAATAACACTAAACTTATTATTGGAGAGATACAAGGACTCTATATTAAAGAAAATCTATTGGAAGAAGATGGTTTTATTAATTTATCTAAAGGAACAATTGCAACAATTAACGGTTTGGATGGCTATGCAATACCAAATTTAAAACAACGCTTTGAATATCAAAGACCTATAATTTAAACTATATGAAAATTCTTGTCACAGGCTCAACTGGTTATATTGGAAAACGATTAATTCCATTATTATTAAATGAAGGACATACAGTGGTTTGCTCTGTTAGAGATGCTTCTAGAACCATTAAATACCAAGAAGATGATTATATAGAAATTGTTGAAGCTGATTTTTTAAAGCCTGAAACATTAATAAATATTCCAAAAGATATTGATGTTGCTTATTATTTGATACACTCAATGTCTAATTCTTCAACAGAATTTCATTCCTTAGAAGAAAAATGCGCACAAAATTTTAAGGAATTTTTAGAAAAAACAACAACAAAACAAGTAATTTATTTAAGCGGAATAACGAACGATACCAAACTTTCAAAACATTTATTGTCTAGAAAAAATGTAGAAAATATTTTACAATCAAATACATATTCACTTACTACTTTTAAAGCAGGTATCATTGTAGGTTCAGGAAGTTCCTCATTTGAAATTATTAGGGATTTAGTTGAAAAATTACCTGTAATGATTGCTCCAAAATGGCTGAACACTAAAACACAACCAATTTCAATAAGAGATGTTTTAAAATTTTTATTGAGGGCAATTGGGAATGAAAAATTATATAATAAGTCTTTTGATATTTTTGGCCCAGAAATATTAACTTATCAAGAAATGTTGCTTGGATTCGCAAAAACCAGAGGCCTTAAAAGATACATTATAACGGTACCTATTATGACCCCAAAATTGTCTTCTTATTGGTTGTTTTTTGTAACATCAACATCTTATAAACTTGCATCATCACTCGTAAATAGTATGGGCATTGAAATTATTGGAAACCCCAGCAATATAAATGAGCTATTAGATATAAAACCCATTTCTTACAAAAAAGCAATAAAAAATGCGTTTGTAAAAATTGAACAAAACAGTATTATTTCTAGCTGGAAAGACTCATTTATCAGCGGTCGTTTACAACACAAAGCTCATGAATACATTAACGTGCCAAGCTATGGATGCTATAAAGATATTAAGCAACGCTCCATTATTAACCCAACAGAAACTATTGATAAAATTTGGGCTATTGGAGGAGAAAACGGTTGGTATTACGGGAATTTTTTATGGAAACTTAGAGGTTTTTTTGATCAGGTTGTTGGAGGTATTGGATTAAGAAGAGGCAGAACAAATCCAACAGAACTTAATATTGGTGATTCCCTCGATTTTTGGCGTGTGATTTATGCCGATAAAAAGCAAAAACGACTGTTATTATATGCTGAAATGATACTTCCAGGAGAAGCTTGGTTAGAATTTAAAATTGAAGACAACATATTGTATCAGACTGCTACTTTTAGACCTAAAGGTATTGCAGGACGTTTGTATTGGCTTTCAGTTGTGCCATTTCATTGGTTTGTATTTAATGGTATGATTTCAAAACTGGCAGAACCTATTTAAACAACGCTTTTTTTAGCACCGTTAAATACCGTTCTCTAGCAAATTTATGTTCCACAATTTCGGGAGTTTCCTTATAATTAGGATTCCACTTTTCAATATATTTAAAATTTGGATCAAACTTTTGTTGTTGCGTAAATGGATTAAAAACTCTAAAATATGGAGCCGAATCACATCCAGTACCAGCAACCCATTGCCAGTTTCCATTATTAGCTGACAACTCAAAATCTAATAATTTTTCAGCAAAATAAGCTTCACCCCAACTCCAATCTATTAATAAATGCTTAATTAAAAAACTTGCTACTATCATTCTAACTCTGTTGTGCATATAACCAGTTTCATTTAATTGCCTCATTCCTGCATCAACAATTGGGTATCCGGTTTTACCTTCGCACCATAATTTAAATTCAGCTTCATTATTTCTCCATTGAATAAAATTATATTTCGATTTAAAATTTTCATTAACAACTTTTGGAAAATGATAGA
>NZ_CALAEQ010000148.1 GCF_937891065.1 uncultured Lutibacter sp. | reverse complement strand
TAAAGTAAGCAGTTCTAATATTGTTTTAGTTTTCATAATTAAGAAGTTATATGCTCTATTAAATATATTATAAAATAATGTAGCTAAAAATGAGATATATCATTTTCAACGTTGGATTGTTGTATTAAATTTAAGATGAGTTAACAACACTAAAAACAAAGACATGAAATCAGATTCAGTATCAACAATTATGACAAAAAATGTTGTGTGTGTTTCATCTGAACAATCTATTTTGGATGTGAAACATATTTATGAAAAAAAAGAATTTCATCATCATATTCCTGTAACAGAAGATGGGAAGTTGGTTGGTATGATTAGTTTAATTGACTTTATGTATAACATTAAAGGCGCAGGAATAAATGATGATAATATTGTTTATAAAGAATTAAAAGTTAAAGATATTATGACTCCACATCCATATTCTTTAACCACCACTGCAACTATTGAAGATGTAGCTAAAGTATTAGCAAAAGGACGCCACCGTGCTATTCCAATTATAGAGAAAGAAAAAATAAAGGGAATTGTATCTACTGCTGATATTATTAAGTTTTTCTTATCTCAGTAGTAATTATTTAGTGATATTTATTTTGGCTAAGTTTTAAAAAGAATCTTTTTTTTAATTAAATATAAGCAAGAAATCTTCATTTTTAAAAACTCAAATACGTTTTCAACTATTAAAATACTGAGAAAAAGCAAAGAAAATGATTTTGGTTCCCTATAAAAAGGCATTTCAACTTTCCTCTTATTCAAATAATAGCATTTACTTATTAAGTACTGAAATTATAATAACACATATTATAAAAATTAAAAAAACTGATGAAAAATAATGATAACAATCATAAGCAATTGTGATGCGCATCATTTTAAATATTCTAAATCGTACATAATTTTACATAATAAAAATTAGTTCTTTGGTTTACTAAATTATCAATAAAAAGGTTTAGATACTTTATGATGGTTTGATTTTATACTAATTTTTAGTTATAAAAATTCTTGAAAAATTATTTCAATATCACAAAGTTACAAAAGCCTTTTTATAAGGAAACAGGAAGTTTCGGCTTCCTGTTTCTAAAAAAAATAGGTTTTCATTATTTAAGAGTAGTGCAAACCCAAATGAAAGAGTTTTAGAATGTTTATAATTTAGTATTAATTTTAGTTTTCTTTTAGAGATAAAATGACGTAAGAAATTCATTTACAAATTATTAAACAAATTAAAACTCTTTTAAGAAACAGGGAAGCATACGTTTCCCTGTTTTTATTTAAACAAATTAGTAGTATCAATAGTTAATTATTTAAAACTGAAAACTATGGAAATTAACATTCAATTTGTGAAAATGGACACTAGTGAATTTATGGAAGATTTTGTAATAAAAGAACTCCATAAATTAGCTAAAAAATATGAGTGGCTTATTAAAGCTGAAGTTTTTTATAAACTAGAAAAAGATCCAAAAGGAAAAGGTAAAATTTGTGATATTCAATTAAGTTTACCAGGTCCAAAAATAATTGCTTCTTCTAACGAAGAAAGCTTTGAGGAAGCTACAGACGAAACTATACGAGATTTAAAAATACTACTTAAAAAGCGTAAAAGTGAAATGAAACCTCACATCTAAATGGTTATGAGTTTGAATAGTTTAACTGAAAATTATCATTAGCTTCTTTTAACAATTTAATTACTTCTGTATCGTTCACTTGATTAAATTCATCATAAAACTGACCTACAGCTCTAAAATCTCTTGGAGCAAATAGACAAATAATGGAGAGTATATTTGGCAATTTCTTTATATTTTTTAAAGCTGAAGGAGAGGAAACTGGCAATGCCACAATCATAGAAGAAGGTTTTTGTAATTGAATTAATTTAATACTTGAAATTAGTGTATTTCCTGTTGCTACACCATCATCAACTAAAATAACAGTTTTACCCTTTAATTCTATAGGTTTTTTAGTACTGTAATATAATTGGTAGCGCTTTTTTAGAATGGTTCTAACTCGTTCTGTTTCTTCTTCAATATATAATTTTGAAATACCTAAAACCGAATCACCTAAAATTCTATTTTTTAATGTAACAGCTCCTATTGCATATTCTTTATTAAATGGGTGACCTATTTTTTTGGAAAGAACAATTTCTAAAGGGAGATTTAATTTTTTTGACATAGCACTTCCAACAGGAACTCCTCCTCTTGGAATTGCAACAATTACAGCATCTGAATTGTTACAATAATTCATTAATTTATCAGCAAGTAAATTTCCTGCTTCTTCCCTATTGACAAACATTCTACTCTATTTTTAACTTTTTAAATAAGTATCAAACCAATTACTTGTATGTTGAGCTACCAACTCTAATTTTCCATGTTCTGAAAATAAGTGTGTTGCTCCTTCAATAATTTTAAGTTCACAAATACCATTTATTATTGACTGCGCTTGTTTATTAAAATCAATTACTGCAGTGTCATTACCGCCAACTAATAAAAGTGTAGGTACTTTAACATCTTTTAAAACTTCTAGTGCAAGATCTGGCCTGCCTCCTCTAGAAACCACTGCCTTAATATTAGTCCCTAATTTAGCAGCTGCACTTAAAGCAGAGGCTGCACCTGTACTTGCTCCAAAATAACCAATTGGCAAATGCTTTGTGTCCTTATATTTACGTATCCAATCTGTTACTTTCAAAAGACGATCTGTGAGCAATTGAATGTTAAATCGGTTCTCATAAATTTTATCTTCATCTGTTGTTAATAAATCAAAAAGTAAACTTGAAAACCCATCTTCAAGCAATAAATTAGCCACATAATTATTTCGAATACTTAACCTACTACTTCCACTACCATGTGAAAATAACACAATTCCTTTACTCTTACTATTCAACCTTAAGCTTCCTCTTAAACTTATTTGCCCAATAGGAATTTTTATTTCTCCAAATGTTTCAATAATATTCATATTCGTATATTTTAAATTCTAAAACATCACATTTTGATAAATCAAGAATTTTAAATCTTTAGGGAGAACTGTTCTAATATCTTCTAATTCACCTAACGATATATGCTTGCGTAAGACTATAAAAGTTGATTTAATATAATTTTCAGCAATTTCATTCGATTCAAAATCAACTATTGAAGTAACACCATTAAAATCTCTAATTAGATCAATAAAATCTTCCAAACTTTTCACTTTTATTTTAGTTTTCCCAGACCATCCGTTAACATATATTGCTTTTAAAAACATAGGAAATTGGGCAATTAATTGTAAAGATTCTTCTGTAGATATTACCTCACGTAATCCATGTAAAATTGAAGATAAAATACGTCCAGCTTTATCTGTATCTTTCCCTAGGTTTAATTCTGCTGCATACGCTTTTAAAAACGTATTAGCTTCTTTTGCGAATTGATTAAAATTTAGTCCCATAACAATGTCTTTTAAAGTTAAAACTCATAAATATCCCATTTTTCATCTTTTTTCATAACCGCTACTAAATGTGGTGCAATAAATTTTGAATGTAATTTAGGTGGGATTTTTGATACTACTGTTGGCGGAATGTAATTTATAGGATTTTCTAAATAAAGCACAACTTCTCCATGAATATCAATAATAAATTCTTCTACTTTAGAACTAATAATATCTTTTTTTAAAACTTCATTAAACCCAATTTTTTCTTTTAAAAGTTTACTAATAATGGTATATCCATTATAAAAGTTTGAAGCATTCAAATATTGAGGTTCAATTATCTCATTACCTGCAGTATCAATAAATCCATATAAATATTCAATACCTACTAATTTTCTAATTAAGCACCTTCCATCTTTAAAAAATGGATATGATTTTGTTTCATCATTATTTAAAACAAAATCATCTCTATAATCAATAACCAATAAGCCTTCTTCATTTATAAAACCCCACTGATTTCCATTTCTTATCGCTATCAAATCTTCATTTATTTGAATAACTTCATCTATATTACTTAAAACTTGAGTAAACCCAACTAGCGGCATACTAAAGCACATTATTAAAATTAGTAGATTTTTCATGACTTCAATTATTTTTATTTACATAAAGCTATTACTTGTTTTAGATTCACAAAATGATATTCCTCAATTTTAAAACAACTAAAAACTTTTAGAAAAATAGCGTTTAAAGGTCAGCAATGACTAAAAACCACAAATTGAGGCATCATTACTTCTATAAAACCCATTTTTTAATTTGCTGAAACATTTGATATATATCATTTTAATTTACCATAATAATATAGTACTTAGAGAGATGCTAAAATTAAAATATTATGAAATCAGATTTAAAGCATGTCACTTTTAGTCATAACAAAAGTATTAATGAACTTCTTTATTTTACTTCATTATGGATTTCTGAATTTGAATTTATTAAAATAGAATTATCATTTTTAAAGCGCCTTATAAACAATTATCCTTTCAAATCTAGAATTCCAAATTTATTTGAGCATATACAATTATTCATTTTAGATCTTGATAATTTAGAGGAAGACAGAAAATTAATTCTGGAAAATATACATTTTCAAAAAAAACAACTAAGTAACAAACTAAAATCTTCCGATTTAAATTTTGAAGATTTAGAAGAAGAAGTTTTTAATTATTTAGAAGGTTATAAAAAACTAAAAGCTAGAATTTATCAATATATAAGTGGACTTATAAAATAACTTAAAACTACGATAATGGAAACTAAAATTAAAAAAGATTGGAATGACAGGGGAAAAAGTAACGAAGAATTACATCGAGACACAAAAATATGGAGCTCTGAGATTCACTTTATAAATGATGAAATTCATTTTTTAGAGCACCTACTCAGTTCAAGATATATTGATTGTTTAGCTTCAGGGTTAGGTAAAAAAATTGAAATCTCTGTTAAAAAAATTTCTGAAGAAAAAATAAATGGGCAACTACTTTTAAAACAAATTTTGAAACATGATAATATGTTGTCTGACTTCATTAAAAATAATAGCGTTTACAGCAATTCAAATTTTATGGAAAATCATAAAAAATTAGCACTTGAAATAGAAAACTATGAAAAAAAATATAAAAGACTTAAAAAGCAAATTTTTGAAATTGTAGAAAAAATAATGAAGAAAACAGCACAAAAAAAATTAATTTAACATCCTGTTTTTTTAATTTGTACATTTATTAAAATATAGTCAATTAATAATTTTATAAATGAGCAAAACATTAGTTTCTTCTAAAGCTAACTTTAGCACTTTACCTGTTTTTTTAACCGCAATTTCAACCATTTTAGGAGCTGTAATGTTTTTACGTTTTGGTTTTGCAGTAGGTTCTGTTGGGTTCATGGGCACTTTGGCTATAATTATTATTGGTCATATGGTAACAATTCCCACAGCGATGGCATTGGCTGAAATTGCTACAAACCAAAAAGTTGAAGGTGGTGGAGAGTATTTTATTATTTCTCGTTCTTTTGGACTAAATATTGGAGCAGCTATTGGTATTACCTTGTATTTATCTCAAGCAATTAGTGTGGCATTTTATGTTATTGCTTTCGGTGAATCTTTTGAAGCCATAAAACCTTGGGTGGCAGCTAATTTTGGTTATGAGCTTTATGATAATCGCCTATTTAGTATCCCAGCCTTAATATTATTAATATGGTTAATGGTAACCAAAGGTGCAGATTTAGGTGTAAAAGCATTATATGTTGTTGTTACTATTTTAGCTATTTCTTTAGTTTTATTCTTTTTTGGTTCAACACCCTATTCTGAAGTTTTTGATAGCTCACAACTATTTAACAATGTATCGTCTGAAAAAGGATTCTTCTATGTATTTGCCATTATTTTCCCTGCTTTTACTGGTATGACAGCTGGTGTTGGTTTGTCAGGTGATTTAAAAGATCCTAAAAAATCTATTCCATTAGGAACTTTGTCTGCAACCATAATTGGTATGGTAATTTATGTGTTTATAGCTTTAAAACTGATTTCATCTGCAAGTACAGATGACTTGGTTAACAACCAACTAATAATGGGTAACATCGCTTTATGGGGACCAATAATTCCAATTGGTTTAGCTGCAGCTACAATTTCATCTGCATTGGGTTCATTTATGGTTGCTCCAAGAACTTTGCAAGCCATTGGTGGTGATAAAATTTTCCCAAACAACAATGTAAATTCCTGGATTTCAAAAGGAACAGAAAAAAACAACGAACCTAGAAACGCAACTATTTTTACAAGTATTATTGCAATGGTTTTTGTATTAATGGGTGATGTAAATGCTGTTGCTGAAATAATATCGATGTTTTTTATGGTAACCTATGGTTCGCTTTGTTTAATTTCATTTATGCAACATTTTGCTGCAGACCCATCATACCGACCTTCATTTAAATCTAAATGGTATTTTTCATTACTTGGCGCAATTATGTGTGTATTTTTAATGTTTAAAATTAATACACCCTACGCGATTTCAGCAATTGGTTTAATGGCTTTAATCTATTTTTATATCTCTTTAAAAAGTAGTAATAAGAAAGGAATGGCTTCCATATTTCAAGGTGTTATTTACCAATTTAGCAGAACTATGCAAGTATTTCTTCAAAAAGCTGAAAAAGAAAATCCAGAAGAATCTTGGAGGCCAGCAGTTTTATGTTTGTCACAAGCAAGTTTTGAACGTCACGGCGCTTTTGAAATGATGAAATGGATTTCTCATAGATATGGTTTTGGTTCGTTTATCCATTTTGAAAAGGCTTATTTTTCGAAAGAATCAAAACTAAATGCTGAAAATAAATTAAATAAACTAATTAAAATTGCTTCAGACAGTGAATCAAATGTATATCTTCAAACAATAATTTCGCCATCAAATACAGCTGCTATTGTACAAGCCATACAACAACCAGGGATTTCTGGGCAAGCAAATAATATGATGCTTTTTGAATACAAAAGGGGTGAACAGGAATGGCTATCAAATATTATTGATAATTACAACGTATTAAAAACTGCTAACTACGACTTATGTATTTTGGGTAGCAGCGACAAAGGATTTGGCTACAAGAAAAACATTCATGTTTGGATTCGAAAACAAGATTATGACAACGCAAATTTAATGATTCTTTTATCTTATATTATCTTAGGCCATCCTGATTGGAAAAAAGGAGAAATTAAAATATTTGCAACTTTTCCAAAAGAATCAATTGCCCAAGAAGAAGAATATTTAATAAATTTAACGAGTAGTGGAAGATTGCCAATATCAGCAAATAATATTAGAGTTATTCCTTTAGATGAAAACAAAAGTTCAAAAGATTTAATTAATGA
>NZ_CALAEQ010000147.1 GCF_937891065.1 uncultured Lutibacter sp. | reverse complement strand
ATAAATCCCATCCTCCTTCTTCCATAGAATGCATAAAGTCATCACCATATTTAATAATACCTGATTCTAACATTTCTCTTAAAAGGTCATTTCCTTCACGTGTTCTTTCACCTACACCAGCAAATACTGATAAACCACCGTGACCTTTTGCTATATTGTTAATCAATTCCATTAACAATACTGTTTTACCTACTCCAGCTCCACCAAACAAACCAATTTTACCACCTTTTGCATATGGCTCAATTAAATCGATTACTTTAATACCTGTAAATAAAACTTCTGTTGAGGTTGATAAATCTTCAAATTTTGGTGCCTGTCTGTGAATAGGCAAACCATCTTTACCTTCTTTAGGTAAATTTCCCAATCCATCAATAGCATCTCCAATTACGTTAAATAAACGCCCATAAATATCCTTTCCTATTGGCATTTGAATTGCATTACCAGTAGCAACAACTTCTGTTCCTCTACTTAAACCATCAGTTGAATCCATAGAGATGGTTCTAACAGTATCTTCACCAATATGAGATTGAACTTCTAATACTAACAATGAACCATCCTTTTTTGTGATTTCTAATGAATCATATAATTTTGGAAGTTCAGCGCCAGATTCAAACTCAACGTCAATAACTGGACCAATAATTTGTGCAACTTTACCTGTAACTTTTGCCATTACTTTAACTATTTATTTTTTAGATATTTAACCTTTTAAGGTTCTCCTCAATTTTAAAGGTGCAAAGATAGTTTTTTGATTTTATTTTTAAAAAATATTATGCTTTTTTTTAAAAAAAGAAACGCCCTAAACTTTTAGGGCGTTTTACTTTATAAACTATTATTGTTTATTATGGATTAATTGTCCAAGAAACATAGTACTGTGAACCAATTTGAGCATTCCCTGGAGCTGTAAAATATTCTTTACCTCCTAAATTTGCTGCACCAATTTTAAATGTTGATTTAAAAGATAGTACTGAATAACTAATTTGAGCATCTAAAACTGTACGTGCTTCAATTATTGCATCAGCAAAAGTAGATTCCCATAAATATTCATCATTCCATCTTAAATTCACATTGAAACCTAAGTTTTCAATAAGTTCTGTATTTCCAAATGAAAATTTAACTTTATGCTCAGGAGTATTAAATCCAGCTTCATAATCTGGGTCAGTAGCTTGGTCAAAATCAAATCTAGCCAAAGTATAATTAAGTCCAACATTGTAATTTCCAAATATTTTAGATGTTACTCCAATACTACCTCCATAAGATGAAATATCAGCTGCCGAGTTTGTATATACCTGAAAACCCATATAATCTCCTTGGCTTAAAGCTACTAATGCTAATGGTGTTGGCCCACCACCAATTGGAGCTAAATCTACTATATCAGACAAGTTTGGATTTCCATAATAAGGAACAGCAACATTTTTATTTCCAATAAAATCTTCGTATTTGTTATAATATGCGCTCATGTCTAATGCTAAATTACCGAAACCAGCTCTATAACCTATTTCATAAGCGGTCACTTTTTCAGGTTTTACATAATCAAAATTTGCTTTTTGAAAAGTTCCATTAGCAATCGAACTAGCTGAAAAAGCATTTTCATAAGCATCCCTACCTGTTAACGTTACAGTAGATCCAATGGATCCTGCAGTTAAATTATTTACTATCATTTGCCCCGTAGCACTAACACTCAAAGGGTTTGATGTATATCTATCCAAATTATCAGGTGCAGAACCAACTAATATTCCTGCTCCAGAATCTAAACCAATGTATTGGTCTTGTGTTGATGGATTTCTAAATCCTGTTTGAAATGACGCTCTTAAATTACGTGTTTTTCCTTTTCCTAAAGAATAAGAAACTGAAACTCTTGGAGAGTAATTACCATCAAAATTCTTTGCTTTATCATAACGTAAAGACCCTGTGAACTTTAATCTATCATCAATAAATTTCTTTTGAATTTGTGTATACACACCATACTCATTATAATCTATTGATCCATCAAAATCCGTATAAATAGTTCCACTAGAATTTAATGAATATTGCCTCCAAGAACCACCCACTTGAATATCAGCAATATCGGTAATGTCTCTTAAATTATAATTAGCATCTCCATGATAAATTTTTGATTTATCCTGAAATTTAGAGCCTGAAAGTAAGCTTGGATCAGAAGTAACAGCATCAAAAGCTGCTTTAAATTCAGGTGTTCCAGGTTGTAACGTAACATTTGTATCAGCAAACTGTCTAGCTCCTGAATGAGCAGCGTCTTGTGAAGCTCCTTGGGCTATTGCTCCTAAAAATGCTTGAGTATAAGCTCCAAACCATTGTGGAGCATCTATTTTATTCATATTTATACCTGTAAATCTCATATCGTAAGAATCACCTGCATCTTCATCAGTCATATATCCTCTAACAAAGAAATTATCACCTGAGACTTCTAATTTATGCTGTTGCATAAAGAAATTTTTGATTGAATATCTATTAGATCCTTGATAAATAGTATTACCGTTACCAAATTTTGCATTATAGCTCACTTCTAAATCATTTGCAAATGGTCTATAATTTAAAGAAATATCAACTTTAGCACTTTGAGCTACATAATCTGTTAAATCACTTTCTCTATAACCTGTTCTTGAAATTGTTTGTGTACCAAGTGATGCCGCAAGTGGTGCAGGAAAACCAGCTCCTAAAGCAAATTGTTCAAAATTAATTGGAGTCTTTACTTCGTCACCATATATATTTGCTTGGTCAAAACTTGTTTGATTACCTAAACTTGAAATAACCGTATCAGCTTCTCCTGCTTCTGTATCAATATATTGATTATAATCTGTTGCATACCATTCAGTTCCTTTTAAGAATGAAAATGATGCTTTGGCAGCAAATTTATCACTAAATTTATGTGCCATTCTAATTCCAACATCCGTAAAATTATTATCTCCTGCAGCTATTTGTGAAGTCAATCCTGTTTTTAAATATACACTAACACCTTCAGAAGTAAACGGATTTTTACTTGTCATAAATAAAACACCATTAAAAGCATTTGCACCATATAATGCAGAAGAAGCTCCAGGAAGTAATTCAACAGAGTTAACATCCAATTCAGACATTCCTAAAAGGTTCCCTAAATTAAAGTTAAGTGCTGGTGAAGAGTTATCCATACCATCAACCAATTGCATAAAACGTGTATTGGCAAATGTTGCAAAACCCCTTGTGTTAATTGATTTAAATGTTAAACTATTTGTATTAACATCAACTCCTTTTAAATTTTCTAAACCATCGTAAAAAGTTGGAGATGAAGTGTTTTTAATAGCTCTAATGTCCATTCTTTCAATTGTAACAGGCGATTCTAAAACACGTTCTGGTGTTCTAGAAGCAGATACAACTACTTCATCTAAAGCTGTAGCGGCTTCAGCAAGTTCTATATTTACAATCTGATTATTTTGAGTAATTTCAACTGTTGTAACTGAAAATCCAATAAGAGAAACTTCTATTTTAAATGGAAGGTCGTGATCTACCACCAAAGAAAAGTTTCCGTCAAAATCAGTTGTGGTACCCAAAGATCTTCCAACAACTTGTATATTCGCACCAGGAATTGGCTGCTCTGTTGTTGCTTCTGTGATAGTTCCAGAAACTGTGGTTTGTGCCACCATAACTGTACCCACAAAAAGCGCAAAAAACACACTTAATAATTTTTTCATAATATCCTTATAGTATTGATTATTAGAAGCGCAAAATACACATTTTTTCTAATTATCTTAAAAAATGAGAAAAAAAAACAGCTTATAGAGCACTAATTACTCTTTTTTATTAGTGAAATATGATAATTATCAGCGATTTATATAGTTTAAAACACTAATGAAAAATAATTTTTTGTTATTATTTTCACTTCTACTTATCATGTATTTTGTTATTTCTAATGAAATAATATTAAATCATGGCGAATGATTATAAATTTTAAACATTTTTTTTCAAAATAAAACCAATTTTATTTTATTACATTTGCTATCTACTTAAAACTAACTATTATGACAAAAATGATTCATTCTTATTGGGCTTACATTGTACTATTAATTCTAATTATAGCGGTTGTAAATGCTATAATTGGTTTAAGCTCTAAAAAAGAATTTAATGCTAAAGATTTACGAATCTCGTTATTTGCTTTAATTGCTTCACATATTCAATTAATTATTGGGTTTATTGCTTTTTATACTTCTACTTTTTATACAAGTATGCGAGCTATGGGAATGGGAGAAGTTATGAAAAATAAGGAGTTAAGAAACTCTTTAATAGAGCATCCTGTAATGATTATTATTGCTATTACATTAATTACAATTGGATTCTCTAAACACAAAAAGAAAACAACTGATGCAGGGAAATTTAAAACAATCACCATTTTTTATGGAATTGCGTTACTGATAATTCTAGGAATGATTCCTTGGAGTTTATGGTTTAATAATTAAAAAATAAGAATCCTAAGCTTTTTAGCTTGGGATTTTCTTTTCATAAATATGAAAACAGTTTTATCATATATATTATCTTCTATCTTTTACCTTTTTTATGGTATCCTTTTATTAATTTTCCATGGTTTACAATGGCTAGGTTATAATATTTTCAAGTATAAAGGTCATAAAATAGCTGTAGATATTATGAACTGCTCGTTTACATATCTCTTATATTTATTTGGCACCCGAATTAAATTTATAAGTAAACATCTTATTCCTAAAAATGTTCCTTTAATAATTGTTTCCAATCATCAAAGCATGCATGATATTTGTCCGCTTTCATGTTATTTAAAGAAGCATCACCCAAAATTTGTTTCTAAAATTGAATTAGGAAAAGGAATCCCAGCGGTTTCATATAATTTAACACATGGAGGTTCTGTTTTAATTGATAGAAAAGATCCTAGACAGTCTTTAACCGCCATTAAAGAATTTGGAAAATATATTGAAAAAAATAAGTATGCAGCAGTTATTTTTCCGGAAGGAACCAGAAGTAAAGATGGTGCTCCCAAACGTTTTTCTGAAAATGGGTTAAAAATGCTTACCAAATTTATACCGTCTGCTTATGTTATTCCTGTAACTATTAATAATTGTTGGAAGCTTAATAGAAAAGGAATGTTTCCGTTAGAAATAGGTGTAAAAATCACTTTTGAATTCCATGAAGCTATAAAAGCTGACTCCTTGGAATTTGCTCAACTTTTCGAAAAAGTTGAAACTTCTATTAAAAATTCCATAATTTAGCAAACTACTAAACTAAATCAAAAACATGTCATTAAACAATATCCGGTTAGAGGTAATGCTAACCCTTGAAAAAAATATAGATACTTTTGTCGATGAATATTTAATTGCTCCAGAAAAAATTTGGCAACCAACCGATTTTCTTCCAAATTCACAAAGCGAAAATTTTATAGAAGAAGTAAAAGAAATAAGAGAATTATCTAAAGATTTAGATAATGACTTTTGGACTGTTTTAGTAGGTGACACTATTACTGAAGAAGCGCTTCCAACCTATGAATCTTGGCTGTTGGATATTGATGGTATTTCAAAACCTAGAAACGAAGAAAAAGATAATGGTTGGGCAAAATGGATACGTGCTTGGACTGGTGAAGAAAATAGACACGGTGATGTGCTAAACAAGTATTTGTACCTATCTGGCAGAGTAAACATGCGTGAAGTTGAAATTACCACGCAACATTTAATTGCTGACGGAATGGATATTGGAACTGCTCGCGATCCTTATAAAAACTTTGTTTATACCAGTTTTCAAGAATTAGCAACCTATATTTCACATAATAATGTTGCTAAAATTGCACGAAAAAACGGTCATAAATTATTGGCTAAAATGTCTAAAATTATTGCTGGAGATGAAATGCGTCATCATTTAGCATATACTGAATTTGTGAAACAAATTTTTAAATATGATCCAAGTGAAATGATGTTGGCTTTTCAATATATGATGAAACATAAAATTGTGATGCCAGCGATGCATTTAAGACATTCTGGAGAAGAAAAAGGCAGTTTATTTGATCAATTTTCAATAGTGGCTCAAAGAGCAGGTGTATATACAGGCTTCGATTATGTTGATATTATTAAAAAACTAAATACCATTTGGGAAATTGATAAAATTACAGGCTTAACTTCAGAAGCTGAAAAAGCAAGAGATTATTTAATGAAATTACCAGATAGAATGTATCGTATTACTGAGCGTATTGTTGTTCCTAATACTAAGTATGAATTTAAATGGTTGAATCCTATCATTCTGTAAATTAGCAACAAACGTTTTGTTGAACTTAATTCAACATCTTATATAGATAAGAATTAAGTTCAGCAAAACGTCTATTCTTAATTAATCTCAAAAGTATCTTTATCGTTCAAAAAATTGAACTTATTTCTAACCTCAGCTATGTGCTTTTTGTTTAAAGTGACAATTGCTTTATCTTCAATATTTGTTTTAATATGAGTTAATTTTTTACCTAAACCATCATAAGCTACCGAATGACCGCTGTATTCATGTTTGTTTTCGTCAACACCTACTCTATTTACTCCTATTGTATAACTCAAATTTTCTATAGCACGTGCTTTTAACAAAGCATCCCAAGCAGCAATTCTTGGTTTTGGCCAGTTTGCAACATATAACAATACATCATAATCTTCAACATTTCTTGCCCAAACCGGAAAACGTAAATCATAACAAACAAGCAAACAAATTTTCCACCCTTTATAATTCACTATTGTTTTTTCTTTTCCAGAAGTGTACACTTTATCTTCTCCTGCCAAGGTAAATAAATGTCGTTTGTCGTATGTATTAATTTCTCCTGAAGGATGCACAAATAAAAAGCGGTTATAATAATTTCCTTCTTCTAAAATAATAATACTTCCCGCAATTGCAGTGTTATTTTCTGAAGCAATTTTTTGCATCCATTCAACAGTTTCACCTTTCATAGATTCAGCAATTGTTTTAGGAAGCAAACTGAAACCTGTTGTAAACATTTCGGGTAAGACTATTAAATCAACATTTCCCTTAATTGCATTTATTTTTTTCGCAAATTGAATTCTGTTTTGTTCAGCGTTATGCCAAACTAAATTGGCCTGAACCAATACTATTTTAAGTTGTGATTGCATGTGATAAAATTACACTATTTCAGTGAATGATTTAAAATTTAATTTGTAATTTAATTTTTCAAATATCAAACCAACATAAGAAATAAAATTTATGGAAAATGGATTTATCTTTTAAAAAATGTACCCTTGAAAATTTAGTAAAACTTGTAGAAATATCAAAATCAACTTTTATTAATGCTTTTGAAAAAGATAATAATCCACTAGATTTTAATAGCTATATTGATTTTGCATTTAGTCAAGAGAAAATAAAATCTGAGCTTTTAAATTCTAATTCTACTTTTTATTTTACTTATTTCAAAAATGAACTTGTTGGTTATTTTAAATTAAATGAAAACGAAGCTCAAACAGAAAAATTTAATAAAAAAACTATAGAACTTGAACGTATTTATGTTTTAAAAAAATTCCAAAATAAACAATTAGGAAAACATATTTTATTAGAAATAATTAGAATTGTAAAAACTAAACAAGTTTCTTTTCTATGGCTCGGCGTTTGGGAAAAAAATTTAGCTGCAATTCGGTTTTATGAGCGTTATAATTTCAAAAAGTTTGATACTCATTTTTACTATATTGGAAATGACAAACAAACCGATTGGCTAATGAAACTAGATTTTGTTTAATATTTCGGCTGCTCTTTTTAATGTTTCTTCAGTTTTAGCAAAGCAAAAACGCAATACTTTAGTATCATAATTTTCATTATTAAATACCGAAATTGGTATTGATGCTATTTTTTGTTCTTTTGTTAATCTTACTGCAAAATCGTAATCACTTTCTTGAGTTATATTTTTAAAATTAAGTAATTGAAAATAGGTTCCTTTAGAAGGCGAAAACTCAAAACGTGAATCTTTTATTAAATCTAAAAACAAATCTCTTTTTTGCTGATAAAAATTTCCTAACTCTAAATAATTACTAGGTGTTTTTAAATATTCAGCTAATGCAACTTGAATAGGATGATTTGCACTAAACACATTAAACTGGTGTACTTTCCTAAATTCTTTTGTTAACTGTGCTGGAGCAATACAATACCCCATTTTCCAGCCTGTGTTATGAAAAGTTTTTCCGAAGGAAGCTATTATAAAAGATCTTTCAGCTAATGCTGGAAACAACGCTGCAGATTGATGTTGTTCACCATCAAAAATAATATGTTCATACACCTCATCACTTAACAATAAAATGTTGGTGTTTCGTAGTAAAGTTTCTAATTGCAACATATCTTTTTTAGACAAAATTCTTCCTGAAGGATTGTGTGGTGTATTAATGATAATCATCTTCGTTTTATCCGTAATTAAACCTTTTACTTCTTCCCAATTAATTTTAAAATCTTCTGGATCTAATTGAATTGCAACTGTTTTTCCTCCAAAAAGTTCAATAGTTGGTTCATAACAATCATATGCAGGTTTAAAAATAATAACCTCATCACCTTTTGAAACTGTAGCAGCAATTACTGTGAAAATCGCTTGTGTTGCGCCTGCTGTAATAGTAATTTCGGTTTCTGGATTGTAGGATACTTTATATAAACTTTCTGTTTTCTGAGCTATTTGCTCTCTTAAACTAATAATACCAGGCATTGGCGCATATTGATTTTTTCCATTCATCATTGCACTATTTACTAGTTTAATAAGCTTTGCATCACTTTCAAAATCAGGAAAACCTTGTGATAAATTAAGAGCATTATGTTGTGTTGCCAAACCGCTCATAATAGCAAATATTGAAGTTGGTATTTCTGGTAATTTTGATTGAAAAACTTTATTAAAATTAAGCATTAATTTCTGAGTTAAATTAAAAATATACTGTGGTAATGAAATCGTTTCTAAAAATACTAAATCTTCGCTTTATTAAATATCTTTTGTAAACAAAAAACCTGTCTCATTTCTGAAACAGGTTTTTTTATTGAATTTACCACTTAATATATAACTATATAATACTTGCTTTTAAATACTCACGGTTCATACGTGCAATATTTTCTAATGAAATACTTTTTGGACATTCAACTTCACAAGCTCCAGTATTGGTACAGTTACCAAATCCTTCTAAATCCATTTGTGCAACCATATTAAGTACACGGTCTTTTGCTTCTACTTTACCTTGTGGCAACAAAGCAAATTGCGAAACTTTTGCTGCAACAAATAACATGGCGCTAGAGTTTTTACAACTAGCAACACAGGCTCCACAACCAATACAAGCAGCAGCATCCATAGATAAATCTGCATTGTATTTAGAAATAGGAATTGCATTTGCATCTTGCGTATTTCCAGAAGTATTTACTGAAATGTAACCACCTGCTTGTTGAATACGTTCAAAAGCCATACGGTCTACTACTAAATCTTTAATTACCGGAAAAGCTTTTGCTCTCCAAGGTTCAATATAAATAGTATCACCGTCTTTAAAAGTACGCATATGTAACTGACACGTTGTAATTCCACGATCTGGACCGTGAGGTTCTCCGTTTATGTGTAATGAACACATTCCACAAATACCTTCTCTACAATCATGATCAAATGCAATTGGCACTTCATCTTTAGCTACCAAACTTTCATTTAAAACATCCATCATTTCTAAGAACGACATGTGTTCTGAAATATCGGTAACTTTATATTCGACCATTTGCCCCTTATCTTGAGGTCCTTTTTGTCTCCAAATTTTTAACGTTAAATTCATAATGTCTTTCTTATTTGTATGAACGAGTTTTTAATTCGATATCTTTAAATTCTAATTCTTCTTTATGCAAAATTGCTTCACTAGGTTTTCCTGTGTATTCCCAAGCCGCAACGTAAGCAAAATTTTTGTCATCACGTTTAGCTTCACCATCTTCTGTAATATGCTCTTCACGGAAATGACCTCCACAAGATTCTTCACGCTCTAAAGCATCTTTCGCAAATAATTCTCCTAATTCCAAGAAATCTGCTACTCTACCTGCTTTTTCTAATTCAGGATTCATTTCATTCAAATCACCAGGAACTTTAACGTTTTTCCAGAAATCTTTACGTATATCTTGAATTTCTTTAATCGCTTCTTTTAGTCCTTTTTCATTACGAGCCATTCCAACTTTATTCCACATCACTAAACCAAGTTTTTTATGGAAATAATCTACTGAATGTGTTCCTTCATTATTGATGAAGAAATCTAATTGATCTTTTACAGATTTTTCAACTTCATCAAATTCTGGAGAATCTGTTGGTATTTTTCCAGTTCTAATATCATCGGCTAAATAATCACCAATAGTATAAGGCAGTACAAAATATCCATCGGCCAAACCTTGCATTAAAGCAGAAGCTCCCAATCTGTTTGCTCCGTGATCAGAGAAGTTTGCTTCACCAATACAGTATAAACCAGGAACGGTTGTCATTAAGTTATAATCAACCCAAACACCACCCATTGTATAGTGGGTTGCAGGATAAATCATCATAGGTGTTTTGTATGGATTTTCATCTATAATTTTCTCATACATTTGGAATAAGTTTCCGTATTTTTCTTCAATAACAGCTTCACCTAATGTTATAATTTCTTCTTTTGAAGGATTTTGATTTCCAGAAATTTTAGCTTTTGTACTACCATAACGATTAATGGCAGCAGCAAAATCTAAATAAACAGCTTCTCCCGTTGCATTAACTCCGTGACCTGCGTCACAACGCTCTTTAGCTGCTCTTGAAGCAACATCTCTAGGAACTAAATTCCCATAAGCAGGATATCTTCTTTCTAAGAAATAATCTCTATCTTCTTCAACAATAGCAGTTGGTTTTAAGTTGCCTTGTTGAATTGCTTTCGCATCTTCTATTTTCTTAGGAACCCAAATTCTACCATCATTACGTAATGATTCAGACATTAACGTTAATTTAGATTGGTAATCTCCTGAACGTGGAATACACGTTGGGTGAATTTGTGTAAAACAAGGATTTGCGAAATACGCTCCTTTTTTATGAATTTTCCAAGCTGCAGTTGCATTAGAACCCATAGCATTGGTTGATAAGAAATAAACATTTCCATAACCACCAGTTGCAATAACTACCGCGTGAGCTGAATGACGCTCAATTTCACCAGTAATTAAATCACGTGCAATAATACCTCTTGCTTTTCCATCAATTTTTACAACGTCTAACATTTCGTGACGATTGAACATTTCAATCTTTCCACGAGCAATTTGACGGTTCATTGCTGAATAACATCCTAATAATAATTGTTGTCCTGTTTGTCCTTTTGCGTAAAAAGTTCTAGAAACTAATACACCACCAAATGAACGGTTGTCTAACAATCCACCATAATCACGTGCAAAAGGAACACCTTGTGCAACGCATTGGTCAATAATTGCTCCCGAAACTTCAGCCAAACGATGAACGTTTGCTTCACGTGAACGGTAATCTCCACCTTTTACAGTGTCATAAAATAAACGATAGTTTGAATCTCCATCGCCCATATAATTTTTTGCTGCGTTAATACCTCCCTGTGCTGCAATTGAATGCGCTCTACGTGGAGAATCTTGGTAAGCAAATGCTTTTACGTTATATCCTAACTCAGCTAAAGTAGCAGCGGCTGAACCTCCTGCTAAACCTGTTCCAACAACTATAATATCAATATTACGCTTGTTTGCAGGGTTTACTAAGTCAATGTGATCTTTATATAATGTCCATTTATCTTTTATTGGACCTTCTGGTATTCTTGAATTTAAAGTCGTCATATTTTCTAAGATTAATGGTTAATTTGAATAAAATAGTGATACAGTGCTATAATTATAAATCCTAATGGAATTACTATTGAATAAATAGTTCCTAAGTTTTTTACAAATTTTGTGTATTTGTTATTAAAACCCATTGATTGAAATGCAGATTGAAAACCGTGTGCTAAATGCAATGCTAATAATATAAATGCAATTACATAAACTCCAACTTTCACTGGACTCATAAATTTGTGTTGTAATTCTTCAAAATATCTAAATTCACCACCGTGCATTCCAGACATATCTCCTAAAACATACTTTGTGTTTAATTCTGGAATCCAGAAATCTAGAAAATGAATTACAATAAAAATTAAAATTACACCTCCGCTAATAGCCATATTTCTTGACATCCAAGAAGCATTAGCAGCTCCGTTATAATTAACATACTTTACATTTCTTGACTTTTTGTTCTTTAGTTCTAAAACAAACCCCATTACAAAATGAAACACAACTCCAAAAATTAATATAGGTTGCATTGCAAACTGTATTAAAGGATTAGTTCCCATAAAGTGCGAGGCTTGGTTAAAAACGTCTGCACTAAATAATGATGTTAAATTAACCGCTAAATGAATAAGTAAGAAAATGATAAGGAAAAGTGCTGACAGCGCCATAGCTACTTTCCTTGCAATTGATGATGATAAAATTTCGCTCATTTTTTAATTGATTTTTTTAAAGTCCAAATATATACATTTGAAGTTGTGTTTTTAAAACCTCTTGTTGTTTATTCCCTTAATTTAGATTCATTATAAATAACACATCTTTAAGTGAAATCTGACAAATATCATTACCTAAAGCTTTATCCTCTTATACTTTTGCACATAAACTCTAAAAAATTAGCCTTATGGCAGTTAAAAAAGGACTATTCAAAACATCGGTTGGGCGTAAAAACTTAATGGCTATAACCGGGCTATTTATTATCTTTTTCCTTGTAATTCACCTTATAGGAAATCTAATTCTAATAATTCCAAACTCATTTTTTCCAATAGAATTTTGGGGAGGCGTAGAAAACGTACATGATATGTATAATGCATATTCTCACTTCTTAGTTAGCTTTTGGCCAGTAACAATTGTAGCATGGGTGTTATATGCTGCAATGATTATTCATGTAGTTGACGCCTTATTAATTACAATTCAAAACAGAAAATCTAGAGGAGAAAAATATCAAGTAACTGATAATTCTACAAGCACTTGGTATTCGAGAAACATGGGTGTTTTAGGAACAATTTTAGGTGTCTTTATTGTTTTACATATGGCCCAGTTTTGGCTAAAATATAAAGTGCTTGGAACAGAACATGATTTATACGAATTAGTATTAGCTACTTTTAAAGTTTGGTGGTTTGTACTTATATATGAAATAGGAATAATTGCAATGTGCTTCCATTTAATACATGGGATAGAAAGTGCACATCGTTCTTTAGGAATATACCCTAAAAAAGTGATGAGCATTATTAAGTATATAGCACTATGCTTCAGTTTAGTTATGGCAATATTATATGCCATCATTCCTATCATTCTTTACTTAAAATAACATAGAATTATGGCTCTTAACGCAAAAATTCCAGAAGGACCTTTAAAAGATAAATGGCAAAACTACCTTGCTAAAACCCGAATTGTTAATCCTGCAAACCGCAAAAAATTAGATGTAATTGTTGTTGGTGGTGGATTATCTGGTGGAGGTGCAGCTGCATCATTAGCTGAATTAGGATACAACGTAAAAGTTTTCTTTTTTCAAGATTCAGCACGACGCTCACATTCAGTTGCTGCACAAGGTGGTGTAAACGCAGCAAAAAACTATAAAAATGATGGTGATAACGTGTATCGAATGTTTTACGACACTATTAAAGGTGGTGATTTCCGATCTCGTGAGGCTAACGTTTATAGAATGGCTGAAGTTTCAGCAAATTTAATTGATCATATGGTCGCTCAAGGAGTTCCTTTTGGGCGTGAATATGGTGGATATTTAAGCAATCGTTCTTTTGGTGGAGTTTTAGTATCAAGAACTTTCTATGCTCGTGGTCAAACTGGTCAACAACTTCTTTTGGCAACTTATCAAGCTATGATGAAGCAGATTAAAGTTGGTAAATTAACACAATACAATCGTCATGAAATTCTTGATATTGTAATAGTTGATGGCAAAGCCCGAGGTATTATTGCTCGTAATTTAAATACCGGTGAAATTGAACGTCATTCGGCTCATGCCTTGGTTTTTGGAACTGGTGGTTTTGGTAAAATATTTTATTTATCTACGCTAGCAATGAATTCAAATGGTTCAGCAAATTGGCGCGCTCATAAAAAAGGTGCTTATTTTGCGAATCCATCTTGGACTCAAATTCACCCAACAGCATTACCACAATCTGGTGAACATCAATCAAAATTAACTTTGATGTCTGAATCGCTTAGAAATGATGGTCGTATTTGGGTACCAAAAAATAAAGATGAAAATCGTGCTCCTGGAGATATTCCAAATGACGAAAGAGATTATTACTTAGAACGACGTTATCCAGCTTTCGGAAACTTAGTTCCTCGAGATGTTGCTTCAAGAGCAGCTAAAGAAAGAATAGATGCTGGTCATGGAGTTGGACCATTAAAAAATGCCGTATATCTTGACTTCAAAACAGCTATAGAAAAATTAGGTGAAGACACCATTAAAGAACGTTATGGTAACCTTTTTACCATGTATGAAAAAATTACAGCGATTAACGCCTATAAAGAACCAATGAAAATATCACCTGCTGCCCATTTTTCTATGGGAGGTTTATGGGTTGATTATGAATTACAAACAACAATCCCTGGTTTATTTGCTGTTGGTGAAGCTAATTTTGCTGATCACGGTGCAAATCGTTTAGGAGCAAATTCTCTTTTACAAGCATCAGTTGATGGTAATTTTATTTTACCTAATACAATTTCAAATTATTTAGCTGATGATATTAAAACGGGTAAAATTTCAACAGATACTCCTGAATTTGAAGAAGCTGAAAAAGCAGTAAAAGATCAAGTAACGAAATTATTAGCTATTAAAGGCACAATGCCTGTTGACCAAATTCATAGACGTTTAGGTAAAATTATGTTTAAAGAAGTAGCCATGTCTCGAAACGAAAAAGGGATGATTTGGGCTATTGAAGAAATTAAAAAATTACGTAAAGAATTTTGGGAAAATGCTGCAGTACCAGGAAATGAAAATGGACCTAATTCTGAATTAGAAAAAGCAGGTCGTTTAGCAGATTATTTAGAAATAGCTGAATTAATGACTGTTGATGCTTTAGATAGAAAAGAAAGTTGTGGAGCCCATTTCCGAGAAGATTACCAAACTGAAGATGGCGAAGCAATGCGAGATGATGAAAATTATATGTACTCTTCTGCTTGGGAATGGCAAAATGGAGAAAGCTGGAAATTACATAAAGAACCATTAGAATTTACGGAAGTTAAACCAACAGTTCGCTCATATAAATAATAAAGATTATGAAACTGACACTTAAAATATGGCGACAAGAAAGCGCCAAAACAAAAGGAAAATTAGTAACCTATAAATTATCAGATTTAAGTTCGGACACATCTTTTTTAGAAATGTTAGATGTTCTTAATGAAGAACTTGCTTCAAAAGGAGAACCGGCTGTTGAATTTGATCACGATTGTAGAGAAGGAATATGTGGCCAATGTTCGCTAGTTATCAATGGAAAAGCACACGGACCAGAAGAACATTACACAACTTGCCAAACGCACTTACGCTCTTTTAGCGATGGGGATACAATTACCATTGAACCTTTTAGAGCTAATTCATTTCCAGTTATTAGAGATTTAAAAGTTGACAGAGGCTCCATGGATCGCATTATTCAAGCAGGAGGTTATATTTCATCTTTTACAGGTATGGCTCCTGAAGCAAATACAATCCCTATCCATCATGACATCGCTGAAAGCGCTTTTGATAGTGCAGCTTGTATTGGTTGTGGTGCTTGTATTGCAACTTGTAAAAACTCATCTGCAGCGTTATTTGTATCGGCCAAAATAGGTCACTTAGCTAAATTACCTCAAGGTCAAATTGAACGTACTGAACGTGCGTTATGGATGATAAATGCTCATGATGAGGAAGGTTTTGGGAATTGTTCAAATACAGGTGCTTGTGCTATGGTTTGTCCTCAAGAGGTACAATTATTAGATATTGCTCGTATGAATTTTGAATATAATAGAGCTAAATGTATTAGTTAATAAAAGATTTAAAATACTTTAAAAAAAAAACAGCCATCAACCGATGGCTGTTTTTTTTTATTTATGTAACAATTAAGCAATTTAAACTTCCCTATTTTATCAAAATTTTAACATATCTTACATTTCTATTCTCTACATTTAAAATTATTTCAACTAATTCATAAATAATGAAGAAACTTACCTTACTCGCACTATTTATTTCAACAATTGTAATTTCTCAGCAATTAGACTTAGAAAAATTAAAAAACCTAAATCCTCGATCAATTGGTCCTGCTGGGATGAGCGGTAGAGTTACAGCTATTGATGTGGTAACAAATGAACCCGATATAATATATATAGGGACTGCTTCTGGCGGATTATGGAAATCTGAAAGTGGTGGAATTGATTGGAAACCAATTTTTGATGATCAAGCAGTTGCATCTATTGGATCTGTTGCAATTCAACAGAGTAATCCTGATGTTATTTGGGCAGGAACAGGTGAAGGAAACCCTAGAAATAGTTTAACTGGTGGTTATGGATTGTATAAAAGTTTAGACGCAGGGCAAACTTGGAAGCTTGTTGGATTAGAAAAAACAAGAAATATTCACAAAATTATTATTGATAAAGACAATCCTAATACTGTATATGTTGGCGCTATAGGCTCACCTTGGGGTGAACATCCTGAACGAGGCGTTTTTAAAACTACTGATGGTGGAAAAACTTGGACAAAATCTTTGTTTGTAAATAATAAAACTGGCTGTGCTGATTTAGTTGTTGATCCTTCAAACCCAAATAAATTAATTGCTGCAATGTGGGAACATCAAAGAAAACCATGGACATTTAATTCAGGAGGTGAAGGATCTGGAATGTATATTACTTATGATGGTGGTGAAAATTGGAAAAAACTAACGGATAAAGATGGATTACCAGAAGGAAATTTAGGAAGAATTGGAATAGCTATTTCTCAAAGCAATCCTAAATTTATATATGCACTTGTTGAAGCTAAAAAAAATGGATTATATAAATCTGAAGATGGTGGCGTAAAATGGAAAATGGTGAATGACAAATCAAGTGGTAGAGGTCCAGATGGAATTGGTAACAGACCTTTTTATTACTCAGATATATTTGTAGACCCTATTAATGAAAATAGAGTTTATTCTGTTTTTACTTATATAAATGTTAGTCAAGATGGTGGGAAATCATTCAAACAATTAATGCCTGCATATGGAACTTCAGTTGGTGTTCATCCAGATCATCATGCTTGGTGGATTCACCCAACAGATTCTAATTTTATGATTGACGGTAACGATGGTGGTTTAAATATTACTCGTGATCGTGGTAAAACTTGGCGTTTTGTTGAAAATTTGCCGTTGGCACAATTTTATCATATAAATGTAGATATGGAGTTTCCTTATAATATTTATGGAGGAATGCAAGACAATGGATCTTGGAGTGGTCCTTCATATGTACTAAAAGATCAAGGTATCAGAAATTCTTATTGGCAAGAATTAATGTTTGGTGATGGTTTCGATGTAATTCCAGATCCTAAAAACTCCAGATATGGTTATGGAATGTCTCAAGAAGGAAATGTTGCTAGATACGATAGGGAAACTGGTTATGCAAAAGGTATAAGACCCACACACCCAAACCCTGATGTGAAACTAAGGTTCAATTGGAATTCTGCAATTTCTATAAACCCTACAGATAATGAAACTATTTATTTTGGAAGTCAGTTTGTACACAAATCAACTAATAAAGGATATACTTGGGACATAATTTCACCTGATTTAACAACAAATAACAAAGAAAAGCAAAAACAACATGAAAGTGGTGGTATTACTATGGACGCTACAGGAGCTGAAAATCATTGTACTATTTTAGTTATTGAACCTAGTAAATTTGATGAAAATTTGCTTTGGGTTGGTACTGATGATGGAAACATTCAATTAACTCAAGATGGAGGGAAAACTTGGAATAATGTATCACAAAATATTAAAGGAATGCCACAAGGAAGTTGGGTAGCACAAATAAAAGCTTCTAAGTTTAATAAAGGTGAAGCCTATGCTGTGGTTAATAATTATCGTCAATTTGATTTTAAACCTTATTTATTTAGAACTCGTGATTTTGGAAAAACTTGGGAGAGTTTACTTCAAAATAAAACTGAAAATTTCGGTTATACACTTTCAATAATTCAAGATTTGGAAGTGGCAAACTTACTGTTTTTAGGTACTGAATACGGCTTGCATATTAGTATTGACGAAGGTACTACTTGGACCAAATGGACAAATGGTTTTCCAACAGTTTCTACTATGGATTTAGCAATTCACCCACGGGAACACGATTTAATAATAGGTACTTTTGGTAGAGCGGCTTACGTATTAGATGATATTAGACCATTAAGAGCAATTGCCAAAGAAGGTAAACAAATAGTAGATAAAACACTTCATTTATATACGCCACCTTCAGCATTTATAACTCAAACCCAACAACCAACTGGGACACGTTTTGGAGCTAATTCAATTTTTAATGGTGAAAATAGAAAAAGAGGTGCAATGATAACTTATAGTATTAATAGACCTGAAATTGAAACTAAAAAAGCTGAAGAACCTTCAACAAAGAAGAAAAATAAATCTAAAAAAGAAGTCGCAATTGCTGAAGTAAAATCTAAAAAACCTACAGTAAAATTTGATTCAATTTTCTTCGAATTTTATAATGATAAAAATGAATTGATAAGAAGTCTTAAAAATTTAGCTCCAAAAGAAAATGGAATTCACAGAACTTATTGGGGAATGAATGAGAAAGGGAAAAGAGGTCCTTCAAGAAGAATTGTTAAAAAGGATGCAAACGAGCCTAGAGGTTTAACCGTATTGCCTGGAACTTATACCCTAAAAATCCATTTTGGAAATGAAACCGTTAGCGAAAACATTAAAGTTGCTTACGACCCTAGAGTTGAAATGCCTTTTGAAGTTTTAAAAAGTAAATATGATTTATTAAAGCAACTTGAAAATAAAAGTGGAATTGCAGGTGAAGCAACTCAGCGTTTGTTAGAATCTAAAGAAATTATTGAAGATTATAAAAAACGCATAAAAAATCAATCTGAATTAAAAAACAAAGAAGAATTATTAAAATCTCATGATGTTGTATTAAAAAGTATAAATGACTTATTAGATGATATGTTAGGAAAAGAAGATAAACGACAAGGTATTACTGATACTGAATTTCCTAGCACTGTTTCTTATTTATATACCGCTAGAAGATATGTTGGTTCTCTACTTCAAAAACCTGGAGAAACTGAATTAACGCTCGTTAAAAATGCTGACGAAAAAGTAAGTGCCGTTATTTCAAAAATTAATAAGTTTTATAATACTGATTGGATTAACTATCAAAAAACTGTTGAGCAATTAAATTTATCACCTTTTAAAAAATTAGAAGAATTGGAGTATTAAAACGTAAAAAACGCCCAATTCAAAATTGGGCGTTTTTCTAATATTTCAATGTTTTACTTAACTGTAAATTTTTGTTCTGCGCTTTCTTTAGCTCCGGAGATTTTTATTAGATATTCCCCTTTTGGTAAATAGTATTTGTTATTTTTTGCTTCTTTAACTGAAATTTCGTTTTTAGAAAAATAGGTGTCTACAATTTTTTCACTTACTGAAACATCATATTCAAAACAATTATACCCTTCAAAAGCATTAATAGTAAAACTCTTTAATTTTGTTTTGTCTTCAGCCAAAATATCAACTGTATATTTTCCAGAATTTAAAACATAATAAGAAATTGTAACGCTAGGTTCTTTTGGTTTTAGCCATTTATTCCAAGAACTTCCCCATCGTGAAGAAAAATGTATAGAAGGAATTTCAAACAATGCTACCTTATCATTTTTAATAGTATTAAATCGTTGTAGCGCAGCAATATTAGTTTTATAAATAGAACGCCCATGAGTTCCTACAACCAAATCTTTCGCTTCTTTTTGAATCACTAAATCATGAACTGCAACTTTTGGGAGACCATGAGAAAACACTTGCCAATTTTCGCCTTTATTAAAGCTTATAAACAGTTCAGAATCATTACCGACATATAAAATATTTTCATCTGCTGGGTCTTCAATTATAACATTTATTGGTGAATTTGGAAGATTAGCTTGAATGTTTTCCCAAGTTTCTCCATTGTTTTCACTTACATAGATATATGGTTTAAAATCATCATTTCTATATCCATTTAAGGTTACATAAACCCGCTCTCTTTCGTGTTGTGAAGCCACAATTCTAGAAACCCATAATTTTTGAGGTAAGTTATCTGAAATTCTAGCCCAACTTCCTCCACCATTTTTAGTTATATTTACATAACCGTCATCACTTCCCGTATAAATTAATCCAAACCGAAAAGGGCTTTCAGAAACTGCCGATAAAGTACCAAAAGGTACATTTCCTTTAATACCACCTGTTGTTAAATCGTCAGAAATCACTTCAAAAGTTTCACCTTTATCCATAGAGCGTAACAGTTTATTTGCTCCCATGTATAAAATATCTTGATTATGAGGCGATAATAATATTGGTGTTTGCCAGTTATAGCGATATGGCGAGTCTCCTAATTCGTGTGTAGGATGAATATCAATACGTTCATTTGTTTTTAAATTTACACGATAATAATACCCAAATTGAGAGCCAGAATATACTATATTATTATCTCTACTATCTATTTGAACTTGCATTCCATCTCCACCGCCAATCATTTTATATGGGTAATCTCCACTACTTTCCCAATTTTTTGAGGCTTTATAATTGCTTGGACCATACCAAACGCCATTATCTTGTAAACCGCCAAAAACATTATATGGTTTTTGATTATCTACATTTATCGCATAAAACTGACCAATCGAAGGTGAATTGTTTTTAATCCAATTTTCACCATCATCATAGGTAATATTAAGTCCACCATCATTCCCATTTATAATGTGCCCCTCTAATTTAGAATTCACCCATAATGCCTGATGATCTGCGTGTACATTTTCTCTATTCATTGAAGTAAATGTTTTACCGCTATCATCAGATGTTAACAATGGAACACCGCCAATGTATATTTTATTTTCGTTTGATTCATTTACAGCTATTACTCCAAAATAATAACCATACGAACTATAAACTCCATCTAAATAATCTTCATGAGTTTTATTCCAAGTTTTACCACCATTTACGGATTTATAAACCTCAGCACCTATTACTTCAGAGTTTAGCAATACAAAATTTGCATCCTCTAAATAAATTACTAAATCAATAGGTTTTATTTTTCCTTTTTTTACTGACTGTTTTACGTTTTCAGCCGTATATTTTTTATCAAAACCATTATTTTTTAGAAACGTGTTTAGTTTTTCATCATTTAATTGTAAAAAGCCTGTTTCACTTATATTTTTAAAATCATCTTTTGTTAAGCCTATTTCTTTTTTCTTTTCTTTTTCTGGACGCATAAACTGATTATCTAATAGCGCATAAATAATCTCATCATTAAATGTAGCTAAACCAATTCTTCCTATACCACTTCCTATTGGAAAACCACTTTTTTCTGAAGTAATTTTAGTCCAAGTAGATCCAGCATTAACACTTTTATAAATTGCTGAATTTTCACCATCTCCATCAAAATTCCACGCTTTCCTATCGCGTTCCCAAGAGGCTGCATATAATACATTTGAATTTATTGGTGACGCACTAATATCAATTACTCCCGTATTTTCATTAATAAATAATACATTATTCCAAGTTTTACCACCATCTGTTGTTTTAAAAATACCACGTTCAATATTTGGTGTGTATAAATGGCCAATTACTCCAACAATAACCTCATCTGGATTTTTTTTATTGATGATAATACGTCCAATATGTTGAGAATCATTCAAACCAACATTTTGCCAAGACTTCCCTTTATCGGTACTTTTTAAAATTCCAATTCCGGCATATGAAGATCGAGAAGAATTACTCTCACCTGTTCCAACCCAAATTGTTCCATTATTCCAATCTACAGCAATATCACCCATATTTTGAGTAGGCGCATTGTCTGCTACTGAAGTAAAAGAAGTCCCATTATTGTTAGTATACCATAAACCGCCAGAAGCATATGCTGCATAAAATTCTACTGGATTATTCGGGTTGACATCTACATCAACAATACGACCACTCATAATTGAAGGTCCAATATTGGTAAAAGGAACATTTTTAACTATTGAATTTTGCGCATTTATTCCTATTGAAAGGAATAAAAAACTAAAAAAATAGGCTAGTTTTTTCATTATAAAAAGTTTGAGTTTAGTTGCATTAAATATTTTTTATATAAATATTCAATTAACTCAAATTTATTATAATATAATCTGTTAAGCTATTAATAGCTTCATAAATTTTTCTTAAATAAGGTGGGATTTTAACTGATTTTTAAAAATCAACTTCAATAATTAAACTGATGAAGTACTAAAAATGGTGTTTTAAAATAATACTTAATGTCTTTAATTTTAGGTCTAAATAGTATTTGTTCAAACAAATTTAAATTTTTTGCTGCCATTACTATTAAATCCGTATTGTTTTTTTGAATAAAATTTTCAATTGACAATTCGAAATTTTCATTAATTTCACTGTGAAAACTATGAGGAATATCTAAAAAATAATCGTGTAAAGCTTCCTTATTCCAATGTTGTTCTTTATCTAATTCTCCACTATTTTTTGCCATATAAACAAAACGAGTTGAAGATTGATAGTAACTTATTAACTTAGAAAGGTTTTGTAGTAATTTTCCCTCGCTGAAATTTGTATAATCAGTTGGAAAAACAATTTCTTTCATACCTTTAAAACGAGCTTCAAATGGCACCACTAAAATAGAAGATTTTAATTTTGTGATAATGTCTTCAGCAATTGGGCTTATATTATTTTGTCTACCATTAGATAACATTCCATTAGTTCCAATTACAACTAAGTTTATTTTTTTTTCAATAATTTGAGCCCTAGCAGCATCTATAATATTAGTATCTGCTATAATTGGAAAAAAATTATGATTCCCTTTTAATGGACAGTTGTTAATCTTATCTTTTAATTTAGCAAATTCTTTTTTTGAGTCTTTTTCGTTTTTATTTTTTACAAGAAGTAACTGATTACTTGATTGATCTTCAAATTCATTTTCATAGGAATTTACTCCATTCAATAAGTAAAAATTGCAGCTTCTATTTTGAGACAGTGCAAGTACATAAGTTATTGAATTCCAAGAATTCTCAGAAAAATCTGTTAAGATTAATATATTTTTCATTGCCATTATTCTTCATACAAACTTAAACAAAGACGTTTTAAGAATAAATGACATAAGTCAGCGATTTTTTTTAAAACCAACTGTTGCTTATACTGAAAATCACAATAATTTAATTTATAGCTTCTAATTTTTCGATGTCAAGAATTTTTATATTTCTACCTTCAATTTCAAGAATCCCATGCTTCTTAAAATCAGTTAGCGTTCTAATTAAACTTTCTGTTGCAATACCTGCAACACCAGCCAAATCACGACGAGATATATTAATACTATCTGATGGTTTATGGTTCATCAATTTAGCAAATTTTAAAATGGTTTTGGCTGTCTTTCTACGCATAGATCCATAGGCCATTTGTAATAATTGTTCTTTAACTTCTGTTAAATTTTCATTTATTAATTGAAATATTTCTAATGAAAGTTTATAGTTGTTTTCTAATATTTCTAATAGAACAGATTTAGACACTTGTAAAATTTCTGAAGTTTCCATTGCTGATATAGACTCATAATAATGCGAATTATCAATAATTGCAGATAAACCTATAAAATCATCTCCTTTATGAATATTAAGAATTAACTCCTTTCCTAACTCGTCAATTTTATAACTTTTAACACTTCCTTTATAAACTAAATAAATATGGTTAGAATATTCTCCTTCTTTATAAATGACTTCACCCTTTTTGTAAATTTTTGACAAACCAAAATCACAAAAGTAATTTTTAAGATCATCAATATTCTCTATTTCTTTGAATGATTCTCCTTGTTTTATTGGAATCTCTTTTAGAGTTTCATCTTCTTTCAATAACTCAAATTTTGCCAGTCTGCTTTCAATTGCGCTTAATAACAATTCTTCACTTACAGGCTTTGTAAGATAATCATCGGCACCCAAATCCATTCCTTTCCGAACATCTTTTATTTCAGTTTTAGCTGACATAAAAATAAATGGAATTCGTTTTGTTTGTTCATCTTTAGAAAGAATTTTTAGCAAATCATAACCATCCATTTCCGGCATCATAATATCACATAATATTAAATCTGGAAGCATTATTTTTGCTTGTTCAGCACCTCTTTTACCGTTAGAAGCAGTAATTACCTTATAATTTTCAAGTTCCAATATTTCGGCAGTTGTTTCTCTTAAAACTATATCGTCTTCAATAATTAATATTGTTTTCATTTTTCTTTAATTAATGGTAATTTAACAATAAATGTGGTTCCTTGATTTCTAACACTTTTAAATTCTATAGTACCTCCTAGACTTTCTAAATGACCTTTTACAATGTTTAATCCAATACCTGTTCCTTCATTTGTTAAGGCATTTTCTGCTCTAAAGTAACGTTCAAATATATGTTTTTGATCTTCATATGGTATTCCAATTCCTTCATCTTTAATTTCAAAAATAAATTCATTTGATTTAAACTTAATTTTAAAATCTATAATGGTATTTTCTGGTGAATACTTAATAGCATTATGTAATAAATTTGATAATACTAGTTCTACTATTTTTTCATCTTGATAAATATTTAAATTATCAATATTTAAAGGGTAATTAATTCGCTGCCCACTTTTCAACATCATATTCGCATTATAAACGACCTCATTTACCACTTTACTTAACTTAAAGTTACTAAGTTTATATTTCACTTTACCAGATTCTAGTCGCTCTATAGATAAAAAATCATTTAAAATTCCATTTAAATAATACACTTTATTTTTAATGGTAAGCAAGTGCTTATCTCTTTTATCTTGCATTTCAGATTTTGTGTACTTCCCTATTAATACAGCTGCATTTAAAACGCCACTTAATGGTGTTTTAAATTCGTGAGACACTAAAGATAAAAATTTGGTTTTTAGCTCGTTGAGTTCTTTTTCCTTTTTCAGAGCTATCTTTAAATTTGATTCTGCTTTTACCCGCTTTTCTATTTCTTTTTTTAGGTCAGAAACTGTATTATTAAGTTCAATGGTTCTTGTAGATATTTTATCTTTTAACAAATTATTTAACTCATTAATTTTAGCCTCAGATTTTTTTCTATTTGTAATATCTATAATTATAGACATCACAAATTTCTTTTTTTCTATTTTAAATGGGTTTAAGCCAACCTCAACAGGAAATTTATTCGCATTTTTACGAACTCCAAACAACTCTCTATTCTGACCCATTTGCCTTGCCGAAGACTGTTTATAAAAAGTTTCATAATGCCCTCCATATGCAGAATGTGCAGTGTGATAATTTGGTGGAATTAGTATATTTAAATGCTGTGATATTAACTCGTCTTTAGAGTATCCAAACATTTGTTCTGCAGCAACATTAGTTGCAACAATTGTTTGATTTTCATCAACAACTATTACACCTTCTGAAACTGCTTCAAATAGAACATTAAAAACGAATTCGTTTTCATGAAATAAGTTAGGCAATGGTATTTTTTTTTAGTTATTAGTAATTTCGAAATTAGTAAAAATTATACAAACTATAACCGTATTTAAAACAAAAAATAGATAATTAAAGCTTAATACGTTTTTGTCATTGTTGGAGGAACTACAATAATAAAATTGGCTTTAGACTTATTTTCTTTATCCAACTTTTTTAAATTTTCTTGCTCTACAACACTAACTGTCACAATATTTATGTTAGGTTCTCCTTGCTTTAAATACCAGCTAATTCCCTCATAATCATCAGAATGATATGAACCGTTATAATGGATAAACAACTTTTTATTCTCCATATTTTTAAGAATAAAATAAGCCATAGTGGCGTCTTTTATTGCTTGAGCTTTTGGTAAATTATCTCCTCCATGACCTCCCATCATTTCTTTCATTTTAACATAACCTGGTAAAGTAGCGTCATATTTAATTGGTAATGGTGCAATCCATGATTTTTCCTCAATAGAAAGTGTATCTAAAGCTTCAAAACCACCTTTAAAAACAATACTTGCAAATCTCCTCGGAATATTTGCAGCAATAAATCTCAACTTGTTTTCTTTTGCAAAATCTACTAATGGTTTATAGTCTGTAGAATGATTTTTCCATAATCTTGCAACAGTATCAAATGCTTTTTGATCAATTTCACTAGCTAAATATTCATTTAATTGAGTCTGATTATCAGCTTCCAACATTTCAGCACCCAATATTAGTTTTCTCTGTTTACTTAAATCTACCGTGGTTTCATATTGTAACCAATGTACAATTGGATTGTTATGATGTTCTCCAAATAAAATCACCTCTGCTTTCTTCATCTTTTTAATCATACTTTTATAGGAAACTTTACCTCCATTTTCATTGTATAATTTGTAAGCTGGTTTGTTTTGTGAGAACATTAACGTTGAAAATGACACAAAGAGTAGAAATACTATTAATTTTTGCATAAATAATATTGAGTTTTTAAGGTTTGGTTTTCAACAAATTTATAACTTTGTTCTTTAATTTTAAACTAAATTTAATAATAATGAATTTAGTAAACGAGGATTGCGATTCTTAACTTAATATTTTAGAAGTTTTTCAATGAAAAATTTCAATAACATAAAAACTTAAACAAATGAAATACCTTCCAATTAACAGTCAACTTTTTATTAAAAATAGAGCAAAGTTTACGGCTCAAATGAAATCAAAATCAATTGCAATATTTAACTCCAATGATATTTTTACAACTGGAGCTGATAGCACACTACCTTTTGAACAAAGTAGTGATTTATTATATTTAAGTGGTGCTGACCAAGAAGAAAGTATTTTGTTACTTTTCCCTGATGCTATAGATCCAAACCACCGTGAAATTTTATTCTTAACAGAAACAAATAAGCATATTGAAATTTGGTATGGCGCAAAATATTCTAAAGAAGAAGCTAAAGATGTTTCTGGTCTAAAAACTATTTATTGGCTTTCAGAATTTGATAAAGTCTTTTATGATTTAATGACTGAAGCTGAATCTGTATATTTCAATACAAACGAACACTACCGCCAAGCTGTAGCAATTGAAACGCGAGAAGACCGTTTTATTAAAAAATGTAAAGCCGATTTCCCTGCACATAAATGGGAAAAAAGTAATCAAATATTACAACAGATTAGAGGTGTAAAAGAACCTGAAGAAATTGAAATCTTACAAACTGCTTGTGATATTACAAATAAAGGGTTTAGACGAATTTTGCCGTTTGTAAAACCCGGGATTATGGAATTTGAAATTGAAGCTGAATTTATGCACGAGTTTTTAAGAAATCGCTCTGATGGATTTGCCTATACTCCAATAATTGCTTCAGGTTATAGTGCCTGTGTTTTACATTATATAGAAAACAATAAAGAATGTAAAGATGGTGATATGTTGTTAATGGATGTTGGTGCTGAATACGCTAACTATTCTAGTGATATGACACGAACAATTCCTGTAAACGGACGATTTTCTGACAGACAAAAAGCTATTTACAATGCTGTTTTAAGAGTGAAAAATGAAGCTACAAAAATGCTAGCTCCTGGTGTTTTATGGGCTGAGTACCAAAAAGAAGTTGGTAAAATTATGTCTTCTGAATTATTAGGTTTAGGATTAATAGACAAAGTTGATGTTCAAAATGAAGATCCTAATTGGCCAGCATATAAAAAATATTTTATGCACGGAACTTCTCACCATATGGGATTAGACACACATGATTATGGACAACTTAAATTACCAATGAAAGCAAATATGGTTTTCACTGTTGAACCTGGAATTTATATCCCAGAAGAAAATATGGGAATTAGACTTGAAGATGATGTTGTTGTTCAAAAAACAGGAGAACCTATAAACTTAATGAAAAATATTCCTATTGAAGTTGAAGAAATTGAAGATTTAATGAATTCTTAATTTTTATAATATTCAATCTATAAAAAACTCGAAGCAAATGCTTCGAGTTTTTTCGTTAACCAAATAATTATTATTCATAGAAATTTATGCGGTTGTAAATTCAAAAACGTAAGAATTTAATTGTTTAAGGGCTGTAATTTTATCATTTGTATTTACTAATAGTGAAATATTATTATTGCTTCCTCCATAAGAAATCATACGTACTGAAATATCTTGTAATACTTGAAACAGCCTATGTGTTTCATGATGTCTTACTACTGAATGGCCAACCAAACAAATAATACTTTGCTGATTATCAACCTCAACTGTAGAAAATTTTTCTAATTCTTCAATAATTGCCTTTAGGTTTTTATCATCATCAATAGTTAATGAAACTGCCACTTCAGAAGTAGTAATCATATCAATAGATGTTTCATGTTTTTCAAAAATTTCAAATACTTTTTTTAAAAAACCATGCGCCAACAACATTCGAGCCGATTTAATTTTAATAGCTGTAATACCATCTTTTGCTGCTATCGCTTTAATTCCTTCTCCTTTAAAATCTTTTGAAATTAACGTACCATACGATTTTGGATCCATCGTGTTTTTTAAACGAACAGGAATATTAGCTTCGCGTGCTGGCATTACTGTTTGTGGATGTAAAATTTTAGCTCCAAAATAAGCAAGTTCTGCAGCTTCATCAAACGATAAATTTGAAATGGCTTGTGTGTTTTCTACAAACCTTGGGTCGTTATTATGCATTCCATCAATATCTGTCCAAATTTGAACTTCTTCTGCTTTTACTGCTGCTCCAATTATTGTAGCCGTATAATCGCTCCCGCCACGTTGTAAATTTGCCGTTTTTCCAAATGCATTTAAACATATAAAACCCTGAGTTATATAAATATCTGCTGGTAATGCTTCACTAATAATTCGTTTTAAATTTTGCTGAATATAAAAATCGTCAGGCTCGTTCATCTTATCAATTCGCATAAAATCTAACGCTGGTAATAACTGTGCATTTACACCTTCCTGATGCAAATATTTCGTAAAAAAATAAGTTGATAACAACTCCCCCTGAGAAACTATTTTATTATACAGTAATTCTGAGTGTTTTTTTGAAGTACAATCTTTTAAAAAATCAAAAACTGTATTTATATAATTTTCTACATCTTTTTTTAAATTAGGCTCTTCAATTAATTCCTCTAAAACCAACTTATAGTTTTTATACAAAGTTTCTACATCTAGTAATGCTTCATCAATATTGTTGTTTTTAATTAAATCAGATATATTAACCAAAGCGTTTGTAGTACCAGACATTGCCGAAAGAACAACAATTTTTTTATTCCCGTCAGCAATAATATCTTTGACACATTTTATATTTTCAATTGAACCAACTGACGTTCCTCCAAATTTTAAAACTTTCATTTTTTCATATTTTAGGATGCAAAAATAGAATGATTTTAATTATTTGGTTCTTATTTGAAAATTATACACTAATTTTGCACAAACTGTTAACTATTTAACAATTTGACAAATAAAAAACAAACAGATGAAAACAATTGCTACCTGTGTTGAAGAAATATTAGTTTCTCAACCGTTTTTAGAAGACGCTTTAACTCGTAATATTTTAAATTACAGCGCTTTATCAGAAGAATTAAGAGATCCCATTTCTAAAATGCTTCGCAAACCTGTAAAAGCTGGAGCTATTATGATGGCGCTTCGAAGGTATAGTCCGCCAAAAGAAATGGCGAACAAAATTAAACTAAATAAGGTTTTGGAAAATTTAGGAGATATTACGGTTCGTTCTAATCTTTCAGATTATACTTTTAAAAATTCTAGCAGTCTAATTCACAGTCATTTAAAAATGTTAGAAGTATTGAAGGAAGATCCACATATTTTCTATACGTTCACTCGTGGTGTTCATGAAAGTAATGTTTTAATTACCACTTCTTTAAAACAACAAATTGAGGATAGTTATAAAAATGAAACTTGTATTACTTCTCAAGACCATTTATCTGCAATAACTATTGGTTTACCTAATGAAAACACAAAAATTGCAGGTTTATATTATCAGTTTTTTAAACGTTTAGCTTGGGAAGGAATTTCCCTTTATGAAGTAGTATCTACAACAAATGAATTCACAATTTTGGTTGAAGAAGAAAATGTTGACAAAGCTTTTTCAGCGATTAAAGGATTAAAAAATTAGCAAATAATTACAACTCACATAATTTTTAATTATGAATTTTCTTTATAAAAACACTTCTGTTCATTTTACAATTTCGGGTAAAGGAAGTGCTATTGTTTTACTGCATGGTTTTTTAGAAAATAATACCATGTGGAATGAAATTACTAAAGTTCTTTCAAAAAGAAACAAAGTTATTTGTATTGATTTATTAGGACATGGAAAAACCGAAAATCACGGTTATATTCACACTATGGAAGATCAGGCTGAAATGGTGAAGGCCGTTTTAAATCATCTTCACTTACGAAAATATATAATTATTGGGCATAGTATGGGTGGTTATATTGCACTTGCTTATTCAAAATTATTTCCTCAAAACATAAAAGGATTGTGTTTAATGAATTCAACCGCTTTACCTGATTCTGAAGAAAAAAAAATAAATAGAGACCGAGCTATTCTAGCGGTAAAGCAAAATCATAAAACATTTGTACGAATTGCTATTCCAATGCTTTTTTCAGAAAAAAACAGGACTATTTTCACTTCAGAAATTAAACAAATTACTAATGAAGCTTTGCAAATTTCAACTCAAGGAATTATTGCTTCATTAGAAGGAATGAAAATTAGAAAAGACCATACTTCAATTTATAAAAATGCTAATTTTCCTATTCAAATGATTATTGGAAAACAAGATCCAGCTTTAGATTATTTAAGTTTAATAAACCAAACTAAAAATACAAACGTAAAAGTTATTGAATTCCCTGATGGACACATGAGTCATGTTGAAAATAAAGATGAATTAATTAACGCCTTAACTATGTTTGTGAAATTGTGTTAAGTTAAAATGTATATTCCATACCTAGTATAAAACCTCCATTTTTTTCACTTCCTAATTTAAAATCGTGATATCCCGTAAAAATAGCTGTGTTTTTTATGTGGTATTTTATTTGAGTTTTAAAAACATCAATACTTGTACTATTTATAAAACTTTGTTTCCAAGAAGCGTGTAAACTTATTGGTTTAAATGGATAAATTTCAGTTCCAATATTATATGCAAAACCCACTTTTTGAATTCCATTACCAACATATGAAGCCCCTAAACCCCACCAAAGTGAAATATTTTTTTCTCGTATTCTATAATAATTGGCCATAAGTGAAGAAATCTCTAAAAAATCGCTTCCAACAATAGTTCTTTCTGAAAAATGAATATAAGACGCTTCAAGTCCGAAAATTGGTAAAATCCTATAATTCGCGTTTATTTCCAATCCATTAATCCTTATATTAAAATGACGAATTGCACTTATTTTAAAGATACTATTTTTTGAGCTTATAGAATCTTCTTTTAAATATTCACCAAAAGTATTTTTATAATATGGGTGTGGTGTTAAACTTCTATATTCTGATTGACCTATAACTGTGCCGTAAAAGGCATAAAAACCAAGCTCAACAAAAAAATCCTGGAAAAACCCATTATTATTTGAAGAATTTAGACGATTATTTCTAGAAGTTCTTGTTCCTCTATCATTTCTAGTTGTTGAATTGCTTGTACTTGTTGTGCTGCTTTCTGATAAGCTTTCTTTTGCTTTTTTAAGTTTCCCTTGGGAAAATAACAACGTAGGAATTAAAAAAATAATTAACAGAATACGTTTCATACAAAAATGTAGTTTTTATTAGGTCAACAATTATTATGCCGAAAAAAACTCATTTTATAAACTATAAAACGCCTAAACTTCAAAAATATAGGCGTTTCTGTAATTCTATTTATAACCTCTTATTCCTTTTGTAAAGCATTCCAGCCTTGAGCCGTTAATTTTATATATTGATTTGCTCTAGTTACTAAATTTACACCTTCGCTTTCTTCAGTAATGTGACCAATAATTGATAAATGTGGATTGGCTTTTATCTTTAGAAAATCGTCTTGAGAAATGGTAAATAACAATTCATAATCTTCACCTCCACTTAACGCAATAGTTGTGCTGTTTAAATCAAATTCTTCACAAGTTGAAATTACCTGAGGATCCAATGGTATTTTGTCTTCATACAAATTACATCCTACTTTAGATTGCGTACAAATGTGCAATATCTCAGAAGAAAGTCCGTCAGAAATATCAATCATTGATGTTGGTTTAACTTCTAAATCTTTCAATAATTTTACAATATCTTTTCTTGCTTCAGGTTTTAATTGTCGTTCAATTAAATAACTATAATTTGTTAAATCAGGTTGAGAATTAGGATTTACCTGAAAAACTTGTTTTTCCCTTTCTAAAACCTGTAAACCCAGATATGACGCGCCTAAATCTCCTGAAACAACTAATAAATCAGTAGGTTTTGCTGTGTTTCTATAAACAACCTCATCTTTATTAACTTCACCAATAGCAGTAATACTAATTAACAAACCTGTTGTTGAAGAAGTGGTATCTCCACCAATTAAATCAATATTATAACTTTTACATGCTAAATGAATTCCTTCATATAATTCTTCTATAGCTTCTAAAGAAAAACGGTTTGAAACCGCTATTGAAACCGTTATTTGGGTTGCGACACCATTCATTGCATATACATCCGATAAATTTACCATCACGGCTTTATAACCCAAATGTTTTAAAGGCATATAACTCAAATCAAAATGCACACCTTCAATTAACAAATCAGTAGTCACTAAAATATTCTTATCCATTATCGCTAACACAGCAGCATCATCTCCCACTCCTTTAATGGTAGATTTATGTTGAATTTTAAAATTTTGTGTTAAATGTTTTATCAACCCAAATTCACCTAATTCTGTTAAACTTGTACGAGCTTGATTTTTGTCTTCTATCATTTTGCAAAGATAAAAGTTTATAGGTAACAACTATAACACTATTAATTTTATTCATACAAAAAAGGTTTTAAAAACCATAATTTGTGCCTATATTTGCACTTATTTAGAATTAATCTACTTAAGAGATATGATAAAGGTTTCAGACATAGCAAAAAAGAAAGTATTGGATCTTATGGGTGATGATGGCTTTAATCCAACTGAAGATTTTGTTCGAGTTGGCGTTAAAAGTGGTGGTTGTTCAGGTCTTTCTTATGAATTAACATTCGACAAGAAAAAGCAAGAAGAAGATAAGGTTTTTGAAGACAATGGCGTTAAAATTATTGTTGACAAAAAAAGTTTTTTATACTTAATTGGTACCACTCTAGAATATTCTGGAGGTTTAAATGGAACTGGTTTTGTTTTTAACAATCCTAATGCACAACGTACTTGTGGGTGTGGAGAATCATTTTCACTTTAAAAATTTAAAATGAGCAAATTTACTGAAGACGATTTAAAAAAAGAACTCGAAACTAAGGAGTACGAATACGGTTTTTATACTGATATTGAAGCTGATAAATTTCCTGTTGGTTTAAATGAAGATGTTGTAATTGCAATTTCCAAAAAGAAAAACGAACCTGAATGGATGACTGAATGGCGTTTAGAAGCTTTCAAAATCTGGAAAGAAATGGAAGAACCAGAATGGGCTAATGTAAATTATGAAAAACCAAAATTTCAAGATATTAGTTACTATTCAGCACCAATACAGAAGCCAAAATTAGATAGTTTAGATCAGGTTGATCCTGAATTATTAAAAACTTTTGAAAAGCTTGGAATTTCAATAGGTGAACAAAAGCGTTTATCTAATGTTGCGGTTGATATTGTTATAGATTCAGTTTCTGTAGCTACTACATTCAAAAAAACATTGAATGAAAAAGGTATCATTTTTATGCCTATTTCAGAAGCTATTCAAGAACATCCTGAATTGATAAAAAAATATTTAGGAACTATCGTTCCTACAACCGATAATTTTTATGCGGCTTTAAATTCCGCTGTATTTTCTGATGGTTCATTTTGTTATATTCCAAAAGGTGTTACTTGCCCAATGGAGTTATCAACTTATTTCAGAATTAACGAAGGTGGAACTGGACAATTTGAGCGCACATTAGTAGTGGCTGACAAAGGAAGTTATGTGAGTTATTTGGAGGGTTGTACAGCGCCAGCTCGTGATGAAAATCAATTACACGCTGCGGTTGTGGAGTTAATTGCTTTGGATGATGCTGAAATTAAATATTCCACTGTACAAAATTGGTACCCAGGAGATAAAGAAGGAAAAGGTGGTGTTTACAATTTTGTAACTAAACGTGGTTTATGTGAGAAGAATGCTAAAATTTCTTGGACACAAGTTGAAACTGGAAGTGCTATTACTTGGAAATATCCTAGCTGTATTTTAAAAGGAGATAACTCGGTTGGAGAATTTTATTCAATCGCTGTTACAAATAATTTCCAACAAGCTGATACTGGTACAAAAATGATTCACTTAGGTAATAATACCAAAAGTACTATTATTTCTAAAGGTATTTCAGCTGGAAAATCGCAAAATTCATATAGAGGTTTAGTGCAAATTAGTCCAAGAGCAAAAAATGCAAGAAACTTTTCACAATGTGATTCTTTATTAATGGGAGATCAATGTGGAGCGCATACATTTCCATATATTGAATGTAAAAATAAAACGGCTCAAATAGAACACGAAGCAACAACTAGTAAAATTGGTGAAGACCAACTATTTTATTGCAATCAGCGTGGTATTAATACTGAAAAAGCAATCGCATTAATTGTGAATGGTTTTGGGAAAGAAGTACTCAACAAATTACCAATGGAATTTGCCGTTGAAGCGCAAAAATTATTAGAAATTAGTTTAGAAGGAAGCGTTGGATAAAATGGAAAATAAAAAAGTAATTATTCTAGGTTCGTCTCGAAGTTCAGGAAACACAGCAAAATCCATTGCTGCTATTTCAGAAAAATATAATATTGAGGTAATTGATTTAAACAATTATACTTTTTCATATTACGACTACGAAAGTAAAAATTTAGATGATGATTTTTTACCACTTATAATCTCAATTATTGAAAAATACGACACACTCATTTTTGCAACACCTGTATATTGGTATAATATGAGTGGAATTATGAAAGTTTTTTTTGATCGTTTTTCCGATTTAATTAGAGTTGAAAAAGAAACAGGAAGAAAATTAAAAGGTAAAAACATGTCTGTGATTTCAAATTCACATAGCGATAGTATTGATAAAACTTTTTACATTCCATTTCAAAAATCAGCAGATTATTTAGGAATGAATTATATAGGAGGCATTCATTTAAATGCTGATAAATTAAAAATAGAGGACAAAATAATATTAGATTTTATATAAAAAATTAAGATGTTACAAGTAAAAAATTTACACGCAAGTATCAACGATAAAGAGATTTTAAAAGGTATAAATCTTGAAATAAAAGCAGGAGAAGTTCATGCTATTATGGGGCCTAATGGTTCTGGAAAAAGTACACTTTCAGCCGTTATCGCAGGAAAAGAAGAATATGAAGTTACTGAAGGTTCTGTAATTTTAAATGGTGAAGATTTATCTGATTTTGCTCCTGAAGAAAGAGCACATAAAGGTGTTTTCTTATCTTTTCAATATCCAGTTGAAATTCCTGGAGTTACGGTTACCAATTTTATTAAGACTGCAATAAACGAGACTAGAAAAGGGCGAGGATTAGAAGAATTACCAGCTAAAGAAATGTTGAAACTAATTCGAGAAAAAGCTGACTTGTTAGAAATAGATAGAAAGTTTTTATCGCGTTCATTAAATGAAGGATTTTCAGGAGGTGAAAAGAAACGTAATGAAATTTTTCAAATGGCCATGTTGGAACCTAAACTAGCGATACTTGACGAAACAGATTCTGGTTTAGATATTGACGCATTAAAAGTTGTTGCAAATGGTGTTAACAAACTAAAAAATAAAGATAACGCTGTTTTGGTAATTACTCATTATCAACGCTTGCTAGAGTATATTGTACCTGATTTTGTGCACGTTTTACACAATGGAAAAATTGTGAAATCTGGAGGGAAAGAATTAGCCTTAGAATTAGAAGAAAAAGGATACGATTGGCTGAAATAAAAAAAATTATGGATTTAAAAGAAAAATTAGTCTCTTCATTTTTAGCTTTTGAAAACAAAGGTGGTTTAGATTTAGATTCTAACGTACATACACTTCGTTTAAAAGCAATTCAAAATTTTGAAAATGAAGGATTTCCTTCAAAAAAAGATGAAGAATGGAAATATACAAGCTTAAAACCTTTACTAAAACACGATTTTAGTCTTTTCCCTTCAGGAGAGAAATCTGTCGGATTTAAAAATATTGAAGAATATTTAATCAATGAAATTGAATCGTATAAATTAATTTTTATTGATGGTGTTTTTAGTTCCTTTTTATCAACAACTACACACGATGAATGTGATGTTTGTGTGTTATCTTCTGCTCTTACAAGACCAAAATATAAAATGATAGTTGATAATTATTTCAACACCATTGCTAAAGGAAACAATAGTTTAGCTGAGTTAAATACTGCATTTGCAGTTGAAGGTGCTTTTATAAATATTCCAAAAAACACCATAGTACCAAAACCAATTCAAATAATTAATTTTTCTACTGGTAGTGAAAAAGAAGTGATGCTTCAACCAAGGAATTTAGTGGTTGTTGGAGAAAATTCACATGTGCAAATTATTGAACGTCATCAAAATTTATCAAAAAACACAACACTTACAAATTCTGTAACTGAAATTTTTGTTCACAAAAGAGCCATTATAGATTACTATAAAATTCAAAATGACACTGATGATTCTTCTTTAATTGACAGTACTTTTGTGTCACAAAAACAACAAAGTGTAGCTTCAGTTAGTACATTTTCTTTTGGAGGAAAAATAATCAGAAACAACTTAGAATTTTATCAAGAAGGAGAACATATTAATTCTAACTTAAATGGAATTTCTATTTTAAGTGACAAACAACACGTTGATAACCATACCTTAGTAAATCATAAATTTCCAAATTGTGAAAGTCATGAATTGTATAAAGGTATTTATGCTGATAAATCTGTTGGTGTATTTAATGGAAAAGTAATTGTGCAACAAGCTGCTCAAAAAACAAATGCTTTTCAACAAAATAATAGTATTTTAATTGATGATGGCGCAACAATAAACGCAAAACCACAATTAGAAATTTTTGCTGATGATGTAAAATGTTCACACGGTTGTACCATTGGTCAATTAGATGAAAGTGCTTTATTTTACATGCAATCTAGAGGTATTCCAAAGAAAGAAGCAAAAGCTTTATTATTATATGCCTTTGCAAATGATGTAGTTGAAAAAATTAAAATACCACAGTTAAAAACAAGAATTACCAAGTTAATTGCTAAAAATTTAGGCGTTGATTTAGGGTTTGAGTTGTAAAAATTACTGTTCATAAACAAAAAATGCCGCTATATGCGGCGTTTTTTGTTTGTTTACTGCTCTTCATTCAATATTTCAGAGTTGATTATCACAAATTCTGTTCTTCTATTTAATTGATGCTCCTCTTCTAAACATATAATACCATTAGAGCATTTATTTACTAATTGAGTCTCTCCAAATCCTTTACCTGAAATTCTAGATTGATCAATTCCTTTATTAAGTATCCACTGAACTGATGAAATTGCCCTTTGGTCAGATAATATTAAATTATAACTATCGTCTGCTCTGGAATCTGTATGTGCTCTTACTTCAATAATTAACTTAGGATATTTATTTAGTATGTTAACTACTTTAGTTAATTCTAAAACAGCATCATTTCTAATATTATATTTATCCTTATCAAAATAAATTGGCAGTGTTTTAACCATCAATAATTCCTTTTCACTTTTAAATTCACTTGATATATTTATATTTATTGAATCCTTAGGTGTATAAATATTACCACTAACTGATTTGCATTTTATATATACTGGTTTCGAAATTGGATAATCATTATTCATGTCAAAATCTTTCAAATAACCATCATTCGCATAATTATCAAGCTCAATTACTGCAACACTATTAAATTCAAACATTACCCTACTCGTAGGTCCATCATTTTCTTCAGTAACACCAATTGCAAGAATATTTGGCGGTAAATTAACCACATTTAAGTTTGTTGGGTTTGCAGTACCTAAAAATCTTAAATTAGCATCGCAATTTGTAGCTAAAGCTTCATTATTAGGTCCATCAATATCATTAATTATAAACCTAAAATTACTTAATGGTATTGGAGTTATTCTATCTGATTGTAAAAATGTAAAACGTATTCTACTACGGTTCCCTGGAATTCCAGAAACAGTAGATTTTGCTGTGTACCTAATATTATCTCCTTTAAGTGTAAATCTACCGTCTTGAGGCCCATCAATTCTTTGGGCTCTAATATATCTAAGTGATCGTATTGTGCCGGAATTTGCTTTATATAAAGCATTATTTGTATCGTAACCTGATACAATTCCAATTACATTAACCATTTGAAAGTCTTGAGCTACCAACTTTTCATTAAATAGCAATCCTATTAATGAAATATAAAAAATTGATAATAACGATTTCAAATTAAATAGTTTTTTAAAAGATGAAAATTAGTGATTTTTTTTTAAAAAACATTTAATCACTAAGTTTTAAAACAAAAAAAAGCCGCTAATAGCGGCTTTTGAAAGGTTATTTTAATATTTATAAAACTTCTGGATTTATAATCACAAATTCAGTTCTTCTGTTTAATTGATGTTCTAAATCTGAACATCGTATACCATTAGAACATTTATTCACTAATTGAGTTTCTCCGTATCCTTTTCCTATAATTCTAAATGGATCTATACCTTTATCAAAAATCCAATTTAATGATGATTGGGCAAGTCTATCAGATAATTTAAAATTATAAGCATCTGGTGCTCTCAGGTATTCAAATCAACTCAATTAGATGAAGTTTTGTGATTTTTAAGTAAAATATTATTTAAACTCAACGGTTTCCAATACCTCCTTTAAAAAAACATCAAAATCAAAATTTGAATCTTCCGTCAAACCCATTCTAACAATTACCATATCTTTTGAAGGAATTATAAAAATGCGCTGACCTTGATATCCATTGCAAGAAAACAAATCTTTTGGAGCATTCGGGTAAACACCACCAGCATTTAACCAAAAATGAGCTCCGTATTCTCCATTGGAATCATTGGTTGGTGTTGCCGTATAATTTACCCAAGATTCACTAATAATTTGTTCTCCATTCCAATTTCCTTTGTGTAAATACAATAAACCAAACTTTGCCCAATCTCGTGGTGTTGCCCAACCATAAGAAGAACCTACGTAATTACCACTTAAATCTGTTTCTATTAGCATAGAACTCATTCCAATTTTATCAATTAACTCTGCATACCAAAAATCTAAATATTCCTGATGTGTTTTAAACTGATTTCTAACATACCCAGACACTAAATTTGAAGTTCCTGAAGAATAGTTCCAACTATTATTTGGCTCTCCAGTTAACGGCTTATCCATTTGAGTTCGTGTCATATCTTTTGCTAAAAACAACATTTTAGTAACATCTGACATTGTATTGTAATCTTCATTCCATTCCAAACCACTATTCATTTGCAATAAGTTATTTAAGGTAATTTTTGAACGTTCATCATTCTCCCATTCTGGAAATAAATTTGTTTGATTTACATCAATTCTACCTTGTTTTTCTAGAATTCCTACAACTGCACTGGTAATACTTTTTGTCATTGACCAGCCTAAAAATTTTGAATTTTCATCAAAACTTTCCGCATATTTTTCAGCTATAATTTGATCTTTATAAAGTACTACAACTGCTCTGGTTTTTTTAATGGATTCATCGTTCACATCAAACGCATTTGAAATTGCATTTTGTAATTTAATATAATCAACGTTATTAAAAATAGTGTCTTTTTGTGCTGCATCTCCATAAGGGTATGGCAAGTTGCTAGTTGATTTTATTCTGTTTGGAATTAAAAATTTAGTATCCTCATTAAAATCATCTAATACTAAAATACTTCCTAAACCTTCTTTATAAATGGCTCTCCTTTTCATAAAACCATATACTGAAGCTGTTGCATATTTCTCTTCAATATTAACTTTGTCTTCAGCAATATTTATAGGTGAAAAATTATTATCCTGCATATCTGTAATTTCCAATGTTCTCTCAGCTAAAAAAACTGAAGAACTCATGTTTTTTGCTGAATATCCTGAAATAATATTTAACCTTGGGTAATTTGTATAAACAACGTAAATTATAGCTAAAACTAGTAGTAACAGACTGTATTTCAATAATTTTTTCATGATATTTCATTTATTATAGGTGGTAAAAATAACATTTATTTTGTCAGTTCAAAAAAAGAATATACATTTGTTAACCATTTGGTTAAACTATTTAGTTAAAAATGAATAAAACAAAAGATACAACTACTGAATCTAACATTTTAGATGCTGCAAAAAATATATTTCAGCAAAAAGGCATGGTAGGTGCTCGTATGCAAGAAATTGCTGATGAAGCTGGCATAAACAAGGCATTGCTTCATTATTATTTTAGAAGTAAGCAGTTGCTTTTTGAAGCTGTTTTTAAGAAAGCCTTCTCCATGCTTGCTCCTCAATTAAATGAAGTAATAAATTCTGAGACTTCAATTTTTGAAAAAATTAAAAATTTTAGCCATAATTATATTTCGTTTGTAATTAAACATCCTTATTTACCCAATTTTATACTTCAAGAACTGAATAGAAATCAAGATTTTGTTCAAAATTTAGTAAAAGAAAAAAACTTCCCAAACATATCAAAATTTAAAAAGCAGGTGAATGATAAAGTTGCAGATGGAACTATAAGAAACATAAAAGCTGAGCAATTGTTTATTAACATTATGGCTTTAAACATTTTTCCATTTGTAGGCGCTCCTTTATTAAAAGGTTTCATAAATATTGGAGATAAAGAATACAACCAATTAATTGAAGAACGCAAAACTGCCGTTGCTGATTTTATTATTAACGCCATAAAAATTAACTGATGAAACAACAAATTATAATCTTACTGTTTTTATTTTCCATAACAGTTTCAGCACAAGAGACACTAAGTTTAGAGCAATGCTACACTTTGGTAAATAAAAACTATCCTTTAGCTAAACAACAGCAGTTATTAACTAAACAAAATGAACTTGATTTAGCTGTTATTAATACTAAAAAACTACCTCAGTTAGATTTTTCTGCACAGGCAACGTATCAATCCGATGTTACTTCAATTCCAATAGTAATTCCAGGTTCAACTATTGAACCTCCAAACAAAGATCAGTACAAAGCAACAGTTTCAGTGAATCAATTAATTTATGATGGTGGTTTGATAAATGCTTCATCTGAAGTGAAAAAAGCGGATTTAAAAACACGACAAAAGCAAGTTGAAGTCAATTTATATCAACTAAAAGAACAAGTAAATCAATTCTATTTTTCATTTTTATTGCTACAAGAAAACAGCACTTTATTATTTGCTAAAAAAAATCAATTAGAAACAACTTTAAAAGAAGTACAAGCAGGAGTTAAATTTGGAATGTTATTACCAACATCTGATAGTGTGTTAGAAGCTGAATTGCTAAAAATAACACAACAAATTAATGAACTTGAACTAAAAAAATTGAGTTCAATTGAAACACTTTCTGAATTAATAGGAAAACACATTTCAACCGAAATACATTTAGAGAGTCCAATAATTTCTAGCAATTTAGAAACCGAACTTAAACGACCAGAATTGGATTTGTTTCAACTTCAAAAAAAACAAATTGAAGCTTCTGAACTTCTTATTGCAAAGAAAAATTCACCAAAACTAGTTGGTTTTGCAACTGGTGGTTATGGAAATCCAGGTTTAAATATGTTAGATAATTCATTTCAAACTTATTATATGACTGGTTTAAAACTAAACTGGAATATTTTTGATTGGAATGCAACTAAAAAAGAACGAAAATCATTACAAATTAATAAGGAATTTGTAGATAATCAACAAGAAATTTTTACGCTTAACACCACTATTGAATTAAACCAACAATTAGCTGAAATAAAGAAAATATCAAGTTTTATTGAATCTGACAAAACGATTATAGAACTAAGAAAAAAGATATTAAAATCGGCTAGTTCACAATTAAAAAACGGAATTATTACCTCATCTGCTTATGTTACAGAATTAACTAATTTATATGAAGCCGAAAGTAATTTAAGCACACATAAAATACAATTGCTTTTAGTAAAAACAAACTATAAAACAGTAAAAGGAAATTAATTTAGAGTTGAGAAAATAGAAAAACGAATAAAGGCTCAAAACCACTAATTATAAAGAAATGAAAATCATAAAAATACTAACAGGAATATTTGTAGTTGCAAGCACAATAATCTCATGCAATAACAATAATAATAAAGCTGACGGATATGGAAATTTTGAAGCTACAGAAACTACAATTTCTGCTGAAAGCAACGGGAAATTAATACATTTCATTGTTGAAGAAGGAAAAAAATTGAAAAAAGGAGAAAATGTAGGATACATTGACACTATACAGTTGGCCTTAAAAAAAGAACAATTAATTGTTTCTAAAAGTGTCATATTTTCAAAATCAAAAGGTGTTTTATCGCAAATAAGTGTGTTAAAAGCACAATTAAAAACTGCTGAGATTTCTAAAAAAAGAATTGAAAATCTATTAAACGAAAATGCGGCAACTCAAAAACAATTGGATGATATTAACGGACAAACTGATGTTATAAATCAGCAAATTAGAAGTGTAGAAATTCAAAATTCTCCGGTTGTTAATGAATTAAAAAGTATTGACGTACAATTAAAACAAGTTGAAGATCAACTTCAAAAAAGCATCATTACAAACCCTATAAACGGAACTGTTTTAGTGAAATATACCGAGCCTAATGAAATTACTTCGTTTGGAAAACCTTTGTATAAAATAGCTGATTTAAGTACCATGCAATTACGTGTTTATGTGAGTGAAACACAACTTTCAAGTATAAAAATTGGACAAGAAGTTACCGTAAAAATTGACGCGAATGAAACAATGAAAAACTATACAGGAACTATTTCATGGATTGCTTCTGAAGCTGAATTTACTCCTAAAATTATTCAAACTAAAGAAGAACGTGTAAACCTAGTATACGCTGTAAAAATTGATGTAAAAAATGATGGAAGCCTTAAAATAGGAATGCCTGCTGAAATGTGGATTAACAACGCTCAATAGCAACAATTTAAAAATTCTGAAATGAAGAACATATATAAAATAGCTTCAATACTTGCGCTGTTAATAGGTGCTATGTCTGTTTTTGCAGGTTCAAAAGTGCTTTTAGGAATTGATACAAAAGAATACAATGTACTCAACTGGTTGGTATTTTATAATGTGATATTGGGTTTTATTTCAATTGTAGCGTCCTACTTAATTTGGAAAAAGAATAAATTATCAAAATCATTAATACCTACAATTTTAGTTTTGCATAGTAGTATTCTTATCTACTTATACTTTTTTAGCGAAATTGTTGCCGCTGAAAGTATGAAAGCTATGACCTTTAGAGTAAGTATTTGGATTGTCATATTTCTTCTAACTTTTAACTATAAAAATCAAACAAAATGAAAAAAATAACTCAGTCAATTTTCGTAATTACACTTCTAATATTTACTGTTTCTTGTGGTGAAATAAAAGATAAAAAAGAAGAAGAATCTAAGACTCCTCCAACAGAAAAAACACAACACGAAAGTGACGACGTTTTGCAATTAAACAATGGTAATTTATGGTCTGCAAATACTGAAACTACCCAAGGAATAAAAAATATGATTTCTTTAATGAATTCCTTTACTGAGAAAGAAAGTTTAGAAAGTTATCATTTACTCCAACAAAATTTAGAAAAAGAATTTGGAACAATAATCACTAAATGTTCTATGCAAGGTGAGTCTCATAACCAATTACACAATTTTTTAATGCCAATGAAATCACTTTTTAAAGGATTAGAATCTTCAGACTTAAATACGTGTAAAGAGAGTTATAATTCATTGAATAAACATCTGTTAGACTATTCAAACTATTTTGAATAAAATAAATTAAGTAGCATCAAAAAATGAGTATTTCAGTACATAATATCAGTAAAACCTTTAAAGACGTAACCGCCGTTAATAACATTTCTTTTGATGTAAAAGAAGGTGAATTATTTGGGTTAATTGGCCCTGATGGAGCCGGGAAAACAACCATCTTTAGAATTTTAACTACGTTATTGTTTGCAGACAAAGGTGAGGCTATTGTGGCTAATTACGATGTTATTAAAGATTATAAAAGCATTAGAAACCATGTTGGTTATATGCCTGGTAAATTTTCTTTGTATCAAGATTTAACAGTTGAAGAAAACTTAGAATTTTTTGCCACTATTTTTGGAACAACTATTGAAAAAAATTACGATTTAATAAAAGATATTTACGTTCAAATTGAACCTTTTAAAACGCGTAGAGCCGGAAAATTATCAGGAGGTATGAAGCAAAAACTAGCTTTGTGTTGCGCATTAATCCATAAACCTAAAGTGTTATTTTTAGATGAACCAACTACTGGAGTTGACCCAGTTTCAAGAAAGGAATTTTGGGAAATGCTTAAAAGACTGCAGAAAAAAGGAATTACCATTTTAGTTTCAACACCTTATATGGATGAAGCCGCTTTGTGTGATAGAATTGCGCTAATTCAAGATGGTAAAATTTTAGAAATTGATACACCTCAAGAAATTGTAAAACATTATCCCAAAAAAATATACAATGTAAAAACCGATAATATGTACAAACTTATTGAATGCTTAAAATCTTATGAGCATCATTATAGCGTGTATCCATTTGGTGAATTTGTACATTATACAGATAAAAGAGATGATTTCAACCCAAATGAACTACATCGGTTTTTAGAAGAAATGGATGCTGTAAATATTATAATTCAACCTACTGAAACAACTATTGAAGATACCTTCATGGAATTAGCAAAATGAACAATAAAAACGTCATAAAAGTTGAAAATCTCACCAAGAAATTTGGTGATTTTACTGCTGTAAACTCCATATCATTTGAAGTGAAAAAAGGAGAAATATTTGGTTTTTTAGGTGCAAATGGAGCTGGAAAAACTACCGCCATGAAAATGTTAATTGGCATTTCAACACCAACCTCAGGAAGTGCACAAGTTGCTGATTTTGATGTTTTTACAAACCCTGAAGATATTAAAAAAAATATAGGTTATATGAGTCAAAAATTTGCTTTATATGACGATTTAACGGTGAAAGAAAATATTACTTTTTTTGGTGGAATTTATGGTTTATCACGTAAACAAATTGAAGAAAAAAGATGCTTATTAGTTGAAGAACTTGGCTTACAAGATATTGTAAATGAATTAGTAGGCTCATTACCTTTGGGTTGGAAACAAAAAATTTCATTCTCAGTAGCTTTATTACACAATCCTAAAATTATTTTTTTAGATGAACCAACAGGTGGTGTTGATCCAATTACAAGACGGCAATTTTGGGAAATGATCTATAAAACCGCCAACAATGGCACCACTGTTTTTGTAACAACACATTATATGGATGAAGCAGAATATTGCGACCGAGTTTCAATAATGGTTGACGGTAAAATTGAAGCTTTAGATACTCCAACTAAATTGAAAGAACAATTTAAAGCTGATACAATGAATGATGTGTTTCTAAAATTAGCAAGAGGATGAAGCGATTTGTAGGTTTTATAAAAAAAGAGTTTTACCATATCTTTAGAGATAGGCGTTCATTATTCATTCTTTTTGGAATGCCAATAGCTCAAATTATGCTTTTTGGGTTTGCAATAACTAATGAAATTAACAATGTAGATATTGCTATTCTTGATCACTCTAAAGATGTAACTACGCAAGAAATTATCAATAAAATAGCATCTTCAAAGTATTTTAGTATTAAACAACTAATACAGAATGAAGCCGAAATTGAAGCTGTTTTCAAAAAAGGAAAAGTAAAAGCTGTATTGATTTTTGAAAAAGATTTTAGTAAAAATCTAACAAAAGAAAATAATGCAACTATTCAAATAATTACAGATGCAACTGACCCCAATACCGCAAATACCATTAGTAACTATACAAATTCTATTCTTCAAAAATACCAACAAGAAATTAATAAAAACATAAAAATTCCTTATCAAATTATTCCAAAGACTAGAATGGTTTACAATCCTGAATTAAAAAGTGTTTTTATGTTTGTTCCGGGTGTAATGACCATTATTTTAATGTTAGTTTCAGCAATGATGACTTCTATTTCTATTACTCGCGAAAAAGAATTAGGCACAATGGAAATCCTTTTAGTATCACCTTTAAAACCTTTTCAGGTAATTGTAGGTAAAGTTGTACCCTATATTTTCTTATCTGTAATTAACGCCATAGTTATTGTTTTACTTAGTATTTTTATCTTTAAAATGCCCGTTCAAGGCAGTTTATTTTTATTAGGAATTGAAAGTATTTTATTCATAATAACATCGTTATCCTTAGGAATCTTAATTTCAACAGTATCTGCTACCCAACAAACTGCTATGATGATTTCTTTAATGGGATTAATGTTGCCAACTATATTATTATCTGGATTCATTTTTCCAATTTCCAGTATGCCTTTGCCTTTACAAGTAATTAGTAACATTATTCCAGCAAAATGGTTTATCATTATTTTAAAAGGAATCATGTTGAAAGGCGTTGGGTTAACTTTTATATGGAAGGAAACATTAATTCTAGCTGGTATGACACTATTTTTTATTGTGTTGAGTATTAAAAAATATAAAATCCGATTAGAATAATGAAAACCATAGGATACATCATTCAAAAAGAATTCAAACAAATTTTTAGAAATAAAGGAATGCTTCCTATTATTTTTATTTTACCATTATTACAATTGGTTATTTTATCTAATGCCGCAACATTTGAAATAAAAAATATAAAATTCTCCTATATTGATAATGACAATACTTCCTTTTCCAGAGCATTGATTGATAAATTTGAAGCCTCCACTTATTTTAATGTTGTTTCTAATTTTCCTTCTGAAAAAATAGCGAGTTCAGCAATGTTAAAAGGAGAAGTTGATGTTATTTTAGAAATTCCCCACTACTTTGAACGCGACCTTTTAAAAGATAAAAAAACAGATTTATCAGTTATTATAAATGCCATTGATGGTGCTGCCGCTGGAGTAGAAAACGTTTATATCAATCAAATTGTACAAGGTTTTAATAAGAATGCACAGGCAACATTAATACAACCATCAGATTTAATAAATCAGCCAAAAAACATCTCAAGTATTACATCATTTTGGTATAATGAGACTTTGAATTATAAAACATTTATGGTTCCTGGTATTTTGGTTTTATTAGTAACAATGATAACTTTATTCTTATCAGGAATGAATATTGTTCGTGAAAAAGAAATTGGGACTTTAGAGCAAATGAATGTAACTCCTATTAGAAAGCATGAATTTATAATTGGCAAACTATTTCCTTTCTGGATTATTGGATTTGGATTATTAACCATTGGACTTATTATTTCTAAAGTTATTTTTAATACACCTATAATTGGGAATCTTGGTTTAGTTTATTTTTATACAGCCTTTTACCTTTTGGTTATTTTAGGTATGGGATTGTTTATATCTAATTTTACAGACACACAGCAGCAAGCCATGTTTATTGCTTGGTTTTTTGTGGTAATCTTTATTTTAATGAGTGGTCTTTTTACCCCTATAGAAAGTATGCCAAAATGGGCTCAAAATTTAACAGAATTTAATCCCATAAAATATTTTGTAGAAGTGATGCGAATGGTGATGTTAAAAGGTGCTGATTTTAATGATATTTTACCCCAGTTTTTAAAAACATTGGGGTATGCAATTATTATGAATGGTTTGGCTGTTTGGAGTTATAAAAAAACAAGTTAATGAATAAAATAATCAAAAAAATAGCAATATTAATAGCATTATTTACATTGTTATCCTTCAATAAATCATCACCCGAAGAAACCTATTCATTAACAGTAAAAGCGGAAGGGTGTAGAAATTCTAAAGGAGAAGTTATAATTGCATTATACAACAAAGACGGTTCCATTCCCGATGAGAAATATGAAAAATATTTTAAAAAGGGAATATCACAAATCAACAAGGAAGGCTCGGCATATTTTATTTTTACAAATTTATCCCAAGGAAACTATGCCGTAAATATTTTACATGATGAAAATAAAAATGGCAAAATAGACAAGAAATTCCTATTGCCTATACCAAGTGAAGGTGTTGGTTTTTCAAATTATGAATCCATCGGTCTCTCAAATAAGCCAAAATTTTCTAAAGCAAGCTTTGAGGTGAATTCTAATCTTGAAAAAACTATAAAGCTTATTTACATGTAGTAAATAGTTTTGTTTAAAATAAGCAAAATGAAAAAATTTATTTACTTATCGATTCTACTTACGTTGTTTATCCTTGTTTCTAACGCACAAGAAAAAAAAGATAGCCTAGCTTATTTAGACCTAACTAAAATAGCCCTTTCTAACCAAAGCGACAGTTATGTTACATTTCCTATTGATATTGGGAATTTAGACCCTTTAATTTTTGAAGCCAATATTAGTCCGAGTTTTATTATAAGAAAAAGAAAAGATTCAAGATTAATGGGCGTGCTAACACCTCAGATAATGATTAGAATGTATAACCAAGATTCTTATCCTATATATACCCCAAGCTATATTCCTCAAATTTCATTCTATTATTTAGTTGGTGACAAAAAATCAAAAAATTATATTACCTTTTTTGGTAGAATCGCACACCACTCTAATGGTCAAAATGGAGATTTTTATGATGAAAACGGAAATATTAATTTACTATCAGGAAACTTCGCTACTAATTATCTCGAATTTGGATTAATTAATTCCTCAAACAGTAAAAATTTGAATACTGTAAAAAATTTTAAAAGTTCCTTTGAAGTTCATCCAAAAAGTTGGATGCTGGATGAAATGCAAGGTATATATAGCGCATTGCGTTGGCACAATACATTTTCAGCTTTTAAGCTTCCGAGAAACAATTTGGAGGCTGAAAGCAGACCAAGTGTCTCATTAAAATTGGAAACAACTTGGATGTTTGACTCAGTAAACAACTGGAACACTTTTGATTTAAATAGATTAAATGCTGGTCTAACATTTTATTATCATCCAAAATTTTTGGAAGACATTGGATTGTTTGTCCAATTTTATCATGGCATGGATTATTATAATATTTACTTTAATCATCAAATTGACACCATTCGTTTTGGGTTAATGACCGAAATATTAAGATTTTAAATAGAGTCAACTTAAAATATTTAGCATAAATTTGATTCGGTAATTATGAAAAATATGGACGATAAAATAATAGTTGTTAAAAAGATTTCTGGAGATTTAGAACCTTTCTCAATACAAAAACTCTCTAGATCTCTTAAAAATAGTGGCGCTTCAGAAGAAGAAATTGAAAAAATTGTAGATGCTGTAAAGCCTGAACTCTATGACGGAATTTCTTCAAACTTAATTTATAAAAAAGCCTTTCGCATCCTAAAAAAATACAATCGAATTTGTGCTTCAAAATACAGTTTAAAAAGAGCAATTTTCGAATTAGGTCCTACTGGTTTTCCTTTTGAAAGATTGATTAGTGCGCTTTTAAGGCAAAAAGGTTATAAAACTAAAATTGGAGAAATTTTACACGGAGAATGTATTACTCATGAGATAGATGTTTTGGCTGAAAAAGATGGAAATACTTATACCATAGAATGTAAATTTCATCAAAACCCTACTAATGTAAATAATGTAAAAATTCCACTATATATTAACTCCAGATTTATTGATGTTCAAAAAGTATGGAACAATTCAGGTAAAACAACCCATTTAAAACAAGGTTGGCTGGTTACAAATACACGTTTCACAAAAGATGCAATAGATTATGCAAAGTGTGTTGACTTAACTTTGCTAAGCTGGGATTACCCTAAAAATAACGGAATAAAAAATAATATTGATAAATATGGCTTATATCCCATAACTACCCTAACATCTTTGACCAAAAAGGAAAAAATTCAACTCATAGAAAAAGATATTATTTTGGTAAAAGAGCTTTCCAAAATGCCTGAGTCACTTAATCACCTAAGTTTTTCGGAGAAGCAAAAAGCTTTGGTCTTGGCTGAAGTACGTAAGTTATGTAGTTTGTCGCATCCTTAAAAAGAACTTTAGCATTTCCTTTAAACGAAGTTGTTTTTGAAAAAACTGTTTAACTAGCTAATAATACAGCTATATTTTAAAATTTACGTTAAGATTTTAAATTTTACATCCTTTAAAATAAAAGCTATTTTGTAATTTTGTATTTAGAATCATTCTAAAAAAAGAAAATGATAGATATTAAAAAAGTAAGAGCTGATTTTCCAATATTAAATCAAAAAGTAAATGGAAAACCACTCGTTTATTTAGACAATGCAGCAACCAACCAAAAACCACAAGTTGTTATTGATAGTATTGTGAATTATTACTCCACTTTTAATGCTAATATTCATAGAGGCGTTCATACTTTAAGTCAATTAGCTACAAATGCCTATGAAGAAGCTCGGATTAAATTGCAACATCATTTTAATGCTAAAAAAAGCTATGAAATTATATTAACTGCAGGCACAACACATAGTATAAATATAGTTGCTACTGGTTTTACTTCTTTATTAAATGAAGGAGATGAAATTATTGTTTCCGCTTTAGAACATCATTCAAATATAGTGCCTTGGCAAATGTTATGCGAACGTACAGGAGCTATTTTAAAGGTAATTCCTATGAATTTGGAAGGCGAATTGGTAATGAGTGAGTATGACAAATTACTTTCAATAAAAACAAAATTGGTGTTTGTAAATCATGTTTCAAACGCGTTAGGAACCATAAATCCTATTAAAGAAATTATAGATAAAGCACACAATATTGGCGCAGCAGTTTTAATTGATGGAGCTCAAAGTTGCCCACATATTAAACCTGATTTACAAGCATTGGATGTTGATTTTTATGTAGCTTCAGCTCATAAAATTTGTGGACCAACTGGTGTTGGTATTTTATACGGAAAAGAGGAATGGCTAAATAAATTACCTCCTTATCAAGGCGGAGGTGAAATGATAAAAAAAGTTACTTTTGAAAAAACTACGTATGCCGATTTGCCTCATAAATTTGAAGCCGGCACACCAAATATTGCAGGCGTTATAGCTTTTGGAGTTGCAATAGACTATATGAATGAGCTAGGTTTTGATAACATTGCTTCTTATGAAAATGAATTACTTCAATATGCTACCAAAAAATTACTTCAAATTGAAGGTCTGAAAATTTATGGAACTTCTCAACATAAAACAGCTGTAATTTCATTTAATATTGGTGAAATTCACCCGTATGATATAGGTACAATTATTGATAAATTAGGGATTGCTGTTAGAACCGGTCATCACTGTGCACAACCAATTATGGATTTTTATAAAATACCTGGAACCATAAGAGCATCTTTTTCTTTTTACAATACTTTTGAAGAAATAGACCTTTTATATGACGCCTTAGTTAAAGCAAAATCAATGCTTTGTTAAATGTTCAATAAACCACAGTATATTATCGTTTCTGATAATTATTTTTTTTAGATATTATTTTACTATTATTATTTTTTAGCGTAACTTTAATATATTCATCCCAAAATAGAAAATTATTAATCAAAATAATCTAAATTTAAGATGAAAAAACTAATCTTTTCCTTGGCAATATTAGCATTAGCTGTAGTTGCCTGCCAGCCAAATTCTGACGAAGTTGTACCAAATCAAGAAGTTGCAACAATTGACATGAGTGATTTTTATGTGTACACTGATAGTGATTTAGAAAAACATTCAAGTGATGCAAAAAACAACAAATGTCAAAGTATGAAAGTATTAAACAGACTATTAAAAGAAAATCCAGGATTGGAAAATCGTATGTTTGATATTGAAAAACATACACGTACTTATATTTATTTTAAAGGAAAACCAAAAAACCCAGGCGGTGGTAATGGTGGTGGTAATACACCTACTCCTATACCTACTCCTTATACAGGTACTATTACTATTCCTGTAGTTGTAAATATTCTAGAAGATCCTGCCCATCCTGTATCACAAGCACATATCGTTTCTCAAATTGCTATTTTAAATGATGACTTTAATAACAACAACTCAAATACTGGTAATGTTCCTTTAGAATTTGCTAGTTTAGTTGCTGACACTGAAATTACTTTTACGTTAGCTGCAGTAAACAGAAAAGCTTCAAGTAAATCTGAATGGGGAACAAACGATGCCATGAAACTAGCAAGCGAAGGTGGAATAGACGCTACTGACCCTGCGCACAATTTAAACCTTTGGGTTTGTGAAATTGGTGGTGGAATTTTAGGTTATGCACAATTTCCTGGTGGAGCATTAGCAACTGATGGTGTTGTTATTGGTTCAGACTTTTTAGGTGAAAATACAGCTGGTGGTCAATATGGACACGGAAGAACTGCAACTCACGAAGTTGGACACTGGTTAAACTTACGCCACATTTGGGGTGATGGTAGATGTCGTCAAGATGATTTTGTTGCTGACACACCAAGTTCAGATGGCGCAAATTACGGATGCCCTTCATACCCTACAGTTAACTGTAAATCAAATGATATGACTATGAATTATATGGATTATACAGATGATAACTGTATGTATATGTTTAGTAATGGCCAAAACGATAGAATGAGAACAATTTTTGCTTCTGGAGGATCTAGAGTAAGCTTTGTACAATAAAACAACTACATGAAAAGGATAAAAAAAGGGAGCTTAAAAGCTCCTTTTTTTTATATCTTTAAATTACAAAATTTAAATGAGATGAAAATCCTAAAATATTTATTTTTTATTGTTATTTTTCATAGTTGTAAAGCTCAAACAAATTTAGAAACTATGATTGTTAATTATAATGCCGCCACACGTGGTAGTTCAATTAAATATGAAGTTACTTCTTCTAAATTGTATTATAAAGACATTGAGAACACTATAGAGACAAAAACGACTTCAAAATTTTGGGAAGAAATTACAACTATTGTTGAACAAATAAACCTTTCCGAAATAGAAAATTTTAATCCCCCAACAAGTGACAGAAATGTTGATGCAGCATTACATGCTACTTTAAGCATCACTATTGGTAACCAAATATATGAATCCCAAACTTTTGACCATGGAAATCCACCAGAAGAATTAAAATCTTTAATTGAAACTCTTTTTAATGATTTAGATTTAGAGTAGATTTTTGATACATTAACCTATTTTCTTCCAAAATCTGCAGGAATTTCACCCCAAGCTTTGGTTTCCCATTTTAAAATAGCAGTTGAATACGTGTTGTTTTTGAGCCAGATTTCAGCTCTTTTTACCAAATCAAATAATACTTTGTTTTCCTTACTAATAGGTAAATTTGTTCTACACTGACCTTTTTTTACCCAACTTATTGCAATTTTAGAATCAGAATATATAGGAATTTTACTGTTTATTATTTTTAAATATCCCAATCCGTGAACTAAAGCTAAAAACTCACCTATATTATTGGTTCCTTGTTCAAAAGGCCCTTGAATAAATAGTTGCTTTTTTGTTTTAGTATCTACTCCTTTATATTCCATTTCACCAGGATTCCCACTACAAGCGGCATCTACTGAAAGAGATTCTAGATTTGGTTTCCCAATAAGTTTTAATTCTTCGGAAGAAAGCTGAACTTTTTTAGTGTCTTTACCAACATAATCTTCATAATTCCCTTTAAAAGCAATATCTGCACTCTCTTTTGAAGCAAAGGCTTTGTATTGCGCTCCTTTAAAATCTGTTATATGCTTTTTACACACATTCCAAGATGTAAAAACGCCTGTTTTGTGACCTTTCCAAATTACATAAAACTTTTTTTTACTCATTTTCTAAAATAACTTTTTCAATAACTTTTGGAAAATTTTCTTGTTCTAAGATATGAATTTTTTTAGCAACATCTTCAGCGGTATCACATACTAACACTTCAAAACTCTTTTGAAAAATAATAGCACCTTCATCATAATTATCATTTACATAATGAATGGTAATACCTGATTCTTTTTCATTATTTTTTACAACCGCATTATGCACATGCATTCCATACATTCCTTTTCCACCATATTTAGGTAATAATGCCGGATGAATATTGATAATTTTATTTGGGAATGCTTCAATAATACTTGTAGGAATTTTCCATAAAAACCCTGCCAAAATAATATAATCAGTAGTCGATATAAGTAAATTTAATATGTTATCTGAGTTATAAAACTCATCTCTATCAAAACTTAAACAACTCACTTCTAGTTGTTTTGCTCTTTCCAATACTTTGGCATCCTTCTTGTTAGAATACACTTGAACAACAGAGATTAAATTGCTATTTTTAAAATACCTTATAATATTTTCAGCATTAGTTCCGGAACCCGAAGCAAATATTACAATACGTTTCATTTGTGTCAATTTTTAGTTCTCTTATTCAACAAATAAAACAAATAATTAACAACTTTTACTGGTTAAACAGAAAAATTTTTAATAACTTTAAGACTGATGAAGTATCTTTTATTACGTAAAAGATTTTCATTTCAATAAAGTTTTATATTTTTGCGCAGTAATTAAATTTAAAATAATAAAAAATTATGTCAGACATTGCATCAAGAGTAAAAGCCATTATCGTAGATAAATTAGGCGTTGACGAAAATGAAGTAACAATAGAAGCTAGCTTTACTAATGATTTAGGAGCTGATTCACTTGATACTGTTGAATTGATTATGGAATTCGAAAAAGAATTTGATATTCAAATTCCAGATGACCAAGCAGAAAACATTGGTACTGTTGGTCAAGCAATTAGCTATATAGAGGACGCAAAAAAGTAATCTATATATGGAAATTAAACGAGTTGTAGTAACTGGACTTGGTGCATTAACGCCAATAGGTAATAATATTGAACAATATTGGAATGGCCTTGTTAACGGTGTTAGCGGGGCTGCTCCAATTACATATTTTGATGCCACTAAGTTCAAGACTCGTTTTGCTTGTGAATTAAAAAACTTTAATGTCACTGATTTTATTGACAGAAAAGAAGCTCGTAAAATGGATAAATTCACACAGTATGCTATGGTAGCTACTGATGAAGCCATTCTCGATTCACAATTAGATTTAGAAAAAATTGATAAAGACAGAGTTGGAGTTATTTGGGGTGCAGGAATTGGCGGATTAGAAACTTTTCAAATTGAAGTTTTAAACTTTGCTTCAGGTGACGGCACACCAAGATTTAACCCTTTCTTTATTCCAAAAATGATTGCTGATATTGCACCTGGACAAATTTCTATTAAATATGGATTTAGAGGTCCAAACTTTGCAACAGTATCAGCATGTGCATCTTCATCAAACGCAATTATTGATGCCTTAAATTACATTCGCTTAGGATATGCTGATGTAATGGTGGCCGGTGGCTCAGAAGCTACCATCACAATTGCAGGAATTGGTGGTTTTAATGCTTTACAGGCACTTTCTACAAGAAATGATGATCCTGCAACTGCATCACGTCCTTTTGATAAAG